>NZ_JBIAFO010000003.1:475080-479026 GCF_042869355.1 Streptomyces sp. NPDC007088
GCGGGCGCGCCCGCCCCCGCCGGCCGGCGGGGGCGGCGGCCCCCGCGCCCCCGCCCGGCCCCCCCCCCCCCCCCCCCCGCTCGCGTGCGTGAGGGGCGGCGGGCGGCCCGGCGCGGCGCGCGACCTGGAGGACCTGCTCCGCGTCGGGGTAGCCGATGGGCGCGAACGCGCGGTTCTTCAGCCGGCGGAGCTGATGGCGGTGGTGGGCCATGGGGCGCTCGCCGTGGTCCAGGCGGATGTTCCTCCAGGGGGAGGGCGCGGATCTCACCGCTCCCGTCGGCGACCTGGCGCCGGGCCACGACGGTGCCGGTGTGGCCGATCGCGGTGAGCGGGCGGGCGCCGGGCAGGACCGCGGCGGCGGCCGACGCCGACAGGGACGACCGGCACCAGCACGATCCGCGCCGACGGTGTGCCGACCGAGCCCGCCCCGCCACGGCCCCCGCGCCCGTCTCGATTGCAGGGGTGGGGGGAGCGGGGGATTCTGAGGTGGTGAGCGAAGAGCGGGAGATCGGCGGCGAGGACACCCGGGGCCTTCCGGGGCTGCGGCACGTCCTGACCGGTATCGCGCTGGTCGAGGGCGACGCGTACACCCTCACGGACGCGAACCCGGCGTTCGCCGAGCGCACGGGGCCGCGCTTCGCGCCGCCCGGCGGCCCCGTTCCCCCGGGGCCCCTGCGCGCGGCACTGGACCGGGCCCGCCGTACGGGCCGCTCGGAGCGGGTCCCGCTGCCGGCCGGCACCGGGGACGACGGGGACCCGTTCGGTCCCGTCGTCCTGCTGTGTCTGCCCCTGCGGCCGGCACAAGGCCCTCCGCCACTGCTCCTGCTCGCCCAGGCGCTCCCGGACGCGGGCGAGGAGGGCGCCGGGGAAGCGGACCCCGGCGAGCGGCCCCTGGACAACGACTCGCTCGTACTGCGCTACCAGGCACTGCTGTCCGCCGTCCCGCAGGTCGTCTGGACGCGCGGCCCGACCGGCCGCGTCACCAGGCTCTCCGGGGCCGAGGACGCCGGAGGGATCGCGTTGCCGGGGGACGGGGAGGACTGGCTCGACGCCGTCCACCCGAAGGACCGGGAGCGCTTCACCCGCGCCTGGCACGAGGCGAGCGCCGAGGCCGCCCACTTCACCTGCGTCGTCCGTCTACGCGTCGGCGAGGGCGCGCCGCTGTACCGGCATCTGCGGATCACCGCGGTGTCCGTCGGGCGGGCGGACGGGCTGCTCGAATGGGTCGGCACCGTCGCGGACGCCGAGGACGAGTGGGTCGCCGGCACGCGCGAGCGCCTGCTCGGCCGGATGGCGGCCGAGGTCTCCACGGCTCGCGACCTGTCCGAGGCGTTCCGGACGACCGCCACCGTCGTCGTGCCCGACCTCGCCGACTCGATCGCCGTCTTCGAGGTCCAAGGGGCCACGGCACCGTCCGCGCTCGCCGCGCGCTCCGCCGTTCCCGCCGAGCGCGTCGCCTTCGCCCCCGGCCTGCCCCCGCTCCCGCCGCTCGGCGACGGATTCACCCTCGGGCACATGGCCGAGGTCGTCCTGCGCGACCGCGAGCCCCGTCTCATCACCTTCCCGGCCGGCGCACCGCCCGAGGACAAGATCTCGCCCGTCTCGCGGGCGTGGCTGCGCGAGGCCGGGGCGACGAGCCTCGCGCTGCTCCCCGTCGTCGTGGAGGGCCGCGTCGTCGCCATCGCGAGCGCCGCCAACTGCCTGGGCAACCCGCCGCCGAGCGAGTCCGAGCTGCGCGTGCTCCAGGACGTCCTGCAAGGACTCGGCCGCCCCCTGCGCCGCACGCTGGAACTGCAACGTACCCGTGAGACCGCTCTCCTCCTGCAACGCTCCTTCTTCACCGCCGTCCCCGACCTCGCGGACGCCGAGATCCGCGCCCGCTACGTTCCCGCCAACGCGGCCGCCGAGGTCGGCGGCGACTGGTACGACGCGACCCGGCTGCCCGAAGGGGCCGTCGCCCTCTCGATCGGCGACGTCGCGGGGCACGACCTGGACGCCGCGACCGCGATGGGCAGCGTCAACAGCATGCTGCGCGGCCTCGCCTGGGACGCGGGGCCGCACGCCGACCCCGCCCGCACCCTGGACCGCCTCGACGGCATGGTCCAGGGCCTGGGCACCGCGTCACTCGTCACCACCGTCCACGCGCTCCTGTACCCGGCCCCCGGGCAGGGCTGGCACGTCACGCTCGCCAACGCGGGCCACCCGCCACCCCTGCTGCTGCGCGCGGCCGGACCCGTCGACTGCCTCGGCGAGGAGGAGCCCGACCCGCCGCTGTGCGCCCCGACAGGGCAGGCCCGGAGCAGCACGAAGCTCTTCCTCGCGAAGGGCGAGACGCTGCTCCTCTACACGGACGGGCTCGTGGAGATCCCGGAGGCGAGGATCACCGACCGCATCACGCACCTGCGCCGGAGCGTCGAGGCGCTGCACCGGGACGGCCGGCCCCTGGACGCCCTCGTCCGGGACGTCGTCGCGCATGTGCGCGCGGGCAAGGACGACATCGCGGTCATCGCCTTCCGGGCGACGGGCTGACGACGGGCTGACGACGGGCTGACGGGCGGGCCGTACGGGTAACCCCCGTACGGCCCCCGCCGACGCGCCGCGCGCCGCCCCCCCGCAGCGGCGGGAACACGGAGCGTGTCCCGGACGTTTTCACGTCAAGGCGGGGGAAAGATCCTCCCCGAGCACTAGGGTGTTTCTTTTGCCTACGCATTACTCTGGGCGCAAGGCCACACAGGGTGGCCATGGAGGAGTGAGATGAGGAGCAGTAACCCGGTCTTCTCGCGACGGGGGTTCAGCCGCGACAACGGCTACGCGGGGTTCAACGCGGCGCCGCAGGCCGGGGGACCCGCCGTGGGGACCGCGACAGGTCCGTACGCGGGCGGCACCCCTTATGCGGACGCGCCCGCCAACCCGTACGCGAACAACCCCTACGCCCAGGCGGACGTGCAGCACGGCGTCCCGCAGGCGCCGCCCATCGCCGACCGCATGACCATGGACGACGTCGTCGTCCGTACGGCCGGCACCCTCGGCACGCTCATCGTCACGGCCGCCCTCGCCTGGGCGCTGCTGCCGGTGGACGAGGCCCACCTCAACAGGTCCTACGGCATCGCCATCGGCTTCGGGCTGGTCGCGATGGTCCTCGGCCTCGTGCAGTCCTTCAAGCGCAAGGCCGCGCCGGCGCTCATCCTCACCTACGCCGCCCTCGAAGGTGTCTTCCTCGGCGTGGTGAGCAACGTCGTCGACACCCACATCGCCAGCGGCGCCGCCATGCAGGCGGTGCTCGGCACGATGGCCGTGTTCGTCGGGGTGCTCGTCGCCTACAAGACGGGCCTGATCCGGGTCAACCGCCGGTTCTACGGCTTCGTCATGGCCGCCGCCATGGGCTTCGTCCTGCTGATGGCGGTCAACCTGCTGTTCGCCGTGTTCGGCGGCGGGGACGGTCTCGGCTTCCGCAGCGGTGGCCTCGGCATCATGTTCGGGATCATCGGCATCCTGCTCGGCGCCTGCTTCCTCGCCCTCGACTTCAAGCAGGTCGAGGACGGCATCCGCTACGGCGCCCCGCGTCAGGAGTCCTGGCTCGCGGCCTTCGGCCTGACGCTGACCCTGGTGTGGATCTACATGGAGTTCCTGCGGCTCATCGCCATCCTCCAGGGCAACGACTGACCTGTCACAGCGGTGCGGCGGCAGCGCCGATCCGTACGCGGGAGGGCCCGCGGACCACCAGCACGTTCCGGGGTCCGCGGGCCCTTCCGTGTGTCCGGGGACGCGGTGGTCGCCGCCGGGCCCCGGTCCGGACCGCGGGTGTGGTGCGGGGACAGGCGGCGTCGGGGAAGCCGGCGTTGTCGCCGTGCTCGCCGTGCTCGCCGTGCTCGCCGTGCTCGCCGTGCTCGCCGTGCTCGCCGTGCTCGCCGTGCTCGCCGTGCTCGCCGTGCTCGCCGTGCTCGCC
>NZ_JBIAFO010000003.1:479126-528941 GCF_042869355.1 Streptomyces sp. NPDC007088
GTGCTCGTCGCGCAGCCGGCTCACCTTCCGCCCGAACCGTCCTGGCGACGGTCCCCCGTCCAGGGCCGGCGGCCAGTCGGGCACCTCGCGGCCGGCGCGTCCGGGGACGCGGGCGGGCAGGTCGCGGTGGGTCCCCTCGGGGAACGGTCGCGGCACCGGGGCCTGAGCAAGGCCGGCGGGGCCGGGCCCTCCCGGCACGGTGCCGCGGGCTCGCGTCGTTGGCGAGGGTCGCGGGGCGGCGCGTAGGGTCGCGGGGTGCTTGATACGACACCGTTCACCTCCGCCGCGGACCGTTTCGCCGACCGGCTGCGCGCCGCCCCGCAGAGCAGGCTCCAGCGCGGGGCCGCCGCCGAGGCGCTCGAACTCGCCCGTGCGCTGTCCGCCCGCGCCCAGCACCTGGAGGACCCGGCGGCCGAGGTCCGGGTCATGCCGGACGCGGGCATGTTCGCCGTAGCCGACCAGCTCGTCGTCGCCGCCCACGATCTCGCCGAGGTGCTGCGCCAGCCCGCCGAGGTCGTCGAGGCCGCCGCCCTCGTCGAGGAGGCACAGCAGCGCGCCGGGATCTGACCCGCCACGGCCGGTCGGTTGTGGTCGCGCGTCGCGGCTTCTCGCCGGCTGTGGCCACACGCTGCGGCTACTCGCCGGCCGCGGCGCCACGCTGCGGCTTCCCGCCCGCCCGGCGCCCTTCGCACGCCCCGCCCGCCCCGCGCCCTTCACGCGCCCCGCGCACCCCCGCACGGAGCCCGTACCCCCCGCACCTCGCGCCCCCGCGCACTCGCGTCCCCGCGCTCCCGTACGCCCACCCGCACCGCCCCCACCACGAGTGACGCGGGCCACAATTGGTTGACGTCACACCGTCGGCGTCCGCAACATGGCCGAAACAAACCTCCCGTCCGGGCCTCCTCGGGGCCGGGGCTGTAAACGTTTTCAGCAGGGTGTCATGTCAGCAAAGGGGCGACGATGACGGGATCAACCAGTCCGCCGACCGTGGAGACGATCGCCCGGCGCGCGGGTGTGTCGATCGCCTCGGTCTCCCGGGTCCTGAACGGGCTCGGGGCACGGCCCGACACCGTGCGGCGGGTGGAGCGGGCGGCCGCCGAACTCGGTTACGTGCCCAACGCGGTGGCGCGCTCGCTCAAGGGCGGCCGCACCCGGCAGCTCACCTTCGCGATGCAGGACATCGGCAACCCGGCGTACGTCTCGATGGTCCGGGAGATCCAGGCGGTCACGAAGCCGCTCGGCTACCGGCTGCTGCTGCACTCCACGGACGCGGTGGCCGAGGACGAGCTGAGCGTCGTGCGCAGCCTCGCCGACCGGACCAGCGACGGGCTGATCCTGTGCCCGATCCGGGTCACCGAGGAGCATCTGGCCGCGCTGCGCGAGGCGACCCGCCCGATCGTCGTGATCGGAACGCTGCCCGAGGGCACCGCCGTGGACAGCGTGCGCGCCGACTCGGTGTCCGGCGCGGTGCTCGCCGTGCGCCATCTGCTGGAGGGCGGGCGGCGCCGTATCGGCTTCGTCAACGGGCCCGCCGACACCGTGCCCGGCGCGAGCCGGCTGCTCGGCTACCGCAAGGCGCTCGCCGGGGCGGGGCGCGAGCCGGAGCCCGCGCTCGTCGAGACGACCGAGTTCGGCATCGAGGCGGGGGCCGCCGCCGCCCACCGGCTGCTGGCCGCCGATCCCTCGGTCGACGCGATCTTCTGCGCCAACGACCAGCTCGCCCTGGGTGCCGCCCACGCCGCGCACGACCGGGGGCTCGACATCCCCGGTGACCTCGCGGTGGTCGGCATGGACGACAGCGAGCTGGCGCGGGCGAGCTGGCCGCTGCTGACCAGCGTCGACCTGGGCTCCGCCGAGCGCGGCCGGATCGCCGCCGGGATGCTCGTGTCCCGGCTGGAGGGCGGTGAGGCCCCGCCGGGCGGCCCGGTGCGCTGCGAGACGGTGGCGCCCCGGCTGGTCGTACGGGGCTCCTCGGCGCCCGTTCCCGGCGGCGCGGCGTGAGCGCGCGGCCCGGCTCGCGGCCCACGCGCCGCACCGGTACCGGTGCGGGGCTCGCGCCGCCCCGGACGCCCGCCGCGCGGCGGCGCGTGCTCGGCCTGGACCGGGACGGCTGGTTCCTGCTGCTGCCCGCGCTCATACCGATCCTCGTGCTGAGCGTGGGGCCGCTGCTGTACGGGGTGTCGCTCGCGTTCACCGACGCGCAGTCCGGCAGCGCGCGCGGCACCTCGGTGACGGGGCTGGACAACTTCGCGGACCTGCGGCTGGACTCGCTGTTCTGGGACTCCTTCCGGATCGGGCTGGTCTGGGCGGTGTGTGTGACCGTGCTCCAGTTCCTCATGTCGCTGGGGCTCGCGCTGCTGCTCAACCAGAACCTGCGGCTGCGCTGGCTGGCGCGGACCCTGGCGCTCGTGCCGTGGGCGATGCCGGAGGTCGTCATCGGCATCATGTGGCGGCTCGTCTACAACCCGGACGCGGGCATCCTCAACAGCACGCTGCGCGATCTGCACCTGATCTCCGCCAACGTCGACTGGCTCTCCGACCTGTCGCTCGCGCTGCCCGCCGTCATCGCCGTCGGGGTGTGGGCGGGCATGCCGCAGACCACCGTCGTCCTGCTCGCCGGTCTCCAGAACGTGCCGCTGGAACTGCACGAGGCGGCCTCGCTGGACGGGGCGGGGCTGTGGCGCCGCTTCCGCACGGTGACCTGGCCGGCCCTGAAACCGGTCGTGCTGTCGATCACCGCGCTCAACTTCATCTGGAACTTCAACTCCTTCGGGCTGGTCTACGTCCTGACCGGCGGCGGGCCCGGCGGCGCGACCCGGCTGCCCATGCTCTTCGCCTACGACGAGGCCTTCCGCTACGGCCAGTTCGGCTACGCGGCGGCCATGGGCCTCGTGATGGTCGCGGTCGTCGCCGTCATCCTCACCGTCTTCCTGCGCAACCGACTGAAGGGGGACGACCAGTGAGCGACTCCCGGCACACCACCACCCGTTCCGCGCGAGGGGCGGGGGCCCGGCCCTCCGCGCGGCGCCTCGCGGGCCGTTCGGGGCAGTACCTGGCCCTCGTCTGCTATCTGGTGTTCCTCGGGTTCCCGCTGCTGTGGCTGCTGTCCACGGCGTTCAAGTCCCCGCAGGAACTCGGCTCGGTGGACCCGACGTGGCTGCCCAGGCACCCCACGCTCGACAACTTCCGCGCGGCGCTCGACCAGCAGCCACTCGTGCGCTCGGGGTTCAACAGCCTGATCGTCGCGGGCGTCGCGGCCCTGGTCTCGGTGACGGTGGCGGTACCCGCCGCCTACGTCATGGTGCGCTACCGGTCGCTGATCGGCCGCGTCGGCACCGGCTGGGTCCTGGTCAGCCAGATGTTCCCGTTCGTCCTCATCATCATCCCGCTGTTCCTCGTACTGAAGAACGTGCGGCTGATCGACTCGCTGCCCGGCCTGATCGTCGTCTACGTGGTGTGGAACCTGCCCTTCGCGCTGTGGATGCTCCAGGGCTACGTCAAGGCGGTGCCCGCCTCCCTGGAGGAGGCCGCGGCGATGGACGGCGCCGGCCGGCTGCGCACCCTGCGCAGCGTCGTGCTGCCGCTGCTGACGCCCGGCCTGGTGGCGACCCTCATGTTCTCCTTCGTGACCGCGTGGAACGAGTTCTTCTTCGCGCTGGTCCTGCTCAAGTCACCGGAGAAACAGACGATGTCCGTGATCCTGACCCACTTCCTCGGGGCGGAGGGCGCCGCCGACCTCGGCCCGCTCGCCGCCGCCTCCGTCCTCGCGACCGTGCCCAGCCTGCTGTTCTTCGCCTTCCTCCAGCGGCGCCTGGTGGGCGGCATGATGAACGGGGCGGTGAAGGGCTGATGCGCCGGCGCGCCTTCCTCGGCGCGGCGGCCGCCACCGCCGCCACCGCCGCCTCCACGTCCCTGCTCACCGCCTGCGGCTCCGGCGGGGACGGCGGCCCTCCCACGCTCGACTTCCTGTCCCTGGCCTGGCAGAAGGAGTCGGTCGCCGCCAACAAGGCGCTCGTCGCGCAGTGGAACCGGGGGCGGCCCGCCGTCCGGGTCCGCTACGTGCAGGGCTCCTGGACCAACGTCCACGACCAGCTCCTCACCTCCTTCGAGGGCGGGGCGGCGCCCGACATCATCCACGACGAGGCGAGCGACCTCACCGACTTCGGCTCCGGCGGCGACCTCGCCGACCTCACCGGCCTGCTCCCCGCGGACCTGCGGCGCCGCATACCCGCGGCCTCCTGGGACACCGCGCGCTTCAACGGCGGGCTCTACGGTGTGCCCTTCCTCCAGGAGCCGCGCGTCCTGATCGCCAACCGGCCGCTGCTGGAGAAGGCCGGTATCCGCCTGCCCACCGTCGAACACCCGTGGACCTGGCAGGAGTTCGAGGACGTCGCGAAGGAGCTGACCCGCCGGCGCTCCGGCACCGGCAGCCGCTACGGGGTGGCCTGGGCGATGAAGGAACCCGTCAGCCAGACCCTCAACATGGCGCTCAGCACCGGCGGAAGGATCATCCACCGGGACGGGGAGCGCACCGAGGTCCGCTTCGAGGCCGCCGACTCCGCCGTCGCCGAACTCATCAGACGACAGGTGCACACCGACCGCACCGCCCCCTCCAGCGGGCTCGGCATGGGCGGTGGCGACACCCTGCCCGGCTTCTTCGCCGGTCACTACGCGATGCTGCCGCTCGGCTTCTCCTACCGCCAGCAGGTGGGCCAGCAGGCCCCCGACGGCTTCGACTGGGTGACGCTGCCGCTGCCCGTGGGACGCGGCGCGCCCGACGGCGGCCGGGCCCAGGGCGTCAGCCCGCAGACCCTGTCCGTCGCGCGGTCCTGCGCCCACAAGGAGGCGGCCGTCGAGTTCATCGCCTTCCTCACCCGGACGAAGGAACTCGCCCGCCTCGCGCGCGGCGACTGGCTCCTGCCGACCGGCACCGCCGCCCTGCGCGACCCGCTCCTGAACACCGCGAAGGACGGCTGGAGCACCGGCGTCGAGGTCGCGGAACACCTCACCGCCTCACCCGCGCTCGGCGTACGCGGCTATCCCGAGTGGATGGACAAGATCGCCACCCCCGCCCTCCAGCGGTACTACAGCGGGGCGATCGGGCTCGACGAACTGCGGACCAAGCTCGTGCGCGACGGCAATCGCGTCTTCGACCGCTACCACCGATGACCGCCACCCGTTGGGCAGGCACGGGCACCCGCTCCCCGCCCCGCCCGGACACCCGGCACCGCCCCGCACCACGCACCAGGAAACGGCACAGCATGAGCGCACCGACCGCCTCACCCCCTCCGCCCGGCCGCCCGCCCGGCCCCCCGCCACCCGGCGGCACGGGACGGCCCGCCCCGGCCCCCGGCAGCCCCCGCGACTTCGCGCGCGGCGCGCTCACCGGCCTCGCGGTCGGCGACGCCCTCGGCGCGCCCGCCGAGAACATGAAGCCCTCCCAGATCCGCCAACGCTGGGGGCGCATCGAGGACTTCGTCACCGACGACCCCGCCGGTACCGACGACACCGAGTACGCGATCCTCTCCGGGCTGCTGCTCGCCGAGTACGGAGCCGCGCTCACCACCGCCGACGTCGAGGCCGCGTGGCACCACTGGATCGCGGACCGCGACGAAGGGCCCTTCCGGGGCGCCGGGTTCAGCGAGCGCGGCACCCTGGAGAACCTGCGGCGCGGACTCGCCGCGCCGATCACCGCGCAGCACCGGCACGCCTGGAGCGACGGGCTCGCGATGCGCGCCGCCCCCTTCGGCGTGTTCGCCGCCGGACGGCCCGCCGAGGCCGCCAGGCTCGTCGCCATCGACGGCACCGTCAGCCACGACGGCGAGGGCATCTACGGCGGTCAGGCCGCCGCCGCCGGGGTCGCGGCGGCCATGGTGGGCGGCGGCAGCGCGGCCGTCGTCACCGCCGCGCTCTCCGTCATCCCCGAGGACTCCTGGACGGCGCGCTCCCTGCGCCGCGCCGTCACCACGGCGGGCCGCGCCCGGCTCGACACCTCGATGAGCCGGCTGGAGCGGGAACGCGCGGTGCGCTCCGCCGTCGTCATCGGCGGCTACCCCTGGACGGACCTCGCGCCCGAGGCGATCGGCCTCGCCTTCGGCGCGTTCGCCCTCGCCGACGGCGACTTCAGCGGCGCGGTCCTGACGGCCGTCAACATGGGCCGGGACGCCGACACCACCGCCGCCCTGGCCGGGGCGCTCGCGGGGGCCCTCGCCGGATACGCGGCGATCCCCGGCGCCTGGACCCGGGCGGTCAAACCGGTGCGCGGCAGCTGCCTGCCCGCCATGGCCGGCTACCACGTACGCGACATCGCCGACCTCCTCGTACCCGACGGGGACGGGGACCGCGCCGACCGCGACCGCGTCGAGACCCTGGAACGCGCCCGGCTGCGCGCCGCCGGACCCCCGGCCGCCCCGCCGCGCCCCCGGCGCGCCGCGGCCGCCTCCCGGGAGGCCCGCACCATCGAGGAAGAAGGACGGGCCGCGTCATGACGATCCGCACCACCTCCGCCCGCACCCCCGGCGCCGGCGGGGAGCCGCGCCCCGCCGCCTCGGGGGAGCGCGGCCCCGTCCTGGACGAGGCCGCGCGTGAGGACCCCGCCGCCGCACGCGGCCCCGTGCCGCACGCCGGTCCGGACGGGGGCCGCGCGCCCGCTCCCGGCACCCCCGTCACCGGGCAGCGCACCCCTCGCGAGGGCCGCACCCCCCGCGAGGGCACCGGCGGGGACGCGGGGAGCAAGGAGGGCGCCGGGACAACGGGAGCCACGGGAGACGCCGGAGCTACGGGAGACGCCGGGGCCACGGGAGCCACCGGAGAGGCCGGGACCGTGAAAGACACCGGGGCCGCCGGGGCCACGAAAGCCACCGGTACCACGGCGGACACCGGGGCCACCGCCCCTCCCGGCCTCGAACCGCGCCGCGTCGAGGGCCTGTTGCTCGGGCTCGCGGCGGGGGACGCCGCCGGGTGGCCCGCCGCCCGGCACCGGGCCGCGCGGATGCCCGAGTGGACCCGCAGGCTCACCCGGGAACTCGACACCTTCGCCGAGCAGAACGCGACGACGACCCTGCCCGTGCCCATCGCCCTCAACCAGCCCCCCGAGCCCCTGCGGCTGGGCCCCTCCGACGACGCCGAGTGGGCCGCGTTCACCGCCGACTCGATCCTCGCCTCGCACGCGACGCTGCTCAGCGACCTGAGCAAGGACCGCCGGGTGCGCGCGGCCGTCGACCTGTCGTGGATCTCGCTCGCGGCGGAGATCTCCGCCGCCGCGGCCCGCGCCCCCGAGGTCGAGTCGGCCGTCATACCGCTGCGCGCCCGGATCTCGGTACGCGCCGGGCTCGGCAACCTCGCCGCGGGGCTGCGCCCGCCGGCCACCGGGCACGACAACCCGCACTACTTCGACGACGCGGCCTGCACCCGGGCCTGCGTGCTCGCCGTCGTCCACCCCGGGGACCCGGCCGCCGCCGCCGACCTCGCCGAGTACGACGCGCGCTACACCCAGGACGGCGACGGGGTGCTCGGCGCGCGCGCGATGGCCGCCGCCGTGTCCCTGGCCCTCGCCGGTCACCCCGCCGCCGCCTGCGTCGAGGCGGCGCTGCGGGAACTGCCCGAGGGTTCGGAGATCGGCCGCAACGCCCGCCACGCGGTCGCGCTCGCCCGTACCGCCACCGAGCGGGAACCGGGCGGGCCAGGCCACGCCTTCGGGCTGGTGCCCGTGCTGGAACACCAGATCATCGACCACGTCTACAGCTACGGCATCGCCGCCGCCGAGACCGTGCCCGTCGCCCTCGCCCTGGTCCTCGCCGCCGGCGGGGCGCCCGGTGAGGCCGTCCCCGCCGCAGCCTGCCTGTCCCGGGTGGCGGACTCCGCGCCCGCCCTGGCCGGGGCGCTGGCCGGGGCGCTCAGCGGCGCCGAGTCCCTGCCGCGCGCCTGGCGGGACGCCTGCCGCACCCTCGCGGGCTGTGCCCTGCCCCGGCAGACCGGGACCGACCTCGTCGCCCTGGCGAGCGCGCTCGCCGCGACCGGCCCGGCCGCGGAGGCCGCCGCCGGGAGCGCGGGCGGGGAGCTCAGCGAACACGTCAGCGAAACCGTCACGGAAGGACCCCACCTCTCATGAAGCTCACGCTGGAGGACCGCGTCGCCGGCTGCCTGGTCGGCGCCGCCGTGGGCGACGCGCTCGGCGGCCCCGTGGAGGGCTGGACCCCCGAGCAGATCGCGGAACGCCACGGCGGCCGGGTCGAGGGCATCGTCGGACCGTTCTACGAGGACTGGCGCACCGCGCGGCCCATCGCGCCGTACCACAAGGGCGACGGGCACGTCACCGACGACACCCTCATGACACACGCCCTGGTACGGGTCTACGCGAAGGTCCGCGACCACCTCGACGCCTACAGCGTCGCCGACCACCTCGTGCCCGACCTCATCGGCACCCCGCGCTGGATTCCCGAGCTGGAGGCGGAGGCGCTCCCCTTGCAGCGCGTGTTCCTCGCGGAGAAGTGGATCGTGGCGCGGCTGCACTACGGGCACGTCGACCCGCGCGAGGCGGGCGTCGGCAACATCGTCAACTGCGGGGCGGCGATGTACATGGCGCCCGTCGGCGTCGTCAACGCCGGTAATCCGGCCGCCGCCTACGCGGAGGCGCTGGAGGTGGCCGCCCCGCACCAGTCCTCGTACGGCCGGGAGGCGGCCGGGGTGTTCGCCGCCGCCGTGGCCGCGGCTTTCCGGCCGGACGCCACCCCGGACTCCGTCGTCGGCGCGGCCCTGGACCTCGCGAAGGACGGCACGCGCGCCGCGATAGAGGCGGTGTGCGAGGTGGCCGGCCGGTACGAGGACTTCGAGCGGGCCCTCGTCCCGCTGCGGGAGGCCGTCGCGCCCTTCGACACGGTGGGCCCGCACTACCGGCAGCCCTCGCTCGGCGCGCGCAGGCCCTCGCGGCTGCACGCCATCGAGGAACTGCCCGTCGCGCTCGGCATGCTGCTCGTGGGCGGCGGCGACTTCCGGCGCAGTGTGCTCGGCTCCGTCAACTACGGCCGGGACTGCGACTCGATCGCGACGATGAGCGGCGCCCTGGCCGGGGTGCTCCACGGGGCCGAGGGCGTCCCCGCGCAGTGGAGCGAGGAGGTCGCGCGGGCCAGCCGGCTCGACCTGCTCGCGCCCGCCGCCGAACTCGCCGCCGTCACCCGCGAGGTCTTCGACCGGGACCTGGCCCGCAGGCGCGCCCACGAGACGGCCTTCACCGAGCTGGCGGGGCAGCGATGACGACGAGCACCGGGGGCGGGGCGGGCACCGGCCCCGGCACGGAGCCGCGTACCGGGCCCGGCGCGGAGCCGCGTACCGGCCCCGGCACGGCCCCGCGCACCGGCCCTGCCACGGACCCGCCCACCGGCCCCGGCGCGGGCCCCGCCCTGCGCGTGACCTGGGTCCAGCCCGAGGACCTGCTCGGGCACGAGCTGCGGCAGGCCGCGCAGGACGGGCGCGACCCGGCGGCCCTCGCCCGCGTCGAGCGGCGCTGGCTCGCCGCCGGGGGCCATCTCGCGCCGGAGCGAGCGGGCGCCTCGCCCGGCCCCGCCGCCCCCGGGCTGCGTGCCCTCGCACACACCCTCCTCGACGAACTCGACGGGCTGTCCGCGCCCCCCGCCGCCGGAGCCGACGAGCCGTCCGGTCTCGCGGCCGTACGCGCCGCGGCGAGCGCCCGCCCGCGTCCGGACGGCCCGCCGCCCGGGGCCGCCGACGGGCTCACCGCCCGCCTGGAGGCGGCCTGGCTGGGCCGCGCGGCGGGCTGCGTGCTCGGCAAACCGGTCGAGAAGCTGCCGCTCGCCGGGATCAGGGAGCTGGCCGCCGCGACCGGCAACTGGCCGCTGCGCACGTGGTTCACGGAGGCCGGGCTGGACGCGGCGACGGCGGCCCGCTGGCCGTGGAACCGCCGCAGCCGCCCCACCTCCCTCGCCGAGAACATCGACGGGGCGCCCGAGGACGACGACCTCAACTACCCGCTGCTCGGGCTGCTCCTGCTGGAGCGGTACGGCCACGGCTTCACCACCGCCGACGTCGCGCGGCTGTGGCTGGACGAACTCCCCGCGGGCCGTACCTTCACCGCGGAACGGGTCGCCTACCGCAACCTCCTGGACGGGGTCGAGCCCCCGGCGACGGGCGCGCTGCGCAACCCGTTCCGCGAGTGGATCGGCGCGCTCATCCGCGCCGACGTCTTCGGCTGGACCCACCCCGGGGACCCGTACGCGGCGGCGGGGCAGGCGTGGCGCGACGCGGTCCTCAGCCACACCGCGAACGGCGTGTACGGCGCGATGTTCGCCGCCGCGACGGTGGCCGAGGCGGCCGGCGGACGCGCGGACGTCCACGGGGCGCTCGCGGCGGGACTCTCCGTCGTGCCCGCGCGCTCCCGGCTGGCGCGCGCGGTGCGCTTCGGTATCGAGGCGGCCCGCGCCGAACCCACCGGCGGCGCCGAGGGCTTCGCGTCCGTCGTGGACCGGCTGCACGCCGAGTACGGCGACCACCACTGGGTGCACGTCCTGCCCAACGCGGCCCTGCTCGCCGCCGGACTCACGCACGCCGACGGGGACTTCGAGGGCTCCGTGTGCCGGGTCGTGTCCGGCGGCTGGGACACCGACTCCAACGGGGCGACCGCCGGTTCGGTGACCGGCCTGCTCGCGGGCGGACCCCGGGCGCTCCCCGAGCGGTGGACCGCCCCGCTGCGCAACCGCCTCGCCACGACCGTGGCCGGGCTCGACGGAATCGGCTTCGACGCACTGGCCGCCCGCACCGCCGCGCTCGCGGTGACCGGGGCCCCGGCCGGTACCGGAACAGGAACAGGAAAGGGCGGCACGCCATGACCGAGGCCGACAACCCGGCCCGCGCGGGCGGGGGTTCGCCGGGCACCGCCCGGATCACGGTGCTCGGCAGCACCAACATGGACCTCGTGGCCTATACGCGGGTCGCGCCGGAGCGCGGGGAGACGGTGACGGGCCACACCTTCCGTACCGTCCCCGGCGGCAAGGGCGCCAACCAGGCCGTCGCGGCGGCCCGCGCGGGCGGCGCGGTGTCGCTGATCGGCGCGGTCGGCGAGGACGACTTCGGCGGCGAACTGCGCTCCGTGCTCGCCGGCGCGGGCGTGGCCACGGACCGGCTGCGTACGGTCCCGGGGCCCAGCGGCACCGCGCACATCGTCGTGGACGACGCGGGGGAGAACTCGATCGTCGTCGTGCCCGGCGCGAACGGCACCGTGACCTCGCTCGTCGACGGCGACGAGGAGACGATCGCCGCGTCCGGAGCGCTCCTGCTCCAGCTCGAACTGCCCTGCGCGGCGGTCCTGGACGGGGCGCGGGCCGGCCGCAGGCACGGCGTGCGCACCGTCCTCACCCCGGCGCCCGCCCAGCCGCTGCCCGACGAACTACTCAACGTCATCGACCTGCTGGTGCCCAACGAGCACGAGGCGGCGACGCTCACCGGCCTCCCCGACGCGCACGCGGCCGCGCGCGCCCTGCTCGACGCCGTGCCCGAGGTGGTCGTCACCCTCGGCGCCCGGGGCTGCCTGCACGCCCGGCGCGGCGCGAAACCCCTACTCGTCCCCGCCTACCGCACCCGCGCGGTCGACACGACGGCGGCCGGGGACACCTTCGTCGGCGCCCTCGCGGTCGCGCTCGGCGAGGGCGTCCCCACGCGGCGCGCGCTCTCCTGGGCGCAGGCCGCCTCCGCGCTGTCCGTGCAACGGGCCGGGGCCTCCTCGTCGATGCCCGCCCGCGCGGACGTCGAGGCGCTGGCCGCCACGTCCCCCTGACCGCCCCCACCGCGCAAGGCCCCACCGCCGGGCACCAGTTCAGAGGCTTTGGAGGACCGCCCATGCACGACCCCCGTACGCAGGAACCCGACCCCGGCACGCGCGAACCCGGCCCCGCCCCCGGCACGCGGCGGACCGCGACGGCGCCGGGACCCGGGCCGCTCGACGGGCTGCGCGTCCTGGACCTCGCGACGCTCTTCGCCGGACCGCTCGCGGCCACCATGCTCGGCGACTTCGGCGCCGAGGTCACGAAGATCGAGCACCCCACGAAGCCGGACCCCTCGCGCGGCCACGGCCCCAGCAAGGACGGGGTGGGCCTGTGGTGGAAGCACCTGGGCCGCAACAAGCGCAACCTGACGCTGAACCTGTCCACCGAGGGCGGGCGCGAGGTGCTGCTGCGGCTCGTCGCCCGCGCCGACGTCGTCATCGAGAACTTCCGCCCCGGCACGCTGGAGAAGTGGGGCCTGGGCTGGGCGGAGCTGTCGGCGGTCAACCCGCGGCTGGTCCTGGCCCGCGTCACCGGCTTCGGCCAGTTCGGGCCCTACTCCGCGCGCCCCGGCTTCGGCACGCTCGCCGAGGCGATGAGCGGCTTCGCCGCGACCACCGGGGAGCCGGACGGCCCGCCGACCCTCCCGCCCTTCGGCCTCGCCGACTCGGTCGCCGCGCTGGCCACGGCGTACGCGGTGATGACGGCCCTCGCCGGACGGGACCGCACCGGGCACGGACAGGTCGTCGACCTGGCCATCATCGAGCCGATGCTCGCGGTGCTCGGCCCGCAGACGATCTGGTACGACCAGCTCGGCTACGTCCAGCCCAGGACCGGCAACCGCTCCACCAACAACGCGCCGCGCAACACCTACCGCACCGCCGACGGCAAGTGGCTCGCGGTCTCGACCTCCG
This sequence comes from Streptomyces sp. NPDC007088, assembly GCF_042869355.1. Classification (NCBI taxonomy): domain Bacteria; kingdom Bacillati; phylum Actinomycetota; class Actinomycetes; order Kitasatosporales; family Streptomycetaceae; genus Streptomyces; species Streptomyces sp. NPDC007088. The sequence goes on from NZ_JBIAFO010000003.1 coordinate 491,812, forward strand.
CGCAGTCGGTGGCCGAGCGGGTGGTGCGGCTCGTGGGCCGGCCCGAGTTCGCCGAGGAGCCCTGGTTCGCGACGGGCGCGGGCCGCGCCCAGCACGCCGACGCCCTCGACGAGGCCGTGGGCGGCTGGATCGCCCGCCACGACCGGGCCGAGGTGGTCGCCGCCTTCGAGCGGGCACAGGCGGCGGTCGCCCCGGTGTACGACGTGCGGGACGTCGTGGCCGACCCCCAGTACCGGGCGCTGGACACCATCACGACCGTCGAGGACGAGGAGCTGGGGCCGGTCCGTATGCAGAACGTCCTCTTCCGGCTCTCCGGGACACCCGGCGCCGTCAAGTGGGCGGGCCGGCCGCACGGCGCCGACACCGAGCAGATCCTCGGGGAACTCGGCCTGGACGAGGCGGAGATCACCGCCCTGCGGGAAGGCGGTGCGCTGTGAGCACCGGTTCCGTGACCAGTCCGCCGCCCGCCTCCGCCGGCACCGCCGACGAGCCCGTCCTCACCTGGCTGTACGCCCCCGGGGACCGGCCCGAGGTGGTCGCCAAGGCGCTGCGCTCGGGCGCCGACGTCGTCCTGGTCGACCTGGAGGACGCCGTCGCCCCCGACCGCAAGGGGTACGCGCGTTCCGCGACCGCCGAGCTGCTGTCCGCGCCCCACCCGGGCCCGGCCGCCGTGCACGTACGCGTCAACGCGCTGTCCGGCCCGTTCGCCCGCGCGGACCTGGAGGCGCTGTCCGGACTGCCGGGCCTGGCCGGCCTGCGCCTGCCGAAGACCGAGTGGCCGCGCGAGGTCCTGGACGTCGTACGGCTGCTGGGGGAGCGGGAGGAGGCGGGCGCGGCCGCGGCGGTGCCCGGACTGTACCCGCTGCTGGAGTCGGCGCTCGGCATCGAGAACGCCTACGCCGTGGCGAGCGCCGATCCGGCGGTACGCGGGATCGCGCTCGGCGAGGCCGATCTGCGCGCCGACCTCGGGATGCGTGACGAGGCCGCGCTGGGCTGGCCGAGGGCCCGCGCCGTCGTGGCGGCCCGCGCGGCGGGGCTCGCGCCGCCCGCGCAGTCGGTGTACCCGCACGTGCGCGACGCCGAGGGGCTCGCGGCCTCGTGCGTACGGGGGCGGTCGCTGGGTTTCCTCGGCCGGACCGCGATCCACCCGCGTCAACTGCCGGTGATCGAGCGGTGCTACCTGCCGACGCCCCAGGAGGTCGAGGCGGCCCGGGAGACCCTGGCCGCCGCCGGACGGGAGGCCGGGGCGCTGGCTCTGCCCGACGGGCGTTTCGTGGACGCGGCGGTGGTCGCGGGCGCCCGCCGCACCCTCACGCTCGCGGAACGGGCCCGCTCACCCCGGCACGGATGAGGCGCGGGGCCCCTCGGGGCCGGCGGGCCACGAGAGCGGGGCTCAGACGGAGGCGATGACGCGGTCGGCGAGCAGGTAGACGTTCTCCTCGCCGCAGCCGAAGGTCAGCGCGAAGGCGCCGGACACCCCGGAGCCGCCCAGCAGGAAGGGCTCCCGCCCCTCGCGCACCGCCGCCGCGAGCAGCTCGGCCGTCTCCCGGTGCCCCGGGGTGGTGCACAGCGTCGTGCCGTCCTCGAAGACGTACACGTCGAGGGTGCCGAGCGGACCCGGGCGTACGTCGGACAGCGTCGTGCGGTCGGCGGCCAGCTGTTCCAGGCGCGCCACCGTCAGGTCGTGGTCGCCGATCGGCGAGGGCTGCGAGGGGACGAAGTCCGGGTGCGAGGGGTGACGCCTGCGGGCCGCCGCCAGCTCGGGGGAGTCGGCGGGGAACCCGCGGTCCTGGGCCTCGCCCCCGGACACCGCGTCGGGGTCCGCGAGGTCGTACTCGTAGGCGAGGGACGCCTCGCCCGCTCCGCCCGGCTCGCCCAGTTCGCCGAAGAGGCCGTCGGCCCCGGCCGTCTCGCTTCCGCGCGGCCCGAACAGCTCCTCGCCGAGCCCGGCCACCCCGCCCAGCAGGGACGGCGCGTCGGAGGCGTCCCGCGCCTCCTGCGCGGCCCAGAACGCGCGCGCCTCGGCGAGTTCGCGCTCCCGCTCCTCAGCGAGGGCGTCGGCGACCGCCGCGCGTATGGCATCGGTGTCGGCACGGGCCGCGGGCACCGCGAGGCGGGCCGCGGGCCGCCCGTGCGCGGCCAGTTCGGACCGCAGCGCGGCGATCTCACGACGGAGGACGTGCACGACGCGGAGGGCGACGACACCGACCGCGACGGCGGTGGCCGTGACGATCAACAGGGCAAGAGGCAAGGCGCTCACTGTCGTTACTCCTGATTCCGACGAGACCCCCGAACTTCTACAACAGCTTGAGCCCTGAACGCCTGACCTGTCAGTGCGTAACGTCACCATTTGGGAGGTTTTTTCCGGCTGGATGTTGACCCTTCAACCTCGCTGACCTGGGCAAACGAAACTCCCCCGGGATTTAGATCACATCCCGGGGGAGATCGGGTCACGAATTGATCAGACGGCGCCGGGTGGCGGGACGCTCACGCTGGGTGGCGCAAGAGGGGCGCTCCGCCCCGACTCGGCCGCGCGTCCTTCTCTCCGCGTTCCGCTTCGGTCGCGCCGAGGGGTGGGTGCCTCAGCTCAGCCGCTCGACGACCATCGCCATGCCCTGTCCGCCGCCCACGCACATCGTCTCCAGGCCGAACTGCTTGTCGTGGAACTGGAGGCTGTTGATCAGGGTGCCGGTGATCCGCGCGCCCGTCATGCCGAAGGGGTGGCCGACCGCGATCGCGCCGCCGTTGACGTTCAGGCGGTCCAGGTCGATGCCGAGGTCGCGGTACGAGGGGATGACCTGCGCCGCGAACGCCTCGTTGATCTCGACCAGATCGATGTCCCCGACGCTCAGGCCCGCGCGGCTCAGCGCCTGCTTCGACGCCTCGACCGGGCCGAGGCCCATGATCTCCGGGGACAGCCCCGAGACACCGGTCGACACGATGCGGGCCAGCGGCGTCAGGCCCAGCTCACGCGCCTTCGTGTCGCTCATGACGACGAGCGCGGCCGCCCCGTCGTTGAGCGGGCAGCAGTTGCCGGCCGTGACGTAGCCGTCCGGGCGGAACACCGGCTTCAGGCCCTCCACGCCCTCCAGGGTGACCCCCGCGCGCGGACCGTCGTCCTTGCTCACGACCGTGCCGTCCGGCGTCGTGACCGGGGTGATCTCGCGCTCCCAGAAGCCCTTCGCGATGGCCTGCTCGGCGAGGTTCTGCGAACGCACCCCGAACTCGTCCATGTCCCGGCGCGTCACCCCCTTGAGTCGCGCCAGGTTCTCCGCCGTCTGGCCCATCGCGATGTACGGGTCGGGGAAGAGGCCGTCCTCGCGCGGGTCGTGCCAGCTGTCGGCGCCCTCCTCGGCGACCTTCGCGGTCCGCGCCTGTGCCTCCGCGAACACCGGGTTCTGCGTGTCCGGCAGGCTGTCGGAGTTCCCCTTCGCGAACCGGGACACCATCTCCACACCCGCCGAGATGAAGACGTCGCCCTCGCCCGCCTTGATCGCGTGGAAGGCCATGCGGGAGGTCTGGAGCGAGGACGAGCAGTAGCGCGTGACGGTACAGCCCGGCAGATGGTCCATGCCCATCCGTACGGCCACGATCCGGCCCAGGTTGAAGCCCTGCTCGCCGCCCGGCAGGCCGCAGCCGAGCATCAGGTCGTCGATGTCGCGCGGGTCCAGCTCCGGCACCTTGTCGAGCGCGGCCTTGATGATGGTCGCGGTCAGGTCGTCCGGACGCAGATCCTTGAGGGAACCCTTGAAGGCACGGCCGATGGGGGACCGGGCGGCAGAGACGATCACGGCTTCGGGCATCACGGCTCCTGTCGGAGAAACAGTCGGGCCCTGGTGAAGTTACCGGTCGGTTGGCTCGCGGTCATCAGGCGCGGGTTGTGACGCGTCACGCATTTCTAAGCGGTTGCTCAGGGCCGTGGGAGCGGTGGGGGCGGGGACCGGGGGCTCCACCCCCGAAACCTCCGCACCCCCGGTCCTCACGCGCCGGACGGGCTGGATGTGGGGCCGGAGGCGGTGGGTTCCTGGTGGGGGCGTGGTGCGGGCCCCTGGTCCTCCTCCGGGTGGATGCGGTCGCGGCGGCGGCGTTTGAGGAGGGCCAGGGGCCCCCGGCCCGGGGAGGGCGGTACGGCAGTGACCTCGGTGCCGCCCTCGGAGGCCGCTTCGGCCGCCGCCTTCGCCACCGGGAGGAAGCCCTCGTGGCGGGTGACGTCCGGGTGCTCCTCCTCGGGCCACAGGCCCAGCGCCGCGCACAGGGTCGGCAGGACGGCCATCGCCGCGGTCGCGTAGCCCTCGGCCGAGGGGTGGTAGTTGTCGGGGCCGAACATGGCTCTCGGGTTCGCCTCGAACTCGGGGCCCAGCAGGTCGCCCAGGGAGACGGTGCGGCCGCCCTGCTCGACGACGCCGATGGTCTGCGCCGCGGCGAGCTGCCGGGACACACGCCGGGCCAGCCAGCGCAGCGGCTGGTACACGGGCTCGACCGTGCCCAGGTCGGGACACGTGCCGACGACGACCTCCGCCCCCGCCGTACGCAGCCGCCGTACCGCCGCGCTCAGCAGCTGAACGGACTGGGTCGCCGGCATCCGGTGTGTCACGTCGTTCGCGCCGATCATGAGGACGCACACGTCGGGCACCCCGTCCGGATCGGACACGATCAGCGAGACCTGGCGGTCCAGGTCGTCCGAGCGGGCCCCGGGCAGCGCGACGTTCCGCAGGTCCACCGGGCGCTCCGCGACCGCCGCGAGCCCCGAGGCCAGCAGCGCCGCCGGGGTCTGCCGGGCCCGGTACACGCCCTGTCCGGCCGCGAGCGAGTCCCCGAGCATCGCGAACCGCAGCGGCTCCTCCGTGCCCGCGCTCGCCGCGGCGCCCGGCCCGCTGCCCGGACCCTCCCGCGCGACCTCGTTCAGAGCGAGCGCCGACAGGGTCCTGCCGTACCGCCCGTCCGCGTGCGGCGGCACCACCATCTCGCCGGTGCCCACCGTGCGTTTCGCCAACTGGACCTCGGCCAGGACCAGCCCGACCCCGGCTGCCGACAGCAGCCCGATCCCGCCACCGCCGTACGCCGCTCCCGCGGCGATCCGCCGTGCCACCCTCGCCCTGGACGACATGCGACGCAGCACCTCCTCGTAGCCGTACATTCACTCCATGCCCCGTGAGGGAGGTGCGCCAATCGCGGTCCGGGCGGCCGGACCGTGAACACCGGGTGGTCCCCGTAGGCTGGCGACACCCATAGCGAGCCCTTACACGGAGCCCGGAGACAACGGTGCAATTCCACGACTCGATGATCAGCCTCGTCGGCAACACCCCGCTGGTGAAGCTCAATCAGGTGACCACGGGAATCCAGGCCACGGTCCTGGCCAAGGTCGAGTACTTCAACCCCGGCGGCTCCGTGAAGGACCGCATCGCGCTGCGCATGATCGAGGCGGCCGAGGAGAGCGGGGAACTCCTCCCCGGCGGCACCATCGTCGAGCCGACCAGCGGAAACACCGGCGTCGGGCTCGCCATCGTGGCGCAGCAGAAGGGGTACAAGTGCGTGTTCGTGTGCCCCGACAAGGTGTCCACGGACAAGATCAACGTGCTGCGGGCCTACGGCGCGGAGGTCGTCGTCTGCCCGACCGCCGTGGACCCCGAGCACCCCGATTCGTACTACAACGTCTCCGACCGGCTCGTGCGCGAGACGCCCGGCGCCTGGAAGCCGGACCAGTACTCCAACGTGCACAACCCGCTCTCCCACTACCACTCCACGGGTCCGGAGCTGTGGAAGCAGACCGAGGGCAGAATCACCCATTTTGTGGCAGGGGTGGGCACCGGCGGGACGATCTCCGGCACCGGCCGCTACCTCAAGGAGGTCTCCGACGGCGCGGTCCAGGTGATCGGCGCCGACCCGGAGGGCTCCGTCTACTCGGGCGGTTCGGGGCGCCCGTACCTCGTCGAGGGCGTCGGTGAGGACTTCTGGCCCACCGCCTACGACCGGACCGTCGCGGACGGCATCGTCGCGGTGTCCGACAAGGACTCCTTCCAGATGACGCGCCGGCTCGCCAAGGAGGAGGGCCTGCTCGTCGGCGGCTCCTGCGGGATGGCGGTCGTGGCGGCCCTGGAGGTCGCGCGCGGCCTCGGCCCCGAGGACGTCGTCGTGGTCCTGCTCCCGGACAGCGGTCGCGGCTACCTCAGCAAGATCTTCAACGACGAGTGGATGAACGACTACGGCTTCCTGGAGCACGCGGGCGGCGACCCGCTCGTCGGTGACGTGCTCAAGTACAAGGAGGGGCCGATGCCCTCCCTCGTGCACATGCACCCCGAGGAGACCGTGGGGCAGGCCATCGAGGTGCTGCGCGAGTACGGCGTCTCGCAGATGCCCATCGTCAAGCCCGGCGCCGGTCACCCGGACGTCATGGCGGCCGAGGTCGTGGGCTCCGTCGTGGAGCGCGAACTGCTCGACGCGCTGTTCGCCCGCCGCGCCACCCTGGACGACGCGCTGGAGCGGCACATGTCCTCCCCGCTGCCGCAGGTCGGCTCCGGCGAGCCCGTCTCCGACCTGATGGCGGTGCTCGGTACCGCCGACGCGGCGATCGTCCTCGTCGAGGGCAGGCCGACCGGGGTCGTCAGCCGCCAGGACCTCCTCGCCTTCCTCGCCCGCGAGGCCGGGAAGTAGTCCCGGAGCCGGGGAGCGGCGCGCTGCGGCGGGCCGGGCCGGACCGTGGCCGCCGCAGCGCCCGGCCGCGTCGCCGGTCCCGGCCCGTGGCCCCGCGCGGCGCGGCGCGGCGAGGTGCTGCGAGGTACGCGCGGAATGGTCCCGTACGCGGTGATCGTCCTGCGCGTTCACCGCGCGTTGACTCTTCGTTCGCCCGTATGTTCGAACTTCTCGCGCAAGTGGTACGAGGGCGTCACGTCGACGCAGCACCCGGTTAACACGCGTCCGGCACATTAGTGGGTGTCGGCAGGAAGGGAGCGGCTCCCCTTCTGGCCGGCGACCGAAACGGCGCCATGGAACCTCCGGAGCGGCTCCCGGACCTCCAAGGACGCCTAGGACGTGCGGCCCGGCCCTGACCCGGCCCGCGTCCCCCGCGGGGACCGCCGTCGTCCCGCCCCCCGTTCAACGGGGGTGCGGCGGTCCCCGCGTATCGGTCATTCGTTCCCCCGCGCGGCCCTTCACCGCCCCGCCGTGACGCGGGCGCGAGGCGCGCGCCCCGGCCCTTCACTCCTCCCAGGGGGAGTCCTGCCCGGTCCGCGCGCCGCGTTCGCGGCCGGAGTGCCGCGACCACGGCGCGTGGTGCGCCGCGTGCGCGAGGTTCACCCCGACGATCCCGCCCCAGGCCACGATCAGGCCCGGCAGGTGCGCGGTGCTCGCGCCGATCGCGGACAGCGGGATCGCCAGGACGAGCGAGACGGCGCCGAAGCCGAAGCGGTGGAACCAGCGGCCCGCCGGCAGCCCCGCCGGCGGAGCGGCGCTGCCCCGCGCGACGACCATCTGCTGTTCGGCCAGCTGCCTGCGCACCCGCCGGTCGACCGTCCCGTCGATCCGCTGGTCCACCTTCTCCAGGAACGACTCCACGAGCGCGGAGTCGTAGTCCTCGCCCAGCTCGCGGCGCGCCTGGAGGGTCGCGTTCAGCTCTTTCCTGAGCTCCTGGTCATGGGCTTCCATGCCGCAAACGCTATGCAGCGGGGCCTTTCCGCACACGGGGGCTACCCCCCCTTTCGGGCCCCGGCCCCTGTCAGGCGCGCAGATAGGCGAGGACCGCGAGGACGCGGCGGTGGGTCGTGGCGGCCGGGGGCAGGTCCAGTTTGGTGAGGATGTTGCCGATGTGCTTGCCCACGGCCGCCTCGGACACGACGAGTTCACGGGCGACGGCCGCGTTCGACCGGCCCTCGGCGACCAGCGCCAGCACCTCCCGTTCGCGCGGACTGAGCCGTTCCAGCGGATCACGGCGGCGGGGCGGCAACTGTGGGGCTGGGCGGGCTGTGGGGCGCGATGGCGCTTCAGTCGGCGCCCGTCACCCTCGCCCTCCCGTGGGCGGCGCTCGCCACGACGGCCGGCGCGTGCGCGGTGCTCGCCGTGACCGCGAGCGTGCTCCCCGCCGCCCTCGCCCGTCGTGGGGCGGCGGCCGGTCCCTCGCGGTGACCACCCGGCAGCGCGTACGCGAGAGGGGGGGGGGGGGGGGGGGGCCCCCCCCCCCCCCCCCCCCCCCCCCGCCCCCCCCCCCCCCCCCCCCGCCCCCCCCCCCCCCCCCCCCCCCCCCCCCCCCCCGGGGGGGGGGGGGGCGCGGGCCCGCCGGGGCCCCCCCCCCCGCCGCCCGCGGGCGGGGGGGGGGGGGGGGCACCCCCCCCCCCCCCCCCCTCTCCCGAACGGGCCCGCCCGGGGCCCTTCGCTCAGCTCTGGGGCCGGCGTCCGTGGTTGGCCGCGTTCTTGCGGCGCGCCTTCTTCTTGCGGCGTCGCTTCGAGGACATGCGGTCTCCTTCCGTCAGCCCGTACCGGGTCAGAGTGCGGGATTTGTGCCGGTTGGTAATTCTTTGCCGCTCCGACCCCTGCCCGCTTCCGGACCCGCCCAATCCCGTCCTTCTCAGGGATTTTCTCCGCCCCCGCACCTTCCTCTCCGGTTCCGCATACATCCATGCAGGACTCTGCTTAACTGAATGGCATGAGCGACAGCCCCGCAGCCCGGCTCCAGGTCCTGTTCGAGGGCCGGCGGCTCACCCCGACCCAGCGGCGGATCGCGCACTGCATGGTGCGGGCGGCGGACGAGGTGCCGTTCCTGTCCAGCGTCGAACTCGCGGAACTGGCCGGGGTCAGCCAGCCCTCGGTGACCCGCTTCGCCGTCGCCCTCGGCTTCGACGGCTACCCGGCCCTGCGCCGTCACCTGCGCGAGACCGTCCCGCCCGCGACCGGGACGACCGAGAGCGAGCCCAACGAGTACCAGCAGGCCGTGGCCGGGGAGATGGAGAACCTGCGCCGGCTCGCCGAGGTCCTCGCCGATCCCGCGCCGGTCGAACGCGCCGCCGCGCTGCTCGCCGCCTCCCGCCCGCTGCCCGTGCTCGGCCTGCGCGCCGCCGCCTCCCAGGCGTTCGGCTTCTCGTACTTCGCCGCCAAGGTGCACCCCGACGTCCGCCTGCTCGATGAGGGCGGCACGATGCTGGAGGACAGGATCGACGCGGCGGTACGGGCCGGGGCGAGCGCCCTGCTGTGCTTCGCGCTGCCGCGTCATCCGCGCGAGGTCGTGGACGCGCTCGCCCACGCGCGGGCCCGCGGGCTGTCCGTCGTGACCGTCGCGGACTCGGCCTTCGCCCCGGTCGCCGCCCACACCGACCTGCTGCTGCCCGCCGCCGTCGGCACCGGCCTCGCCTTCGACACGGCCTGCGGGCCGATGCTGCTCGGCCGGGTCCTCCTGGAGGCCATGTGCGACCACCTGCCCGACGCTCAGGCCCGGCTGGAGGAGTTCGACGGCAAGGCGGCGGCCCGCGGCCTCTTCGTGGACTGACCGCCGGGCCGCCGCCCGCGCCCTCTCACGGTCTCCTCATCAAGCGCCGCTAGCCTCCCGCTCACCACGCGGCGGACGGTGACGACGGGACACCGGGGAGCGGGAGGAGCAGGTCATGGCGGGTGGCGTTCGGGATGGCGTACGGGGTGGTCAGGGGCTCGCGCGGGTCGCGGTCGTCGTACGGGCGGGGGCGGCGCCCCTGTTCTGGTCCGGCCTCCTCGCGGCGGCGGCGGGGCTCGCGGTCGGCGGCCTCACCGGACGCCGTACCGGCCTGCTCGGCGGAGTCGTGCTGTACGTCCTCGCGGCCCTCGTCGTCGCGCGCGTCCACCGCTCCCGCTACACCCACCGCCTGGACACCGCGACGCGGGCCGCGCGCGGGGACGTCCTCCAGGACCGGGCCGTGACGGTGCGCGGCTGGCGGCGCGGGCACCGCTGGTGGCTCGCGCTCGCCTTCCTCGCCGCGCTCGGCAGCGCCTTCGCCGCCCCCGCCGCGGGCGGCCTGCTGCTCGCCGGCTGCGGGAGCGGACTGTGGCTCAAGGCCCGCTGGATCGGCCGCCGCGAACGCGCCGCCGACGCCCTGGTGTGGCTGCGCGTGGACTGGCTCGGCCCCCGCTTCGGCGACCCGGCCGGCAAGCGCGTCAAGGGCTACCGGACCACCGGCCCGAAAGCGGGCGACGCCGCGCCCGGCGGGGCACGGCGCCGCTGACGCGCCGGGGCGCGGGAGCGCGAGGGCGCGGGGCCTACACCTCCAGTTCGGCCTCGATCTTCTTGAGCTGATGGCGGGCCATCGCGAGGTTCGAGCGCTGGTTGTCGAGGACGAGGTACAGGAACAGGCCGTTGCCGCCCTTCGCCTTGAGCAGCCGGATCAGGTGGTACTGCGTGCCGAGGGTGATGAGGATGTCCTCGATGTCGTCCTGGAGCCCGAGGTGCTCCATGGTGCGCAGCTTGGCGCGGACCACGTCGGTGTTCCCGGCGGCGGCGACCTCCAGGTTGAAGTCCTTGCCGCCGCCCAGCGTGCCGAGCGCCATCCCGCTCGTGTAGTCGACGAGGGCGACCCCGAGGGTCCCCTCGATCGAGGTCATCGCTTCCTTCAGAGAGGCTTCGGTGTTGGCCATGAGTCGCTACGTCCTTTCCGTGGCCGGCCGCGGTGACCGTGCCGTTTCCCGTGGGTCGACGCGCTCCAGCGCGCCGTCGACCAGTTCGCCGATGCGTGCCCCGGAGCGTCGCCCCTCCAGGTGCAGCCGGCCGACGTTGACACGTTCGCCGGCCAGCAGGGTGAGGACGGCGGAGCCGCCCGCCGCGTAGGTCGCGACGTACCCCCGCTCGCCCCGCACCAGCAGTTCCCTGAACTCGCCCCGGCCGGTGACCTCGGCCATCCGCAGGGACACCCCGAGCGAGGCGGCGGTGAGCGCCGCGACGCCCTCGGCCTCCACACCGGGGGTGTCCTGGGCGAGGACGAGTCCGTCGATGCTCGCCGCGAGCGCCCCGGTCAACAGCGGTACACGCGCCCGCAGCCGGTGCAGTTCGTCGAGGACTTCGGCCTCCGCCGACATCAGTTGTCTCCTTTCGGCGCGCTGTCGCAGGCCCCGGATCACAGAGTCGCCTCCAGCGCGTCACGCAGCCGGCGCAGCAGGGCGACGTCCGGGTCGGGCGTGACGTCCGGCAGCAACTCCCGTACGGAGGAGGCGAGCCGGCCCGGGTGCGCGGGCGCGCGGACGGCGGCGACGACGCCCGCCGCCGCGAGCCTGCGCAGGTCCACGAGCGTGTGGAAGGCGGGGCGTCCCAGCAGCCGGGCGATCTCCGGGGCGCCGCGGGACCCGTCCACGAGATCGAGTACGGGCCGCTGGCGCGCGGAGACCGGGGAGGAGTCCCCGTCCGGCGGGGGCCCGAGCCGGCGCAGCGGCGCGGTGTCCACGTCGCCCTCGGGCCAGATGCGGTCGAGCAGTTCACGGCGGCGCACCGTCTCGCGCTCCAGGGCCCTCGCCTCCACCGGGTGCAGGTCGCCCAGCCAGTGCGAGACGCCGTACCGGAAGCGGGCCGGGTGGCTGGAGGGGCCGAGGGCGAAGAACGCCGCGTCGTACAGCGCGCCGAGACGGCACAGCTCCAGGGTGCCGCCGGGGACCCGGCCCGAGTCGACGAGCCGGCGGGCGACGCTGCTGTCCGCGCCCGCCTCGGCGACCGCGGCCCACCACCCCTCGGTGGCCAGCGGACCGCCCGTGGTGAGCAGCACGTCGAGGGTCGGCGCGTCGGGTGCCTCGGCGTGCACGACCCGGCCGTCGGCGAGGTAGAGCGTCCCCCGGTCGCGTATCAGGGCGCCCGTCGCGCGCTCGGCGGCCAGCCGGCGCAGCAGCGCCGAGACAGGGGAGTCCGGGGAGGCGGGGGGTGTCGTCCGGGTCGCGCTCACGCTCACAGCACCAGCCGTTCGGCTATCTCGCCCAGCCGGATACGCGCGAGAGCGAGGTTCCCCTCCGCGCGGCCGAGCCACAGGTGGAGGAAGACGCCGCTGTCGAAGGTGGTCCGCACGAAACGCATCACGTGGTAGCTGTCGCGGTTGGTGACGATGACGTCCTCCACCGGCGGCGGCGAGTCGGCCTCACCGCCTGCGGCCGCGCCGCCGGGGGCCGTACCGCCTGAGCCCGCGCCGCCTGAGCCCGCGCCGCCGGGGGCCGGGGGTGGCGTCACCTCGTCGGTCGCCGCGAACGCCCGGTGTTCGGCCGCCATCCGGGCCAGTTCGGCGGACTCGGCGGCGGTGGCCTCGTGGTCCCCGTTGGGGGAGTCGCCGATCGTGCCGAGGGCGAGCCCGCTGATCCAGTCCACGACGGAGGCTCCGCGGGCACCGGGCAGCCTCATGGCGTCGAGCAGGCACTCGTCGATTCCGGGCACGCGGAACTACCCCTTCCCCGGTGCGGTGTACGGGTTGTGAGGGTGAGATTACGCAACGCCCGCACGCCGGACAGGAGTTCTGGCATTTTCCAGCGGAACATGCGGAACGGGGTTACCATCCCGTCCCGAACGCGCCGAATGGTGCGGTAAGTCCCCAAGTGCGGCCGGGAAGCCGCCCTGAAGGTGAGAATGAGGGCCGGGAGGGAAGCCTCGGGCCTCTTTCCCGACAGACGGGTCAACGGGGCCCGCGCCGGGGTAGGTTCAGGCCGCCCCGGCGGAAAACGGCCGCCGGGCGGTGCGGGCGCGGGTGCGGCGGCCGCGGCGGGTGCGGTGAAGGCCGGCGATCGCGACGCGGTGGACGTCGGGGCGGACCGTCACAGGTCGTCGGTGAGCGCCCGGGTGTGCTCGCCCCCGGACTCGGCGACGATCTCGGCGAGCGTCTGCGCGGCCCGCACGGTCGCGAAGCGCACGCCCTCGGGACCGGCCGCGAAGCCGTGGACCCCGGGCCGGGCCAGGCTGTTGTACGAGTAGTGGTGCGCGAACCCGTACGCCCCCGTGTCGAGCACCGCGATCCAGTCGCCCGGCTCCAGCGGCGGCAACGGGCGCCGCTCCGCGAGCAGGTCCCCGGCGAAGCACGCGGGCCCCGCGACGTCCTGTTCCCGCTCCTCGCCCTCCTTCGGCCGGCCCTGCGCGTCGTACGCCGCGACCCGCAGCGGCCAGGAGCCGGGCGCGTACACGGTGCGGGCGGCGATCTGCACCCCGGCGTGGGTGATCGCGACGGACCGGCCGCCGGAGGTCTTCGTGTACTCGACGCGGGCCAGGGCCAGTCCGTGCTTGGCGAGCAGGGAGCGGCCGAACTCGGTGATCACCGTGTACCGCCCGTCGAACAGGCCGGGCACGGTCTCCTTCAGCAGCGCGGCGTACTGGGCGTGGCTCGGCAGGGCCCGGTCGGAGGTGAGGTCGACGGGCAGCCCGCCGCCGATGTCGACGGTGTCCACCTGGGGCCGTCCGGCCGCCGCGTTGATCTCCTCGGCCAGTTCGTACACGACCCGCACCCCTTCGGCGAGCGCGGCCGGCTCCATCCCCTGCGAACCGGAATGGGCGTGCAGTCGGGTCAGCCAGGGCCGCTGCGCGAAGGCCGCGAGCACCGCCTCCCGCGCGCCCTCGTCCCGCAGCGGCACCCCGAACTTGGAGGTGGCCCCGGCGGTGGAGGTGGCCGCGATGGCGCCGGTCCCGGTCTGCGGATTGACGCGGAGCCCGAACGTCGAGGCGGAGTCCGGCAGTTCGGCGCGCAGGGCGTCGATCCGCTCCAGCTCCAGCGCGTTGTCCGCGTTGACCATGACCCCGGCGTCCAGCGCCTCGCGCAGTTCCGGCACCGTCTTCGCGGGCGAGTCCAGCACGATCTGCGCGGGCCCCACCCCGGCCGCCCGCGCCAGGGCGAGTTCCCCGGCGCTCGCGACCTCGGCGCCGATCTTGTCCTCGTACAGCAGCCGCAGCAGCGGCACGAGCGGCGTGGCCTTGACGGCGAAGGTGTGCTGCACGAGGGCGGCGTCCGGTACGACGGCGGCGAACGCGGACTTGAGCGCCCGCGCGGTGCGCCGGACGCCGGTCACGTCGAGCAGCCCGGCCAGCGGCCGGCGCTCGCCCACGATCCCCTGTACGACGGCGGCCCGCACGGCGAGGTCCCGCCGCGCGACCGCCTCGGCGGCCGCCTGGGCGACGGCCTCGTCCCCGGCCCCGGTCTCCGTACGCTCGATCATCCGCTCAGCAAACCATCCGGGGGGCGTCAGGGCCGGGAGGGACGCGGACCGGCCCGGTGGCGGTAGCGGAGGCGCGCCCCGGGGGACTGCGCGGCGCGATCCCGGGCAGCATCAATCTACAGAGCTGTAGAAGCGGCCGCGGAGCGCGGCCGCGCCATCGGGAGAGGGGCTACGCGATCATGGAAATCTCCGGAATCATCAGCGCGATCGTCATCGGTGTCGTGATCGGCGTCCTGGGCCGCCTGGTCGTACCGGGCCGTCAGCGGATCGGCGTCCTGTGGACGATCGCGGTCGGCATCGTCGCCGCCCTCATCGGCACGGCGATCGCCGCGGGCTTCGACGTGGCCGACACCGACGGCGTCGACTGGGTCGAACTCGCCATCCAGACCGTCCTCGCGGCCGTCGGCGTAGCGGCCCTCGACCGCGCGAAGAGCCGCCCGGGGCGGTGAGGAGCGGCCCGCCCGTCCCCGCGTCGGCGGGGAGACGCCGCCGTCCAGCGTCACCGAGATGACGTAGTGGGGACCACCCCCGCGTGCGCGGGGAAGGCGGCGTGGGCGCGGGCCGGCAGCGGAAACGGCGGGGACCATCCCCGTGTACGCGGGGAGGGCGTCCTCTCTCTCCAGGCCGCCACCACGCAGAGGGGACCACCCCCGCAGGCGGGGAAGACGGCTCACCCTTCAATCGTTCACCGTGACCATGGGGACCACCCCTGCGCACGCGGGGAAGACCCTCACTGATCTGCGACGCTACCGGTGCCGCTCCCGGATTTCAGTCGTTTGGCGGGTCTGCGGCGGGGAGGGTGAGGTCCTGGCCCCGTTCCCGTCAGGGCGCCGGTGGTGCCCCCGGTGACGGGTACGGTGCCGGGCGCGCCCCCGGCCCCGGCCGGAGCAGTACCCAGGCGAGGGCCGCCGTGAGCAGCAGGACGAGGGTGCTCGCCGTGATCGCCGTCGTGTAGCCGTGGACGGTCGCCGCCGCCCGGCCGGTCCCCTCGCCCCCGTGGCGTACGAGGTAGGTCTGTGTCGCCGTCGTGGACACCGTGCTGAGGACGGCCAGGCCGAGGGAACCGCCCACCTGCTGGGCGCTGTTGACGATCGCCGCCGTCACCCCCGCCTCCCCGGGGGCCACGCCCTCGGAGGCGGTGATCATCGCGGGCATCATCGTGCAGCCGATGCCGAGGCCGATGAGGAGCTGGGCGGGCAGGAGGCGGGTCGGGTAGACGTGGGCGGTGTCCGGTTCGAGTCCCGTCAGGAGGGCCATGCCGACGGCGGCGACGGTCAGCGCGGCCACGACCAGGGTCCTCGCCGGGACGCCCCGGCGCAGCGCCCGGCCCGCGACGACCGTCGCGCCCACGCCCATCGCGGCCGACAGCGGCAGGAACGCCAGCCCGGTGACGACGGGGGACAGGCGCAGCACCTCCTGCAAGTAGTACGTCAGGAAGAGGAACAGGCCGAACAGGCCGACCTGCGGCAGCCCCACGGCGAGGAACGCGCCGCCGCGCCGCCGGTCGGCGAGGAGCCGGGGCGGCAGCAGCGGATGCGTGCCGCGCCGTTCCACCGCGACGAAGGCGAGGAGCAGCACGAGTCCGGCGGGCAGCAGCAGCGGGACCGGGGGCTCGCTCCAGCCGCCCGCCGCCTCGGCGAACGCGTAGACGAGCGCGAGGAGTCCGCCGCAGCCCAGCAGCGCGCCCGGCAGGTCGAGGCGGGCCGGTCCCGAGGGGCGGTCGCGCGGCAGCAGGGCGCAGCCCGCGAGGGCGAGCGCGGCGAGCGGTACGTTCACGAACAGGCACCAGCGCCAGTCCAGGTACTCCGTGAGCACCCCGCCCGCGAGCAGCCCGGCCGCGGCCCCGCCTCCGCTGAGCGCCCCGTACACGCCGAAGGCCCGTGCCCGTCCGGCCGGTTCGGGGAACAGCGTGGTGAGCAGGGACAGCGCGGCGGGGGCCAGCAGCGCGGCGAAGGCGCCCTGGAGCGCGCGGGCCGCGAACAGCGATCCGGCGCCCGGTGCCAGGCCGCCCCACGCGGAGGCGAGCGCGAACCCGGCGAGACCGGTCAGCAGCAGCCGCCGGCGGCCCGCGAGGTCGGCCACCCGCCCGCCGAGCAGCAGCAGCCCGCCGAAGGCCAGGGTGTACGCGGTGACGACCCACTGCCGGTCCGTGTCCGACATGCCGAGGTCGCGCTGCGCCGAGGGCAGCGCGATGTTGACGACGGTCGCGTCGAGCACGACCAGCAGTTGCGCGAGGCCGATCACCGCGAGCCCCCACCACCTGCGGGGGTCCGGCGCCGCCGTCTCGGGGCGGGGCAGGGTGGGGGCGGGGCCTCGGGCGGGGGACATGCGGGTCTCCTGGGGCTCACGCGCGTACGGGAGCGGGACGGGGGAGGGTGGGGCGGCGAGCTGGGGGGAGCGCTGAAGCGTGCCCGCCGCCACCGTGGACCAGCACACCAGGAGACGCGGTGAACTGTCCAACAATGAGCGAGACTTCGACGACAAGGGCTGCTTGTCGGGCACGGTACGGTATGCGACGACTCGTGCGCTCCGCCTCAGACCGGCTCCGCCTCAGACCGGCTCCGCCTCAGACCGGCTCCGCCTCGATCAGGGAGAACGGCGCGAGCGTGGACGGCGAGGTGACGGCCAGGGTGCGGAAGCCGGTCGCGGCCAGGAGCGCGCGGAAGTCCTCCTCGGTGCGCTCGCGTCCGCCCATGTTCACCAGCATGTACAGATCGCTGAGGTACGCCAGCGGGTCCGTGCCCGGTGTGACGCGCCCCGGGAGCAGCACCTCCACGATGAGCAGCCGCCCGCCCGCCGGTACCACCTCCCGGCAACTCCGCAGGATCAGCCCGCACTTGTCGTCGTCCCAGTCGTGCAGGACGCTCTTGAGGACGTAGAGGTCCCCGCCCGCGGGCACGGCCGTGAAGAAGTCGCCGGTCTCGACCCGGGCGCGGTCGGCGAGCCCCGCCGCGCGCAGCGTCGCGGTCGCGTCCCGGGCGCCCTGCGCCGAGTCGAACACCACACCGGTCAGGCGGTCCGCCCCGGGCCGCGCCCCGAGTACGGCGGCCAGCAGGGTGCCGTCCGCCCCGCCCACGTCCACCACGGTGCCGGTCGCCGGGAACGCGTACTCCCCGGCCAGCGCCGCGCTCAGCGTGCGGGTCGCCTCGCGCATCGAGGCGGCGAAGGTCGCGGACAGCTCGGGCCGCTCCCGCAGGTACGGGAAGAAACCGGTGCCGAAGACCTCGTCGAAGGCGGGTGCCCCGGTGCGCACGCTGTGTTCGAGCCGGCTCCACGCCTGCCGGAACACGCCGGTGCCCTGGCGGGCGAAGGCGTACAGGGAGTCGGGCGCGCCGGGGCGGAGCCGGTCGCCCGCGGTGGTCAGCAGGAAGTGGCCGGGCGCGTCCTCCGTCAGCAGCCCGAGCGAGGCGAGGGCCCGCAGGAAGCGGAGTACGGAGAGGGGGTGCGCGCCGTCCTCGGCCCCGCCGGGCGGTCCCGTCTCGTCCCGGGCCCGCCCGCCCACCGACCGCGCGACCTCCTCCGCGCTCGCCCCGTCCCGCCCGATCAGTTCGGGCACCCCCAGCCGGGTCGCGAGGTCCACGAGGTCCGAGGACATGTAGCCCCAGATGAGCCGCAACAGGAGCACCTGATCGGCGAACCGCTCCGGGTGCGCCGCTCCCTCCCCGGGAGGACCTGCCGGGACGGGCTGCGAGGGCGGCGGCGCTGCCGGCCGGGAGGCGGGGTCGGGCATGGCGGCGTACGTCCTTCCGTTGGCGGGAGCCCGTCGGAACCGGTCGGAGCCGGTCGGAGCGGGCGGGAACGGGCGGGGTGACGGGGCGCGGGGCCGGTCAGTGCGGCGGCCGGTCAGTGCGGCGGCCGGGTCAGGCACCACGTGCGGGGGCCGCCGTCCGGTACGTCGACCTCGGCGGTGACCGCGAAGCCGAGGCGCGCGTAGAACGGCAGGTTGCGGCGGTCGGAGGTCTCCAGGAATGCGGGGACGCCGTCCTTCGCGGCCCCCTCGATCCCGGGGCGCAGCACGGCGCTGCCGAGCCCGTGGCCCCTGCGGCCGTCGGCGACACCCACCGTCGCGAGGAACCACACCGGTCCGGTGGGCCGGTGCGGGGCGAGCGCGGCCTCCATCGTGGCCTGGGCGCCGATCCGGTCCCCGGACAGTTCCGCGAGCCGCGGGCCGATCTCGGCGAACACCGCGCCGACGTTGTCGTGCCGGGGCGTCGTCCAGACGGCGACGGCGTCGCCGTCGTCGGCCACCCACACCTCCCCGGCCTCCATACCCACCCGGGTCAGCAGCAGTTCCTGCACCTCGGCCACCCGGCGGGCGTGGTCCCCGGCGTCGACGGTGTGGCGGGTCGCCGGGTAGTCGGCGAAGGCCGCCCCCAGGGTCCGTACGGCGCGCGGTACGTCGTCCGGGCGGGCCCGGCGCACCTCGCTCTCGCGCGGCTGCGTCGGGGGGACCGGGGTCGATGCGGTCATGGCTTGCTCCTCGTGGTGAGTGCGCTCGTCGTGGAGGTGAGGCGGGCGGGTGGGGGTGCCAGGGGTGCGGGGTGTCAGTGGTGCGGGGTGTGGGCGGCGGCCAGGGTGCTGAGCGCGCGTGCGTGCAGGACCGGGTTGGCCGACACCGCGCCGGTGCCGTGCTGCGGGTCGCCGCCGTCGAGGTCCGTGCACCGGCCGCCGGCCTCCTCCACGAGGATCTGGACGGCGGCGATGTCCCAGGGCGCGACGGCGGGTTCGGCGGCGAGGTCGAGCACGCCCTCCGCAACGAGACAGTGCTGGAGGAAGTCACCGAAGCCCCGGTCCTCCCAGCAGGCGGCGGCGAGCGCCGCGTAAGAGGGGGCCCGGCCGAAGGCGCGCCACGTGTCGACCCGGGTCGTCGACAGGTAGGCCGACGCGAGTTCCGTCACCCGGGAGACCCCCAGCCGCCGGGGCGACGCGCCGTTCTCGCTCAGCCAGGCGCCCCCGCCGCGTACCGCCCACCAGCGGCGGCGCAGCGCGGGCGCGCCGATCACGCCGAGCACCGGGACGCCGCCTTCCAGCAGGGCGATCAGGGTGGCCCACACGGGCAGTCCGCGCAGGAAGTTCTTCGTCCCGTCGACGGGGTCCACGAGCCAGGTGCGCCCCGGTCCGGCCTCGCCACCGCCCTCCTCACCGGCGAAGGCGTCGGCGGGCCGGGCGGCGGCCAGGGCGCGCCGCAGCACGTCCTCCACCGCCAGGTCCGCGTCGGTGACCGGGGTCCGGTCGGGTTTGCCGTGCACCCGCAGGTCCCGCGCGCCGAACCGGGACAGGGTGAGGGTGCCGGCCCGCCGGGCCAGCCGCAGGGCCAGCGCGAGATCGGCGGCGTACGGCCCGTCGGCGTAGGGCCCGTCGGCGTACGGGTCCGCGGCGGTGGTCACGGACGGTCCCTCCTCGCCGTCACGCGGTGGCCGTCCGCAGTTCCAGCAGGTGGTACTCCATGACCCGGACCACTTCGATCCGCCGTACGCGGCGCAGGAGTTCGACCCGGTAGCCGGCCTCGGCGGCGAAGGCGTCGAGGCGTTCGCGGTCGCCGAGGTCGGCGGTGCCGATGAGCAGCCGGCCGCCCGGAGCGAGGTGCCGCGCCGCGCCGGACACGAACCGGGCCTGACCGCCGTACCCGGGGTCGAACACGGCGGAGTGCAGGTCGCTGCTGAGGGCGAAGTCCTCCTCGACGTACGTCCACGGCACGTTCCAGAACACGGCGTCGAAGCGGTCCTCGGGGCCGAGCGACCCGTACAGGTCGCTGTGCAGGACCCGTACGCGGTCGCCGACGCCGTGACGGCGCGCGTTGGCCCGGGTGTTGGCGACGGCCTTCGGGTTGATGTCGAGCGCGGTGACGTGGGCGCAGCCCGCGAGGGCCGCCGTGACGGCGACGACCCCCGTCCCGCAGCCGACCTCCAGGAAGGAGCCGCCCACCGGGTACGGCACCGCGGAGGCCATGACCTCCGTCGCGGCGGTCAGGGTGCCGGGGAAGACGCCCCGGTGCAGGTCCCACTCCCGGCCCAGCAGGGTGAAGGAGTCGGGCAGGTCCTCGCCCTCCATCGCGTGGCGCAGGACCCGGGCGGCGGCTTCGGGGGATTCCTTGACGGTCATGTGTCCTACTTCCGTGGTGCGTTCTTCCGTGCGTTCTTCCGTGGTTCGTTCTTCCGTGGTGCGTTCTTCCGTGGTGCGTTGCGCGCGGCGCGTCCTTCGGCGCGCGGGCTCAGGCGGGCTGGGGGTGTGCGGTGGGACGCCCTTCGCCGGCCGCGTACCGGACGAGGGCGTCCGCGTGCCGGGCGATCTTGCGGAAGCCGGCCGCGTACTCCTCGATGAGGGGCCGGTCGCCGGGCCAGTCGGTGAAGGTCGGCAGGGACAGCGCGTGCCGTTCGACGTGTTCGGCGTGCGAACCGGGCATCGGCCCCGACGGGCGTTTCGGGACGCCGGGGAACAGGGGGTTCTCGGGGGCCGTGTACAGCGGGAGGGTGCCCAGGCGCGGGCCGGAGGGGGCGCCGGTCTCCAGGCCCTCGGCGCGCAGCGCGGCGATGAGCACGCGGCGGTCGACCCCGCCGAGCGCCTCGGGGCGGTAGAGCGGTTTGTAGCCGTACCAGGCGCCCATGTCGACGTGGTCGGCGACGCGTACCGGCTCCAGATACGGTACGTCCGCGAGGAGTTCACCGAGGTGGCGCAGGCAGCGGTGGCGGCCGGCCATGCGCGCGGGGAACGCCGCGAGCGCGTGCCGGGCGACGATCGCGTTGAACGGCGAGATGCGCAGTTTCAGCCCGAACCCGGTGACCCAGTGGGCGCGCAGCGCGGCATCCGTCACCTCCTCGCGGGAGCGGTCCCGGTAGTGGCCCAGCAGCGTCGCCCGGTCGTGCACCCGGGCGTCGCTGGTCACGAGGACGCCGCCCTCGCCCGCGTACACCGCCTTGTTCGCCTGGAGGGAGAAGACGGCGGCGTCCCCGAAGGTGCCGACGGGCCGGCCCCGGTAGCGGCTGCCGTGCGCGTGCGAGCAGTCCTCGACCACCTTGAGCCCGTACTTGTGGGCGAGGCCGAGCACCGCGTCGACGTCCCCGGGGTGGCCCCACTGGTGGACGAGGGTCACGACCTTCGTCCGCTCGGTGATCGCGGCCTCCAGGGCGCGCGGGTCCAGGCAGCGGGTGACCGGGTCGATGTCGGCGAGTACGACGTCGCCGCGCAGCGCGAACACCGGGCTGAGCGCCGCGTGGTAGGTGAGCGCGGGCCCGACGACCTCGACGCCCTCGCGCACCCCGAGCGCGAAGTAGGCGGCGAGCAGCGCGCTGGTACCGGAGTTGAAGGTGACGGCCCAGCGGGCGCCGTGGTCGAGGAAGCCGAGGAACGCCTCCTCCAGCGCCTTGACGGGGCCGCTGCTGCCCTTGATGGAGATGTCGGTGTCGCGCTGCCGGGCGAGTTCGGCCAGTTCGGCCTCCCCGGCGGGCGGCGGCCACACCTCGTGCGGCAGCGGGCGGGTGACGGCGGGCGCGCCTCCGAGGAGCGCGAGCGCGTCCGGGGCGGGATGGGTACGGGTAGGGGTGCGCGTGCTCATGGGCGGGGCGTCGTCCTTACGGGTCGCGGTGGTCGCGGTGGTCCAGGTGGTCGAAGGGGGAGAGAGGCGGTCGTCGAGGGGAGAGGAGGAGAGGAGAAGGCGCTGGCGTACCGCGCGGCCCCGGGCGCTGAGGCCGGTCCTCGCGGTCCTCGCGGTCCGGGCGGTCCTCGCGCGGCCCTCGCGGTCCGGAGCCTCTGGCTCTCAGGTCTCTGGCTCCCGGGCTCGTGGCCCCCGGGCCTGTGGCTCCCGGCCCCGCAGCTCCCGGGTCCCTTGCTCCGGGCCGCCCGGCTCCCGGGCCTCCGGCCCCCCGCCCCCCGGCTCCCGGGCCTCCGGCCCCCCGCCCCCCGGTGGCTCGCCGAACCGCAGGTCGCGGCCCGCGAAGTCGATGCGGCCCATGCCGACGGCGTACAGCCGCAGCAGTACGGTGTGGCGCACGGCGCCGGGCGGCAGCGGGGCGGGCGTGGTCACCGTCAGCCGGGCGGTGGCGGAGGTGCCGGGGTCCACGCGCAGCCGGTCGGGTTCGAGCCGGAAGCCGAAGCCGTACGGCCTGCCCCGGGT
Source organism: Streptomyces sp. NPDC007088 (assembly GCF_042869355.1). NCBI lineage: Bacteria > Bacillati > Actinomycetota > Actinomycetes > Kitasatosporales > Streptomycetaceae > Streptomyces > Streptomyces sp. NPDC007088. The sequence goes on from NZ_JBIAFO010000003.1 coordinate 514,037, forward strand.
GATCCGCGCGCCCAGCAGCACGTCCAGCGGCGCGGCCCCGTCGTTGGCGAGTTCCGCGCGCACCTCGGTGGACCGCCCCGGGACGAGGAGCCCCGGGCCCGAAAGCCGCAGCCGCACCGAGTCGTCCTCGGTGTCCTGCACCGCGCCGCACACCGGGCAGGACAGCAGGAGCCGGCGCAGCGCGGGCCGCAGGACATGGGCGCTGTGGTAGCGGTACAGGGCCTCCCCGCAGTACGGGCAGGCGCCGTGCGGGCTGTCGACCCGGCACACCGCGTACGTGGGCCGGTACGCCTCCACGAAGTGGTACTCGCGGGTCTCGGTGAGCCGCAGCAGGGTGTCCAGGAGGTGCCGGTCCAGGCGCGCGCAGTTGTCGAGGACCCGGGCGGTCGCCCGGTGCAGCGGCTCCGACTGGGTGAGTTCGGCGGTGAGGGCGCGGGTGCGGCGGGCCACGGCGGGCAGGCTGTTGGCGGCGTCGGCGAGCACCGAGCGGGTCTTGTCGAGCCTGATGTCGAGGCTCGCGAGGTTGTCGTAGCGCTCGACGGCCCGCACGATCCGCTCGGCGTCCGTGACCTGCGGCCGGCCGGTGACGGTCACGGCGCACGGCGGGCCGTCCGGGTCGAGCGGGCGCGTGCGGAAGCCGAGGACGAACGCGGAGAGTTCGCCGTCCACCTCGCCGAGCGCCCCGTACACCGGCAGCCGCCCGCCGAACGGCGCGCCCGCCGTGATCCGCAGCCGCCCCGCGCGGTACGCCTCGCGCGTCTCCGGGCCGGGAAGCGGGACGCGGACGCGCGCGGGCAGCTCCCCGGTGAACTCGATCCGTACCCCGCCGCCGGACGAACCGCGTACCCGCACCGCCGGGTCGGGGACGCCCGGGGGCGGGCTCGCGTACACCGCCTCCGGGTCGCCGAAAACCAGGATCTCGGGCGCGTCGACGCCCCAGCGCCGGAGGTTGTCGTTGACGACGCGTACGGCGGCCGCGACGGACAGCCCCTCGTCGAGGAGCTGGTGGAACAGGAGGTTCTCGGCCGGGGAGCCGTCCTTGAGCAGCGGGCTCGCCACGTACGTACCGGCCCAGGCGTCGAGGAAACGGCGGCCCACCGTGAACCGCTCGCCGCCCCCGAAGAGCTGAGTGCCGAGTTTCACCGTGAGACACGCGTTGACGAAGACGATCTGCGCGGGCACGCTCGCCGGGTCCCAGCGCCTCGTCCGCGGGTACACGCACCCGTCGCCGCGCAGGCACGCGGGCGCCGACGTCGGCTCCCGCAGCGCCGCCGCCCGCTCACCGGGGTCCCCGGTCAGCCCGCACAGCAGGTCCCCGGAGGTGAGCCGCAGGTAGTCCTCGCTGCCGTGCGTGAGGAGGCTGAACACGCGGTGCAGCGGCCTGTCGAGGGCGGCGCCGGGGGCGGCCCCGGCCCCGGTCGGGGCCGCCTCCCCACGCTCGTCCTCGTACTGCGGGCCCCGGTCCGCGAACAGCGAGGGGTCCACCGCGTCCTGCGGGTACACCGTCAGCCGCCCCTGCCGCAGCGGCTCCGCCCCCTTGAGCAGCGGCGCGAGGAACACGTCGGAGCCCGCCGGGGCCTCCTGGTGCGTGAGGGTCTTGCACACCAGATCGGACAGGGCCGCCACCGTACCCGCGCACAGCACCCCGAGGTCCACCGCGGGGAAACGCGCGCGCAGGGCGGCGGTGAGCCGGAAACTCAGGAGCGCGGAGGGGCCGGCCAGCGTCACGTACCGGGCGTCCGGCTCGCGCGCGAGCGCCGCGCACACCGCGTCCGTCTCCGGGCCGGGCAGGACGGCCAGCCGGGCGCCCTTGGCGAGCGCGAAGACGGCGGCGGGATACGCGAACTCCCCGGGCCCCACCGCGAGGACGAGATGGTCCGCGCGCCCGTGCCGCGCGAGGTAGGCGACCGCCTCGCCCGGCTCGGCGGTCCCCGCCCCGGCCACGGCCACCTCGTGCCCGAGCCGCGCCGCGATCCGCCGGGGCCACACGTGCGCGCCCCCCACGTCGAGCGCGGGCACCTCCCGGCCGCCGCCACCGGGGCGGGCCAGGGCGGCGGCGAGGTACTGCGCGGGAGAGCGCGCGAGCAGGATCGTCACGGACGGCCGTTCCCTTCCCCCGGGGTGGGCGTACGGGGCGGGACGGGAGCCGCCGCGGGACGCGGGACCGTGGCCGCCGCACCCGCCCCGGCCCGCCCCCGGTACGCCGCCTCGATGGTCCGTACGGTGCTGAGCTGGCGGCCCAGGTGCGCGGAGCGGTACGCGCGGTCGTCGAGCCGCCCGAAGTACTCGCTGAACATCGCCCGCACCATGTCCGCCTTGGTCCCCGGGCGCAGGAAGCGCACGGGCGGCGGATCGCCCGGCAGGTGCAGCAGCGCCCGGTCCGGCTCGACGCTCAGCGCGCCCGCCGTGCCGAGGACGAGGAGCCGCTCGGTCTTCTCGTAGTGGTGCCGGGACACCCGCAGCGAACCGGCGAGCGTCGCGGAGGGGTAGCCGCACAGCAGGCACACCAGATCCTCCAGCCGCCGGTCGCGCATCTCCGCGTAGCGGTGCGTGAAGACCGCCTCGACCCGGGAGGGCGGCGGGAACAGCCCCGCGAGGACGTCGATCAGGTGGTAGCCCATGTCGAGCAGGACCCCGCCGAGCGCCTGGTCGCGGGAGGCCCGCCAGCCGCTCGTCGCCCGGCCGAGCGCCAGGTGGTAGTCGTACGAGAACCAGTACGGCGAACCGATCCGGCCGAGCTGCTCACGGGCGAAGGCGAAGACCGGGTTGAAGTTGCGCTGGAGCAGAGTGAGAACGCCGCGGTCCACGGCGGCGGCGAGGGACACGAGGTGCTCGGCCTCGGCGACGGTCACCGCGAACGGCTTCTCCTTGACGACGTGCTTGCCGTTCCGTAACAGCTCCTCGCACACCGCGAAGTGCGCGTGGTGCGGGACGGTGACGAGCGCGGTGTCGAACTCGGCCTCCCGCAGCGCCTCACCGACACTGCCGAAACAGGGGAACCCGGCGCTCCTCGCCAACTCGGCGGCTTCCGCGCGCACTTCGACACCGCCGACGACCTCGGCCTGCTCGCGTACCGGCCCCAGGTACTCGCGGCCCTGATGGCCCGCGAAGCCGACGAGCAGGACGCGGCGGCGCCGCACGGGCATACGTGGGGGCATGCGGGGGCTCCTCCTTCGACGGTGAGAACCGGACGGGCGGGGCGGACGGAACGCGCCGGTGCCGGGGCGGGCAGGGCCCGCCCGGAAGCCGGTGGCCTCCGGTGGATCAGCGGGGGGCCGGTCCCGGCGTCCGGTGCCGGCCGAGCCAGGTGTGCGCGGCGCGCACGAGGTCGTGGACGAAGGGGGAGCCGCTCAGGCGCAGGTTCACGTCGAGCAGGCCGAGGTCCCCTGGCCCGAGCCACGCGCCGCGCGTGTGCTTCCCGGCCTCCAGCCGGGGCGCCGCCAGGTCCCCGTCGACCTCGACGAGGTAGTCGTGCTCGGTGTGCGTGACGCCGTCCGCCTCCCAGTCCCGCACGGACAGCAGGCCGAGCACGCGCCGCAGCCGCCATCCCGTCTCCTCCTCGATCTCGCGGCGCAGCGCCGCGAGCGGGCGCTCCCCGTCCTCGACCCGGCCGCCGACCACGTCCCAGCAGCCGGGGAACAGCCGCCGGTCCGGGGAGCGCCGCTGGACGAAGACCCGGCCCAGGCCGTCCACCACGAGCGCCCCGACCACGGCCCGCCCCGCCGTCACGACCGGCCCCGCGTCAGGAGCGGCACCGGGGCCGCGGGCACCGGCGGGGAGGGCGGCTCCGGGGGAGCGGCGGTGCGCCGCGGGTGGGTGTTCCGCGCCGGGGGGCTCAGCGCGTAGGAGGCCCAGACCCGCCAGAACGCGGCGCTGTTGAGGCGCGTGGCGCGGCGGCTGTACTGCCAGGACCGGTCGCACGGCAGGTGGTAGCAGGGATCGTGCGGCGCCCCGGCCCGCCCGCCCCACAGCCGGGCCTGCCCGGCGGTCTTCGGCTCGAACGAGCCCCCGTACAGGCCCCCGGCGGGAATCCCGGCGGCGACGAAGGGCACGTAGTCGGAGCGTCCGTCGGCCGGGGCGGGGCGGGTGCGCTCCCCGAGGGCGGCGAAGGCCGCGCGGAAGCGCCGCTCGATCCCGCCCGAGCCGGCGGCCGGCGGCTGTCCCGGCCCCGGCGCGGTGGCCGCCGCGCCCAGGACGTACAGCCCGTAGTTGGGGCTGCCGACCATCTCCAGGTTGAGGTACGCCGTCACCCGCGCCCTCTCCCGGGCGCCGAGCGAGGCGACGTGGTGGCGCGAGCCGAGCAGCCCGAACTCCTCCGCCGCCCAGAACGCGAAACGCCGCCGCACCCCCGCCCCGTCGCCCCGGGCACCCGTCAACGGGGCCGCGTGCAGGGCCGTTTCGAGCAGGACGGCGGCCGCGACGCCGTTGTCGTTGATCCCCGGCCCGTCCGGTACGGAGTCGAGGTGGGCGCCCGCCACGACCGTACGGCCAAAGGCGGCGGGCCCGGCGTCGGCCAGCAGGTTGTGGGTACGGCGCCGCTCGGTGCGCGAGCGCAGCGTCAGCACACCCGTCCTCCCCGCGGCCGCCTCCCGCGCCAGGAGACGGCCCGTCCCGGGACTCACCCCGCCGACCGGGAGCCGGGCGGCGCCGTCCGCCGCGAGCCAGCCGTGCGACGGCCCCGGCGCCTCGTTGACGACGAGCAGGGCTCGGGCACCCGCGCCGGCCGCGAGCCGTTCCTTCCGGTCGAGAGCGCAGCCGCCCGCCCGTACGACGGCGAACCTCCCCGCCGTCCGCACCCCTTCGTAGGCGGCCGGGGCGCACCCACGGGCCCGCTCCGCGCCTCCCCTCAGGACGGCGAAACGGGCGCGGAGCCCGGCGGCGGGGGTGGAGGGGGCGTAGCCGGCGACGACCACACGCGGTGACCGTCCGCCCGCCAGAAGCAGTTGCTCTTTCAATGTCTCGGTGTAAGGAAAGGAGAATTCCTCGCGCCGGGTCCGGTATCCGGCGGATTCCAGCAGCGATTCCGCATAACGCAGCGAGGCGTCGTAGCCGGGTGTTCCCGAGGCGCGCCGCCCGCCGTTCCGGTCCGCGACGCGCTGGAATTTCTCGACATGCCGTTCGATACGGGCGAGTCCGGGTGGGGCGGGGACGGCCCGCGCCTGCGCCGGGGCGGAGACCGGGGTCACGCGCTGCGCCGGGCCCGGCGCGGCGGCCGGCACGGCGAGCGCCAGCACGGTCGCGGCCAGCCCCGGCCGGAGCAGGACGTGAGCGGTACGGCGGCGGACCGCGGCGCGGGCCTTGGCGGGGGGACGGGCACGGCTCGGGGCGGGGGGCAAGGGCTGACTCCCGGTACGTGGTGTGGTGCGGCTGGTGGAGGAGTGACCACCGGAATTCCGCTCCGATCATCACGAGGGCCGGCCTCCCCGGTCAATGCCGGCAGCGCCTTTACGGCCGTTGTCGTCCTGTCCGGATCAGGGTGTACGGCCCGTGCGCGGAGGCGGAGGGGGAAACGGCGGAAGGGCGGCGGAAGGCCGCCCGAACGTGGAATTCCCACGAATTCCCGTTCGGTTACCGTGGGTGACACCGGACCGTCGCGGCGGCCCCTGGGCGCCGCGCCCGCCCCGCGTCCCCGTCGCCCGTCACCGGGTCGGGCCCGAGTATGCCGAGTTACCCATAGGTCACACTCGGTAAACGAATGAGTTCGCGACGTGACCGCCGGGCCGGGCCCGGCGCACGATGGCCGGTTCAGTGGGCGAGCCGCGCCGCCCGCGGGGGATGTTCGAGCAGTGTGCGATCGGCGTCCGGCAGCCAGTGGGTGTCCGCGTCGTAGCGCAGGAGTGTGGGGGCGGACCGTTCGGCGAGCCGGGTCAGCAGCTCCACCGCCGGATGCGGCCGGTCCCGGTGCCGTACGAGCGACCACGGGTAGAGCGGGGCCGGGCTGATCAGTGGGACGGAGCGCAGCGCCGCCCCGTGCGCGTAGTCGACGTCGGCCCCCGCGAGGGTGACCTGTGCGGGGTGCTCGCGCATGAGGTGCAGGACGTGCTCCTCGCTGAACGCGGGGCCGCAGCGGGTCAGCGGCAGGGCGAAGCCCTCCGCGAGACGGCGCACGTACTGCTCCCACTCCGAGGCCTGTCCGTAGTGCGGCAACCACACCCCGCCCTCCCGCAGTTCCCCGACGCGCAGGTACGCCCGCCCGGCCCAGGGGTGGTCCGGCAGGACGAGGGCGTGCAGGGGTTCGAGGCGGACGAGGTGGTGGAGGGCCTCGGCGGGCCAGGGCCGGACGTCGTGGACCCGGCCGAAGGCCGCGTCGATCTCCCCGCGCACGAGGGCCGGGAGCGCGGCGGCGAGGGTCTGTCGCATGCCCAGATGGACCGGCAGCCCCGGGCACTCCTCGGTGAGCCGCCGCACGAACCGCAGCGGAGCGAGCCGCCCGTCGACCACGTCCACCCGGAGCGGGGCCGGTGGCTGGAGCGGCCGTACCGAGGCGACGGCGGCCCGCGCCGCGTCGAGCGCCTGCCGCGCGGGCGCGAGGAACCGCCGCCCCTCCTCGGTGAGTTCGGCGCCCCGCCCGCCGCGCAGGAACAGGGCCACCCCCAGGGCGGCTTCCAGGCGCCGTACCCGCTGGGACACCGCCTGCTGGCTCACCGACAACCGCTCGGCCGCCCGGCCGAAATGCAGTTCCTCGGCGGTGGCCACGAAGGACCGCACCAGCGTCAGATCAAGGTCCACAAAGAGTAACTGTTGAGGAACAAGCAGTAGTTGTCAACGGGCGGCCGGGGCGGCCGGACGGCAGTGCGAACGGGTCTCCCGGGGCCGCGGGACCCTGGGGGCAGGCGACCCCAGGAGACCCGCCTGCCCCCGGGGTCCCGCGGCCCCCTGCCCCCGGCTGTCCCGAGGCCCCGCTGTTCCGAGGCCCCCGGTGGCCCGGGGTCCGGCCGGCTTCCGCCCGGTCTCGGTCTCAGGCGTCGAGGTGGTCGAAGTAGCGGCCGTCCGCGAGGTCCTGGAGAAGGGTGGGCCCCTCGGGGTGCCAGTCGAGCAGCTTCCGGGTGAGGGCGCTGGAGGTCGGGTTGTCGAGCTGGACGAAGTCGGTGAGGAAGGAGAAGTACCCGCCCTCCTTGGCCTCCTCGGCGGTGACGCTCCGGACCGGCAGGTTCAGCCCGTGGCCGACGGCGCCCATGATCTCGCGCATCGGCACGCCCTCCTCGCCCGCTCCGTGCAGCACCGATCCGGCCGGCGCGGACTCCACCGCGAGACGGAACAGCCGGGCCGCGTCGAGCCGGTGGACGCCGGGCCAGCGGTTGTCGCCCTCGCCCACGTAAGCGGCCACCCCCTTCTCTCGCGCCGTGTTGATGAGGACGGGCAGGAAACCCTTGTCCCCGTCACCGTGCACGGAGGGGGACAGCCGTACGACGCTCGTACGCACCCCGCGCCCGGCCCATTCCAGGGCGGCGGCCTCCGAGGCCAGCCGGGGGATCTCGGTCCCGGGCGGGGCCACGATCTCCTCGGTCCCGGTCCGGCCCGGCGCGATCCCGGCGAGCAGCAGCGTGCCCGAGGTGATCACGAGCGGCCTGCCGGAGCCTTCGAGCGCGCCCGCCAGCGCCCCGACGGCGCGCAGGTCCTTGCCCGCGGCCCCGGCGAAGTCGGTGAACGCGTGGTCGAAGGCGAGGTGGATGACGCCGTCCGAGGCGGCGGCCCCGGCGCTCAGGCTGTCGAGATCCTCCAGGTCGCCGCGGTGGGCCTGGGCCCCGGTCGCCTCCAGGGCGGCCGCGGAGGAGTCGGAGCGGGCGAGACCGAGGACCTCGTGTCCCGACTGGAGGAGTTCGCGGACGACGGCGGAACCGATGAATCCGGTCGCTCCGGTGACGAATACGCGCATGGTGCAATCCCTTGTCCGGACGCTGAGCCGCCCGCGCCCTCCCCGGGCCGTGGGAGTCCGGCGGGGGTGGAGCGAGCGACGGTTTCGATACGTCCACGCTAAGAACCCGCCGTACCGCTGTCCAAGACCTGTTCCGCATGGAGCGTTGCGTACAAGGCATCACCGCAGCTCAGAAGGGTTCTTCTCCGGGCACACACTCCGGGAGCGTCCTACACTCGAAGCATGACAGGCGCGACCCCCCCGGAGGAACCGGCAGCCCCCTTAGGTACGCGAGACCCCTCAGGCACGCGAGACCTCGCGGGCCCGCACGGCGACCTCGCGGGCCCGCACGGCGACCCCAGGGACCCGCACGGCGATCCCGGGGACCCGGCGGCTTTCCGAGGGGGAGACGTGGCGGAGGACGAGGAGGCGGTCCGGGGCCTGGGCGAGGAGCCGGACCGGGACGCGGGCGCCCCGCGGGGGCCGGTGCTCCCGGCCACCGTGCGCCCGGACATCGACCTGCGGCTGGTCCGCTACTTCGTCGTCGTCGCCGGCCACCTGCACTTCGGCCGCGCGGCCGGGGAACTGCACATCACGCAGCCCTCGCTGAGCCGGCAGATCCGCCGGCTGGAGGAGCAGGTAGGCGCCCGCCTCCTGGACCGCACCCCGCGCGGCACCCGGCTCACGGACGCGGGAGAGGTCTTCCTGCCCCGCGCGAAGACCCTGCTGCGCACGGCGGCGCAGGCCATGGGGCAGGCGCGGGCGGCGGCCAGGCCCGCCCGGCTCGTCGTCGGCTACACCGCGGGCCTCATCGTCACTCCGGCGGTACGCGAGGTGCGGCGCAGGCACCCCGACGCCGAGGTGCGCACCGTGAGCCTGGCCTGGCACGACGCGCGGGCCGCCCTGCTGGAGCACCGGGCGGACGCGGTCATGACCCGGCTCCCGCTGCGCACCGACCAGTTGCAGGTCACGGTCCTGTACGACGAGCCGCGCGTCCTGGTCGTCTCGCGCGAACACCGGCTGGCCGGCCGGGACTCCGTCCGCCTCGACGACTTCGCGGGGGAACCGATCCCCCGTATGCGCGGCGTCGACCCGGCGTGGAGCGCCTTCTGGCGCCTGGACCCCCGCCCGGACGGCAGCCGGCCGCCGGACGGTCCGTACATCAGCAACTTCGAGGACAAGTTCGAGAGCGTCGCGGCCGGTGAGGCGGTGATCGTCACGGCGAGCCAGCGCCCCGGAGCGCTGCGCCCCGACCTCGTCGCGATCCCCCTCCTGGACGTCGATCCGAGCCACGTGGTCCTCGCGACCCGCGCCGAGGACCGGGGCCGTCTCCTGAGCACCCTGCGCCGCTCGGCCCGGACCCACCTGACAAGGCGCCCGGGGAACCCCGCCGCGGACGGGTGAGGCGGTCCCGGCCTTCTCGCCGGCCCGGCAGGCCAGCACACAGAAAGACGTAAGGGCGCGGTTCCGGGCCGGTCGTCACGGTGTTCGCGCCCACGGCGTCGCGGGGGCAGGCGCGGGGCCGGGGGTGTGCCCGGGGGTGCCGGGGAAGGCGCGGGCCGAGGAGGGCCCGACGCGTCCTCGCCCCGTCAGCGCCGGATCGCACCGCCCTGCCGTCCCCCGAATGGCCGGCAGGGCGGTGCGGGCCCGGGGAGGCGGCGCACGTGTCGGGGGGGTCCCGGGGCGGTGGCGCCGTCTCCCTTGCCGCTGACCATGCTGTCCGGGCGGCGGTGTTCGAACAAGCGGTCATACTGCAACCCGTGTTTAATCCTGCTCAACGTGGAGGTGCCCGGTCGTGCTGGAACGCGTGGAACTGGAGGCATTCCTCACCCTGGCCGGGGAGTTGCACTTCGGCCGGACCGCCGAACGGCTGGCTGTGACGACCGGCCGGGTCAGCCAGGTCGTCAGGCGGCTGGAAAGCCGGATCGGTGGCCCGCTCTTCGAACGCACCAACCGCAGCGTCCGGCTCACCCCGCTGGGGCAGCAGCTGTACGAGGACCTGCACCCGGCGTACGAGCAGATCAGGGCGGGTCTGGCACGCGCGGCCGACACCGTGCGCGGCGCGCGGGACGCGCTCAGGGTCGGCTTCGTCGGCGTGCTCGCGGGCCAGGTCGTCCACCGGACGGCCGCCGTGTACCCCCAGCGGGTGCCCGGCGGGCTGGCGGAGGTCAGGGAGGTCCAGATCGGTGAGGCCCTCGACCGGCTGCGGGACGGGTCCGTCGACGTGCTCGTGCTGAGCCTGCCGCTCAGCCGGCCGGACATCGTCGTCGGCCCGGTCCTCGTCTCCGAACCGCGCATGCTGGCCGTACCGGTGGGGCATCCGCTCGCCGCCCGGCCGAGTGTGACGACGGAGGACCTGGCGGACATCCCGCTGGTGCGCCTCGCGGGCGCGCTGCCGGACGACTGGCCCTCCGACCGCATGCCGGAGCGCACCCCCTCGGGCCGCCCCGTACCGCCGGGCCCGAGGGCCGTGACCTTCCAGGAGGCGCTGCTCCAGGCCGGGGCGAGTGGCGCGGGCGTCATCGTCGGAGCGCAGGTGACCCGCTTCTACCAGCGCCCCGACCTCGTCTACGTGCCCTTCAGCGACGCGCCGCCCATCCAGTGGGCCGCCACCTGGCTCAGGTCCGGCAACGGGCCGCGCAATCGTTCCTTCGCGCACGTCGCCCGGGAGATCGGGCAGGACCTGGACGCGCGGGGCCCCGGCTGACGCAGCCGGACGACCCCGGGCACCGCCTCCGCCGCCCCGTCCACGCCGGTGCGCGCGCGGGTGGCCGAGGGGGTGCGGACAGGCCCTACCCTCCTCACTCATGACCGAACCTTCCCGCACCGCGGAGACCGCCTCCCGGACCCTTCCGGAGCGCGCGGCCGAGAGCGCCGGAACCACCGCCGAAACCCCCACCGAAACCTCTACCGGGACCCCCACCGAAACCTCTACCGGGACCCCCACCGCGCCGTCCGCCACGGCCGGACCCGCCGCGTACCCGGGCGGGACGGCGGACGCCTACGACGCCGTCGCCGACCTGTACGCCGAGTTGTCCCGCGACTCGCTCGCCGGACTCCCCCTGGACCGCGCGATGCTCTCCGCCTTCGCCGAACTGGTACGGGCCTCCGGCCCGGGACCGGTGGCGGACCTCGGCTGCGGCCCCGGGCCGGGGACCGCGCACCTGCGCGCACTCGGGCTGGACGTCTTCGGCGTCGACCTCTCCCCGGCGATGATCACACTCGCCCGCGCCGCCTACCCCGGCCTGCGTTTCGAGCTGGGTTCCATGGACGCGCTGGACCTGCCCGGCGCCGCGCTGAGCGGCATCGTCTCCTGGTACTCGCTCATCCACACCCCGCCGGAGGAACTGCCCGCGTACTTCGCGGAGTTCCGGCGCGTACTGGCCCCCGGCGGCCACCTCCTGCTCGGCTTCTTCGAGTCGGAGGGCGGCCCGGTGTCGGCCTTCGACCACAAGGTGACGACGGCGTACCGGTGGCCCGTCGACGGGATCGCCGGGCTGGCCGGCGCGGCGGGCTTCACCGAGATCGGCCGGATGCTGCGCGAGCCGGGCGAGGGCGAACGGTTCCGGCGGGGCCACCTGCTGATGCGCGGCGGCACGCGCGAGGACTGACGGAAGGACCGCGGCCCCGGCGGAACCGCGCCGAGGCCGCGCGGCGGAACGGCCGCGAGGGAGCCGCCAACGCGCCGGTACGAGCCACCTGGGCCACCTGTGCGAGCCCCCGGCCCACCCGTGCGAGCCCCCGGCCACCGGTTCGAGCCACCCCGTGCGGCCGGTCCCGGGCCGGAGCGGCCGGTCCCGGGCCGGAGCCGCCCGGGACCGGCCGCTCCGGCGCCCTACCTCCCCGCCGCCCCCGTGTGCAGCGCGTCGGCGAGGAGGCCGAGCAGCCGCCCCGTCCGCTCCGGCGTACCGGCGTTGGCCGTGGACAGGAACACGCCCAGGAGCATCGTGGTGACGTCCTCGGGCTCGACGTCCGCGCGCAGCGAGCCCGTACGCGCCCCGGCCGCGAGGATCGCCGCGAGCGCGGCGGTCAGGCGCTCCCGCGTGGCGGGGGTGGCGATGCTGCCCGAGGCCATCCCGGCGCGCAGCGTGTCGGCCATCCCGCGTTTGGTCGCGACGAAGGCCGCGTACCGGTCCATCCACGCCCGGAGCGCGGCCTCCGGCGGCAGTTCGGCGAGCAGGGCGGGGGCGCTGCCGGTGACCTCGTCGAGTTCGGCGCCGTAGACGGCCTCGACGAGCGCCTCGCGGGTGGGGAAGTGGCGGTAGAGCGTGCCGATGCCGACGCCCGCCTCCCGGGCCACCGCTTCGAGCGGGACGGTGCCCTCGGCGGCGGTGAAGACGGCCCGCGCGGCCGTCAGCAGCTTCTCGCGGTTGCGCCGGGCGTCCGCGCGCGCGGGACGACCGCCCGCCGCGCCGGAAGGAGTCGTGGCGGAAGCAGCGGCGCCGGAAGCAGCCGTGCCGGAATCGGCGCTCGCGCCGGTCCGGACGCCGTCGGCGCTGGGCCGCCCGGGTGGGACTCCGGGCGGCGTCGAGGTGGGCCCAGTCAAAACGGAGGTCCCTCCGGTAGTGCTAGTGTCGAAAGAACGGAGGTACCTCCGTTTCTCCTATCGTCTCACGAGGGCACACGCTCATGACGTCCAAGACCCCGTCCTCCTCCCCAGCCTCCCCCTCCTCCGCGTCCACCACGGCCACCGGCGTCCCGCGCCCCGGAGGCGCGTTCGCGCTCGCGGGCCGCACCGTCTCCCGCGTCGGCTTCGGCGCGATGCAGCTGCCGCGTCTGGGCGAGGACCGTGCCACGGCGCTCGCGATCCTGCGCCGCGCCGTCGAACTCGGCGTCGACCACATCGACACCGCCCAGTTCTACGGGAACGGCCTGGCCAACGACCTGATCCGTGAGGCGATCCGCCCCGAGGACGGCGTCACCGTCGTCAGCAAGGTGGGCGCCACCCCCGACCCCGGTCCGGTCCCGCTGCGCTTCGCCCAGAAGCCCGAGGAGCTGCGGGCGAGCGTCGAGGACAACCTCCGCAGCCTCGGCCTCGAACAGATTCCGCTGGTCAACCTGCGGCGCCCCGACTCCGGGCCCGGCCTGAAGGCCGAGGGCGACCAGCTGGTGCCCCTCGATGACCAGCTCGCCGTGATGACCGCCTTGCGCGACGAGGGCAAGATCGGCGCGATCGGGCTCAGCAGCGTGAGCCTGGACGTCCTGCGCCGGGCGCTCCCGGCGGGCATCGCCTGCGTGCAGAACGCCTACAGCCTCGTGTCGCGCGAGGACGAGGACCTGCTCGCCCTGTGCGTGAGCGAGAACATCGCCTGGGTGCCGTACTTCCCGCTCGGCAGCGCCTTCCCCGGCCTGCCCAAGGTGACCGACGAGCCCGCCGTGCTCGCCGCCGCCAAGTCGCTCGGCGTCAGCCCGGCGCAGACCGGGCTGGCCTGGCTGCTGCACCACGCCCCGAACGTCCTCCTCATCCCGGGCACCGCGGACGCCGGGCACCTGGAGGCGAACGTCGCGGCGGGATCGGTCGAGCTGGACGCGGCGACACTCGCCGCCCTGGACGCCGTCCCCTCCCGTTCCGGGGACATCGAGCCGCGCTGAGACACGCCCGCGCCGACGCGCGAGGCGGGGCCCGGCGACAGGTCCACGCCAAGTTGATGACAGGTAGCTGACAAGTGCGTGCATGGGTGGGCGGGACCGGGGCACACGGCGGTTGTGAAGCCGTGATCCAACAGCCGCCGCCCAGCCGGGGCGGCCGGACTGCACCTTGATCCAAGTTGTCCAGCGTGGAGAACAGGGTGGTGCGGGTTCGGCGTTAAAGAGTCCGTACGCACCTAAGAGACGTGAAGGTCGTAACTGTCATGCTTATTCTTGGCGTCATTCTGCTCATCATCGGCCTGCTGGTCGGTATTCCGCTGCTCACGACGATCGGCGGGGTGCTGCTCGTGGTCGGTGCCGTCCTGTGGATTCTCGGCGCGACCGGCCGCGCGGTCGGCGGGCGGAAGCACTACTTCTAAACCCCTCGGACACACACCTCCGACAGGGCCCTCTGACACCCGTCCGACGGGCCCCTCGGAGGGACTGAATACAGCACCGAGCCCCGTCCGGCCTACGCGCCGGGCGGGGCTCGGCGCTGTCGTACGTCCGTTGCGGCGGGCTGTCGTGCATCCACCGCGGTGGCCGGGCCACCGGCCGCACGGGAGCGCCGCCGTGTCCTCCCGCTCGCCGTCCGCGCGACGGCCGGCCGGACCGGCACCGTCGGCCGCTACGAACCGAACGGCGGCCCACCGGGTCAGGACGTGCCCGCCCTCGCGCAGTCCCGGCATTGGGGGGCGTTGTTGGGGAGGGCGCGTTCGCAGGTGTCGCAGCTGTTGGTCCAGCCGGTGGTGCGGAGGGGTGTGAGTGGGGGTGTGGTGTGCGGGGTGGGTCGGGGGTGTGGATGGGGGAGGGGTGGGAGTCCGGTGCGGAGGCGGTGGGTGAGGACGGCGGCGGGGCGGTGCATGGGTTCGGGGAGGTTGGTGGTGAGGGCGGTGCGGATGGCTTCGGGGCCTGCTTCGCGGAGTAGCCATTGGGTGACGGCCGGGGTGAGGCGGGCGACTTCTGTTTCGGAGAGGAGGAGCCGGGGGTCGGCGTGGCGCAGGGAGACCAGGATGCGGACCGCTCGCGCGTGCACGAGGGAGAGGGGCGACGAGGACTCGGCCCCGGCCCCGGCCCCGACGCCGGAACCCGGTGCGACCGGTACGGCCGGTGTGACCGGTACGACCGGTGCAGAGGCAGCGGGTGCGACGGGTGCCGGTGGCGTGGGTTCGTGCCGGTCCTCGTACGCGTCCTCGTACGCGTCCTCGCGGGGCCGTGGTTCCGGCTCCGGTTCCGGTTCCGGTTGCGGGCGCGGTGGGAACCGGACCTCCCGCTGCGGCCGTGGCTGTCGCTGCGGGGGCACGGCCGTGGCGCGCGACGCGCCGGTCACCCGGGCGACGCGGGTGACGACGGTGGGGGCGGTCTCCCCCTTCGGCTGGTTGTACGAGGTGGTGCGGGTGACGAGGGCGCCGCTGGGCAGTC
>NZ_JBIAFO010000004.1:0-427851 GCF_042869355.1 Streptomyces sp. NPDC007088
GGGGGGGGGGGGGGGGGGGGGTTGTTTGGGGGGGGGGGGGGGGGGGGCCGGGGGGGGGGGGGGGTGGGGGGGGGGGGGGGGGGGGGGGGGGGGGGCCCCCCCCCCCCCCCCCCCGGCTGCGGACGGGCCGGGACGAGGGCGGGCGGGGCCGGCACGTCCCGGCCCGATCCGGCTCAGCCCGGCCAGGTCCCGGTCAGACGCTTGAAGGCCGAGGCCCCGGCGCGGTCGGCCGCGGCCTTGACCGCGGCGAAGACCGCGCCCTGGATCGTGGCGGCGAGCACGATCTCCCGCCAGGTGCGGTCCTCGTCCGTGGCGCCCGGCGGAGTCTCCTCCTGTCCGACGCGCTTCCAGATCTGTTTGACGACGAGGCCGGCGAGCATGCCGCCGGCCGCTCCGAGGGCGATTCCGAAGGGCTTGTAGGCGAGCTTGGAGGCGTTCATCAGGTCGTCCTCTCACGGGGTGCGGGACCGGGCCCACGGACTGCGGGTACAGGGCGGTGGCGGTCGGAGCGGCTTCGGGGCCAACGCCTGCCACCGGGTCGGGGAGCGACGGTTCAGTGGGCACGAGGGTCGTCGGGGCCGGTGTCCCCCAGGGAACGCCTCTCCTCGTCGGACCACTTGCTGGTGTCGCGCGGCTCGGTGTACGGCTCTTTCCGGTGGGGGTGGCCGGCGGCGATCGCCCGTTCGCGTTCGGTCTCGGCGTCGAACTCCAGCCCCAGCAGAACGGCGAGGTTGGTGATCCACAACCAGACGAGGAAGACGATGACGCCGGCCAGCGTCCCGTAGGTCTTGTTGTACGAGCTGAAGTTGGCGACGTAGACCGCGAACCCGGCGGAGGCGGCCAGCCAGATGAGCAGCGCGAGCAGGCTGCCGAGGGTCACGAACCTGAAGCCGCGCCCCTTGGCGTTCGGCGCCGCCCAGTACAGAAGCCCCAGCATGGCGGCCACGAGCAGCACCAGTACCGGCCACTTGACGATCGACCACACGGTCACGGCCGTACCGCCGATCCCCAGACTCGTACCGGCCTGCCGGGCGAGACCGCCGGTGAACACGACGATCAGGCCGCTGACGCACGCCAGGACCAGCAGGGCGAGGGTCAGGCCGACACGTACCGGGAGCACCTTCCACACGGGCCTGCCCTCGGGCAGGTCCCAGACGGTGTTGGACGTGCGGATGAAGGCGGCGACGTAGCCCGAGGCGGACCACAGGGCGCCCAGCACGCCGACCACGGCGAGCACGGAGCCGAGCCCGGCGCTGCCCTGCAACTGGGTGACCGCGTTGGTGAGCACGTCGCGGGCCGAGCCGGGCGCGAGCTTCTTGATGTTGTCGAGCACGGACTGGGTGGCCGACTTCCCGGCGATGCCCAGCAGCGAGATCAGCACCAGCAGGGCGGGGAACAGCGCCAGGATGCTGTAGTACGTCAGTGCGGCGGCCCGGTCCGTCAGCTGGTCTCGCTGGAACTCCTTGAGGGTGCGTCTGAGCACCGCGTTCCAGGAACTCCGGCCCATCCGCCGCGGGGCCCCGGGGCCCGCACGCTCCTCGCCGGGGCCGGACGCCGAGGACTCGTGCCGTTGCTTCTTCCCGTCCGGGGAGGCACCGGACTGACCGTACTGATGATCCGACATAGTGCCCAGACAACCGCGAACCGCCTCCTTCTGCCACGGGGACCGGTGGCGCGGCGGCTCGCCCCGGTGACCACGGGCCCGGCCCCGGGCGGCCTCGCGGGGCGGTGATCCCGGGGCGAGGGTGGCGCGTGGGCCGCCGAGGTGGCGGCCGTGGACGGACGATCCGCGGGCGTACGTCCTACTCCGTTCGGGGCGTCCGCGCTGTGTGCCGGAGTGGTCGAGGCCCTGCGCGCCGGTGCCGCCGGCCACGGGTCGCCCTCCCCGCCCAGGCGCGCGGCACCTCGGTGCCACTCCCCCATCTGCGCCCGCTCTCGTAGCTCGTTGGAGTGCCCGTGCGACGGGAGGGGGCCGGTGACGGGCAGGTCCCTGAGGGCGGGCGCCGAGGCGGCCGCGCGACCCGGCCGGGCGATCCGGCGGGACCGA
The DNA here is from genome assembly GCF_042869355.1 of Streptomyces sp. NPDC007088. NCBI lineage: Bacteria > Bacillati > Actinomycetota > Actinomycetes > Kitasatosporales > Streptomycetaceae > Streptomyces > Streptomyces sp. NPDC007088. The sequence continues at coordinate 2,048 of NZ_JBIAFO010000004.1, forward strand.
ACGAGAGGACGGCGTGTGACCCCCTGGACCAGGAACCGTCCGTGAGCCGTGCGGAGAGGAACAGCCCGTGAGCCCGCGCAACGACGAGTGCGCTCCGCCCGCGCACCGGCCGGCCCCCGCGTGCGCACCGGCCACGGCGGTGGCCGGTGCGCACGCGGGGGTGGACGCGGACGTGCCGGGAGCCGTCAACGCCGTGCTCGCGGACCTGCTCGCCGAGCGGCTGCGGGCCGCCTCGGCGCTGCACCCGGTCTTCGGACGGGAGGTGGCCGCCCGCGTCGTCCACTTCACCGCCACCGGAGGGCGTCGCCTCCGCTCCTCGTTCCTGTGGTGGGCCCTGCGGGTCGAGGGGGCGCCCGGTGCGCGGCGGACGCGTCTCGCCCTGCGCACCGCCGCCGCGCTGGAACTGCTCCAGACCGGGGCCCTCGTGCACGACGACGTGATGGACGGTTCGCCGATGCGCCGCGGCAGGCCCGCGGTCCACACCTCCTTCACGGCGCAGTACGGGGCGGGCCGCGGCGCGTGGGCGGCCGAGCCCTTCGGCCGGGCCGCCGCGGTCCTGGTCGGCGATCTCGCGCTCGTGTGGGCCGAGGACACCGTGCACGCGACCGAGTACCCCGCCGCCGCCGGGTCCCGGGTGCGCTCGCTGTGGCGCGCGCTGCGCACCGAGATGGTGGCGGGGCAGTACCTCGATCTGCAGGGGCAGATCACCGCTTCCCGCTCCGCGCTGCACGCGGTGCGCACGGCGCGGCTCAAGAGCGCGCTGTACTCCGTCGCGCGGCCCATGGAGCTGGGCGCCGCGCTGGCGGGGGCGGACGCCGAGAGGACGCGGCGGCTGGCCGAGGCCGGCCGCGCCGCGGGCCTGGCCTTCCAGCTCCGGGACGACCTGCTGGGTGTCTTCGGTACCCCGGAACACACCGGGAAGCCGGTGGGCGAGGACGTCCGTTCGGGCAAACCGACGCTGCTGGCCGCCCTCGCCCACGCGCGGGCCCTCGCGAGCGGTGACGGCCCGGCCCTCGCCGTGCTGGAGCGCTGCCTCGGTGATCCCGGGCTCTCCCCCGAGGGGCTCGACCGGGTGCGGTCGGTGCTGGAGGAGACGGGGGCACGCCGGCTGGTGGAGGAGCGCATCGCCGCCCTCGTGGCGCGCGCCACCGGCCGGCTCGACGGCCTCGACGCCGATCCGACGGCTCGCGCCCGGCTGTGCGAACTCGTGCACCGGGCGGGCGGTGCGGCGCCCGCCCCGGTGCCCGCCGTGTCCCCGCGGGCGTCCGCCGTGTCCCCGCCGGAGCCCGCCGTGTCCCCGCCGCGGCCCGTCCGCTCCCCGGCGGTCGCGCCCGACGAGAGAGGCCGCCCCTCATGAGTACCCGGACCCTGCCCGGCCCCAGTGACCATGTCGTCGTGGTGGGGGCGGGCCTCGCGGGCCTGTCGGCCGCCCTGCACCTGCTCGGTGCCGGGCGGCGGGTGACCGTCGTGGAGCGCGATCCGCTGCCCGGCGGGCGGGCGGGCCGGCTGGAGCGCGGCGGCTTCCTGATGGACACGGGCCCGACCGTGCTGACCATGCCGGATCTCGTGGAGGAGGGCTTCGCGGCGGTCGGCGCGCGCATGGCCGACCACCTCGATCTCGTGGAACTGCATCCCGCCTACCGCGCCCGCTTCGCGGACGGATCGGCGCTGGACGTGCACACCCGGCCCGGTCCGATGGAGGAGGAGGTCCGTCGCTTCGCCGGCCCCCGGGAGGCGGCGGGTTACCGGCGGCTGCGGACCTGGCTGGAGAAGCTGTACGCGGTGCAGATGCGCCGGTTCATCGACGCCAACTTCGACTCGCCCCTGCAACTGATGCACCCCGACCTGGCCCGGCTCGCCGCGCTGGGCGGTTTCGGCCGGCTCGACGCGCGCATCGGGCGTTTCCTGTCGGACGAGCGGCTGCGGCGGGTCTTCACCTTCCAGTCGCTGTACGCGGGGGTCGCCCCGGCGCGGGCGCTGGCCGCGTACGCCGTGATCGCCTACATGGACACCGTGGCGGGCGTCTGGTTCCCGCGCGGAGGTATGCACGCCCTGCCCCGGGCCATGGCGGGGGCGGCCGCGCTCGCGGGCGCCGAGTTCCACCACGGGCACACCGTCGAGGCGCTGGAGCGGCGGGGCGAGCGGATCGTCGCGGTGCGCACCGACCGGGCCCGTTTTCCGTGCGACGCGGTCGTCCTCACCCCCGATCTGCCGGTCAGCTACGGGCTGCTGGGGGCTCGGCCGCGCCGGCCGGTGCGGCTGCGGCACGCGCCGTCCGCCGTGGTCCTGCACGCGGGAACCGACCGGACCTGGGAGGGTCTGGGCCACCACACGATCTCCTTCGGGCAGGCGTGGCACGACACCTTCGACGAACTCACGCGCACCGGACGCCTGATGAGCGATCCCTCGTTGCTGGTGACGCGTCCCACGGCGACCGACCCGGACCTCGCCCCTCCGGGCAGGCACCTGCACTACGTCCTCGCGCCCTGTCCCAACACGGAGACGGGGCCGGGGGTGCGGGAGTGGCGCGAGCTCGGCCCGCGCTACCGCGACAGTCTGCTGCGCGAACTGGAGCGGCGCGGTCTCGACGGTCTCGGCGCGGCCGTCGAGACGGAGTGCCTGGTGACCCCGGCGGACTGGGCGGCGCAGGGGCACGCGGCGGGCAGCCCCTTCTCGGCGGCGCACACCTTCGCGCAGACGGGGCCGTTCCGTCCGCGCAATCTGGTGCGCGGCACCGTCAACGCGGTGCTCGCCGGCTGCGGTACGACGCCCGGGGTGGGCGTGCCGACCGTGCTGATCTCCGGGAAGCTCGCGGCGACCCGTGTCACCGGCCCGCCCGCGCCCCGTGTCACGACAACCCGGCGCCGTGCTCCCGGCGCCCCGGCGAGAGGCTGACCGCGGTGACCGACCGGGAACTGGACGCGGCGGGGATCAGTGATCCCGGCCTGCGCGACGCCTACCGGATGTGCCGGGCGCTGAACGCGCGGCACGGCCGGACCTACTTCCTCGCGACGCGGCTGCTGCCGGCCGCGCGGCGGCCCGCCGTGCACACGCTGTACGGGTTCGCGCGCTGGGCCGACGACATCGTGGACGACCTGGACAGCCAAGCGACGACCGAGGAACGGCAGCGCGCCCTCGACGAGCTGGCCGGACGGCTGGAGACGGGGCTGCGCTCGGGACGCTGCGGCGAGCCGGTCGTGCGGGCCCTCGCCGACACCGCCGCCCGGTACGCGATCGACCACCAGTACTTCCGTGACTTCATGACGTCGATGCGCGCGGACCTGACGGTCACGGACTACGCGACGCTGGACGAACTGCGCGGTTACATGCACGGTTCGGCGGCCGTCATCGGGCTTCAGATGCTGCCGGTGCTCGGCACCGTGGTGCCGCGCGCCGAGGCGGCCCCGCACGCGGCCGCCCTGGGCGTTGCCTTCCAGCTCACCAACTTCCTGCGGGACGTGGGTGAGGACCTGGACCGGGGGCGGGTCTACCTGCCGGTGGACCTGCTCGCCGCGCACGGCGTGGACCGGGAGCTGCTGCGGTGGAGCCGGGACACCGGCGGCCGGGACCCGCGGATCGTGCGGGCGCTGCGGGCCGCCGCCGAGCTGACGCGCTCCGAGTACCGGCGCGCGGCCCCCGGCCTCGCGATGCTCGACCCGGTCGCCCGCCCCTGCATCCGCACCGCGTACGTCCTGTACGGGGGCATCCTGGACGCCGTCGCGGACGACGGGTACGCGGTCGTGCACCGGCGTTCCGTCGTGCCGCGCAGACGCCGGGCCGTCGTGGCCGCCGACGGGCTGGTGCGGGTCGCCGCCGCCCGCTGGCGCGTGGCCCGCTCCCCGCGACGGCCGCGGGCCGCGACCGCGCCGCCGGTACCGCGACGGGTCCGCGCGGACGGCCCGGAGCGAGCGGAGGTGCCGGTGTGAGCGGACGGGCGGCGGGTGCGGGTGCGGACGGGCGAGAGGCGCCGGGAGACACCGCTGCGCGGGGGCTCGGGGCACGTATCCCGTTGCGCCTGCGGCGCGACCCGGTGGCGTGGGAGCGGATGCGGCCCACGTGGCGGGAGGCCAGGCCCGGTGTGATCGCGGGGGCGCTGGCCCGCGCGCGAGAGCGGCCGTCCGGCAACTGGTACGTCCTGGGCGCCTCGCGCGAGGTGGCCGAGGGGCGGCGGCAGCCACTGGGGCGGACGATCGGGGGTGTGGAGGTCGTCGCCTGGCGCGATGCGAGCGGGCGGCTCGTGGCGGGCCCGGGGGCGTGCCCGCACCTGGGCGCCCCCCTCGCGCGGAGCCCGGTGCGCTGCGGCACCCTCGTGTGCCGCTGGCACGGACTGGCCCTGGACGGGAACCCGTTCGCGGGCTGGCAGCCGTTTCCGGCGTACGACGACGGGGTGCTGGCGTGGGTGCGGCTGGACGCCGTGGGCGGTGAGGTGCCGCTGGAGCGGCCGGTCGTGCCGGTGCGCCCGGACCGCGACTCGGCGGTGGACGCCGTGTGCACGACGGTCGGCCGCTGTGAGCCGGAGGACGTCGTGGCCAACCGGCTCGACCCGTGGCACGGCGCGTGGTTCCACCCGTACTCCTTCGTGGACCTCCACGTGGTGCGGGACCCGGGGGCCGGGGGCGGCAGCGCCACGGAGGACGGGTTCGTGGTGGCGGTCTCCTTCAAGGTGGCCGGCCGGGTCGTCGTCCCGGTGGAGGCCGTGTTCACCGCGCCGGAACCGCGCACGGTGGTCATGCACATCACGAAGGGCGACGGGGTCGGCTCGGTCGTGGAGACGCATGCGACGCCGCTGGCGCCGGACGACTCGGGGCGCCCGCGTACCGCGGTGATCGAGGCGGTCGTCGCGGCCTCGGGGCGGCCGGGCTTCGCGCTGGCCCGTGCGGCGGCGCCGGTGCTGCGGCCCCTGATGCGGGCGGCGGCGGGCCGCTTGTGGCGCGACGACCTGGCGTACGCGGAGCGGCGCTGGGAGTTGCGCACCGCCGCCCCGCACCCGCCGCGCGCGCCGCGACGTCCCCAGGTTTCCGAGGACTCCGGGGCGACGGAAGCCGGTACGGCCTGAGGGGGCGCCGCCCCGGGGAGTCGGCGGGGCGGCGACGGGAGGGCGCGGTCAGGCCCCGCCGAGGCGGGCCAGGGCACGGAGGGGGCCCCAGCGCCCCCGGTTCGGCACGGTCCACAGGGTCTGGCCCCGGATGCCCCAGCGCTCCAGCAGCGCGTTGGAGGCGAGGAAGCCGGTGGTGGCGGCGCGTTCCATGAGCGCCACCGGCAGGCCGGTGCGGACGAGGTCGCCGGCCAGGACGAGAGCCGGGTCGGGGGTGCGGACGGTGGGCCGTGCGCTGTGGCCGCCGACCGGGAAGTGCGGGCAGTCGGCGCGCCACTCGTGCCGCTGGTCGACGATCAGGGCGTCGCGGGTCTCGGGGTAGACCTGCCACAGCCGTTCGATGAGCTGGTTCTGTTCCGCCTTCTGGTCGCGCGGGCCGTCGAGCGCGTAGGCGTGCAGTTCGACGACGGAACCACCGCCCGCCGCCGCCCAGCGCGCGGCCTCGCCCTCCCAGCGGTCCAGGACGCTCACGTTGTCGAGCGAGCCGTAGCCGCTGGTGCCGAGGAAGCCGGGGCGGTCGGGGGCGACGGGGCGGTCCAGCCAGAGCCGGCTCACGAGGAAGGGCGGGGCCGCGGGAAGCGCGTCGATCCGTTCGCGCCAGGGGCCGTCCCCGAGCCGGGGTGAGTCGGCGACGAGCCGGCGCAGTCCGGGTGTGTCGAGTGCCAGGACCACCGCGTCACTGAGGTAGGACTCGCCCTCCGCCAGGACGTAGAGGCCGCCGCCGGTGGCCGGTTCGACGCCTTCGACGGCGGTCGCGGTGCGCAGGCTCACACCGAGGGAGCGGAGGTAGCCGGCGAGCGGTTCCCACAGCGCCCGCGGGTACGGCTCGTCGGGTACGTCGAACAGCAGGCCCTCGGAGGAGCCCAGGAAGTAGATGTGGAACATGAGGACGAGTTCGGCGGCGGACAGTTCGCGCGGGTCCGCGAAGAAGCTGCGGGAGAACACCTCGAAGGCGAGGTGCTGGGCGGCCTCGGGGAAGTGGATGCGGTTCAGGAAGTCGGCGGCGCTCACGTCGTCGAGCCGCGCGTAGACCTCGGGGACGCGCACGTCGAGCAGCGGCAGGGCGGCCCGCGCGTCCATCGCCGCGAGGTCGCGCACACCGAAGCTGGGGCTGAGGGCCACGAAGCCGAGGGCGCTGAGCGGGGGTGTGCGCGGGACGTGCCGGAAGCTGTCGTGGAGGCCGCGGGCGTGCCGCAGCGGGTAGTCGGGCAGTCCGCGCAGGGTGCGCAGTCCGGGGTCGGCGCGCCGCAGCAGCCCCCGGAGGTTGTAGTACTGCCGGAAGAAGGCGTGGAAGCCCCGGCTCATGGTGGCTTCCGTTCCGTCCGAGAGCCGGACGGGCCAGCCCGCGAGCCTCCCGCCGAGCACCGGTTCGCGCTCCAGGAGGGTGACGCGGACGCCGCGTTCGGCGAGTCCGGTGGCGGCCGCGAGTCCGGCGATGCCGCCGCCTACGACGGTGACGTGCGGGGCCTCGTCGGTGAAGCGGTCCCGGCCGGGTGGCGCGGGCAGGATCTCGGCCCGCCGGTCCCGGCCGCGTCGTGGGGCCCGGGGTGCGCCTCTGTGCCTGGTCATGGTGCTCCTCATCGGGGAAGAGGGGTGCGCACGGGGCGCACGAAGGGCAGTTCGAGCGCGGTGCGCAGCATCGGCGCCCTCGGCACGCGCAGACCGACGCCGAGGTCCTCCCATACCGTCGTACGGCCGTCGAGGAAACGCAGGACCCGTTCGGCGGGCACCCCGGCGAACAGGTCGCAGAAGAAATCCGCGCCCCTGACGCGCCCTTGGTCCAGGGCGCGCAGCAGGACCGCGTCCATGGCGCGGGCCCGGGGCGCGTGCGGGGCGGGCGGAGCGGGGACGGCGCCCCGGTGGTAGCGGTCGGCGACGGCTCTGGTCTGGCGCTGGACGGCGGCGAAGGTGTAGCCCGTGGAGGGCCGCGTCGCACCCCCGGCGGCGCCGATCCGGAAGACGGACGGGCCCGCCGCGCGGGCGAAGCGGGCGGCGGTCATCGGGAGGAGGCCCTGCTCGGCGGCGGTGACCTCGAACGCGCCGAGCCGCAGGACGTCCTGGGTGTAGTGCCGCAACGCCGCCTCGTAGGCGGCCACCCCCAGGGGCGCGCGGGAGAACTCGGTGTACTCGACGAGGGCTTCGCGGTCGTTGAGCGGGAGGACGTAGCCGAAGGACAGGCCGTGCGGAGGCTGGGGGGTGCGGAAGTCCATCAGGTCGGCGGCCGTGGCGTCGAAGGCGGGTTCCGCGGTGCGCACGAACCAGCCGCGGAAGTGCTGGAAGAGGGTGGCGCGCGAGGCGGGCAGGGCGGGCAGCGGCCGCGAGTCGAACACCCAGCGGGCTCGCAGCGACCAGGGCCGGCCCGACGCGTCGAGCCCGTGCACCCGCGCGCCGTGCGGGCCGCCCCGGATGTCCTCGACGGTGGCGTCATGACGGCGGAAGCCGGGCGCTCCCGCCAGCGCCGGATCGACGTGCTCCTCGAAGGCGCCGGAGCGCAGCATCTTGTAGCGCAGTCCCGCCGGGGAGCGGGTGAGGGTGCGGCCGTCGTGGGCCCTGACCCGCAGGTGGTCCCACGCGGCGGCCAGGGCGCCGTCGAACTCGCCGCCCGGTGGCTCCCAGAAACACCAGGTGCGCTCGGACGGGCGCAGCGGGCCCGGGGGCGCGTCGACCAGGACGACCTCGGCCGGGCGGCGGGGCCCCGGGCGGGGGCGGCACAGCCGGTGGGCGAGCGAGAGCCCGGCCGCTCCCGCTCCGACGATGACGACATCCGCGTCCAGCACGACGCCCCTCTCCTGACCGGCCCCTGACCCGGAACCCAGCATTCCGTACGGGGCGCCGTGCGAGGGCCGTACAGAAGGTGTGTCGCCGGTCGGGCGGAGAGGGGCCGGGCCGCGGGGGCGGGCCGGGGGCCGTCGCGGGGGGTGCTTTCCGCCTCTTCCGCTGCGCGCAGCCAGGGGGTCACGCGGCCTTGAGGGGGCCGCTGAAGGACTTCCGGAGCGAGGAGGGCCCCACGAGCGGAAGCAGGAAGGCGAGCATCCGGCGCCTGAAGGAGGCGGGCTCCCTGGTCAGTTCGACGTCGACGCGGGTGCCCCGCCCCTCGGGGACCACGCGGAACTCCCAGCCGCCGCCGGGGCCGAAGACCTTGGAGTCCAGGGTCTCGACGCTGACCCGGCCCGCCGCCTCGTCCCACCGGTAGCGGGCGCGCTCCCAGGCGGAGCCGGTCCCTTCGGTCACCTCGGCCCAGGTGTCGCCGAGTTCGTGGACGGTGAAGTGTTCCGCGTCGATCGTGGGCCAGTCCTCGGCGCGCGCGGGGCTGAAGTCGGTCAGGACCGCCATGGCCTCGGAAGGACTGAGCGGGAAGTCGAGGTGGAAGCGGACAACGGCCATGGGGTTTCCCTCACTTGATGCGTAACCATTCTGACTGGTGACGACCTTGCCATGCCACAAGTCACCCGTCAAGCCGGTTACGAGGGGATCGGGTGCGGGAGGCGGTCCCGCGCGGCAGCGTCGGCCACGGGGTCCGCGAGCAGGATCGGCGGCCCCGCACCCGGGAAACGTCCAACTCGTGGACGCACGTGTACGCGTAACATGTGTGCGGCGCGCCCCCGGGATTGAGCGTCGGCGGCGGCCGGCTCGCGGCCCGGCGGTGAACGTGCCGCACCCCGGCGTGCGACACCTGCCCCGGGCCCCGGTCCGCTCTCGCCGTCTGCCGGCAGGGTTGAACTTCTCAGCCGCCGACGACGTTTCAGTGCATGGACCCCCCGATGAGGAGAGAGCATGGCCGACAACGCCCGAGCGGACGCCCACCCGGTCGCCGGGGTGGGGGTGACCGCCCTTCTCGTCGCCGCCGCCCGAGCCATCGAGGCGTCCCGGCCCGACGCACTGGCCCGGGACGCGTACGCGGAGCACTTCGTCCGCGCCGCCCCCGCGTGCGCCGACTGGCCGCTGACGGCCGATCAGGTGCCGGACGGCGACGCCGACCCGCTGTGGGGGCGGCTGGGCCGCTTCTTCGGGCTGCGCACCCGGGTCTTCGACGACTTCCTGCTGCGGCGGGCCACCGAGGGCGGCCGGCAGGTGGTCCTGCTCGGCGCGGGACTGGACACGCGCGCCCACCGGCTGCCCTGGCCCCCGGGCACCACGGTCTTCGAGATCGACCGGCAGGACGTGCTCGCCTTCAAGCGTTCCGTCCTGGACGCACTGGACGCCGTACCACGTGCGGAGCGCGTGGCCGTCGCGGCGGATCTGCGGCAGGACTGGGCGGCGGCGCTTGTCGCGGCCGGTTTCGATCCGGCGCGGCCCACGGCCTGGCTCGCCGAGGGGCTGGTGCCCTATCTGCCGCCCGGCGCGGAGCGCGAGCTCCTCGCGACCGTCCACGCGCACAGCGCCCCGGGAAGTGCCCTGGCGTACGAGGTCAAGCAGGGTGTCGATCCGGTCGAGGCCCGCGACTACCCGATCTACGCGGCGGCACGTGAGCGGATCGGCGTCGATCTGCTCGCCCTGTTCAGCACGGAGCGGCGGCCGGACTCGGTCGCGGAGCTGACGGAGCTGGGCTGGTCCACGGCCGTCCGGGGCCCGTTCGACTTCACACGGCTGTACGGCCGTGGCCCGCGGCCGGCCGAGGAGGACGCGGTGGCGGCGAACCGCTGGATCTTCGGCGCCCTGGCACCCGGCCGGCCCTCCGCCCCGGACCCCCTGCTCGACCCGCCCGGACAGCCGTAAGCCGCTGGTCACGACCCGTCAGGAGTTTCCCTTGCCCGATTTTCCGGTGGATGTCGCGGACGAGTTCCGCGAGTGCTTCTACGTCGGGGGCCGGTGGGTACGCGCGGGTGCCGGTCGCCGCGTCACCCTCGTCTCCCCCTCGACCGAGCGGGACGTGCTGACGCTGCCGCTCGCCGACAGCACCGAAGTGGAGCGGGCCGTGGCGGCGGCGAGGGCCGCCTTCGACACCGGCCCCTGGCCCCGCATGCCCGCGTCCGACCGCGCCGCTCATCTCAAGCGTCTCGCCGAGGAGGTGCGCGGCCGGCTGCCGTTGCTCGCGAAGCTGTGGACCGCGCAAGTCGGTGCGCCCATCGGTTTCGCCGAGGGACTCGTCCACGCCGGGGAGAGCCGTTTCGACTACTACGCCGGCCTCGTCGAGGATTACGCGTTCACCGAACGGCGGCCCACCCGGCGCGGACACGCGCGGGTACTGCGGGAGCCGGTGGGGGTGGCGGCGCTCGTCGCACCCTGGAACGCCACGTTCAACATCTTCGCCCACAAGGTCGCGGCGGCGCTGGGAGCGGGCTGCGCCGTGGTGCTCAAGTCGCCGGTCGAGAGCCCTCTCGACGCCTTGGTGATCGCCGAGTGCGCCGAGGCCGCGGGACTGCCGCCCGGCGTCGTCAACGTGATCACCGCCGATGCCCTGGAGTCCGCCCGGCTCGTCGGCTCCCCGGCGGTGGACAAGATCAGTTTCACCGGCAGTGTGCCGACCGGACGCAGGATCGCCGAGGCGGCCGCGCGGCGGATGGTCAGGACCACGCTCGAACTGGGCGGCAAGTCGGCCGCGATCCTCCTCGACGACGTCGACCTGTCCACGGCGGTACCGGCCCTGATGCCGTTCGTCATGCCGTTCTCCGGTCAGATCTGCTTCTCGCAGACCCGTGTCCTCGCGCCGCGCCACCGCCTGGCCGAGGTGGAGGAGGCGCTCCTCGCCGCTGTGCGGTCCCTGACGGTGGGCGACCCCTGGGAGCGGACGACCGACGTGGGACCGGTGCTCAACGAGCGGCAGTACCGCCGCGTCCTGGACTACGTGGAGACGGGGCGCGCGGAAGGGGCGAGGCTTCTCACCGGAGGCGGCCGGAGCGCGGGCTTCGAGCGGGGGCACTACATCGACCCGACCGTCTTCACCGGGGTCACACCGGGCATGACCGTCGCGCGCGAGGAGATCTTCGGGCCGGTGGTCACGATCCAGGCGTACACCGACATCGACGACGCGGTACGTCTGGCCGACAGCACGGACTTCGGCCTGAGCGGGAGCGTCTTCGGGGCGGACGCCGAACGGGCCTTCGAGGTGGCCGCGCGCGTACGCACCGGGCATCTCGCGGTGAACGGCTTCGAGATCTCGCCCAACGTCCCGTTCGGCGGCCGCAAGCTGTCCGGCCACGGCCGCGAGGGCGGTCCCGAGGGACTGGAGGGCTTCCTGGAGACCAAGGCCGTCTTCATGCCGGGGAGCTGAGGCCCGCGTCCCGGCACACGAGGCGCCGCGCCCGGGGCCCGTGGTCCGGCTTTGCGGCACAGAAGGCGACCAGGCGGCGTGCGGGGCGCGTTCAGGTCCTTCCGGGGCGTGTCACGTCCTGCTCGTTCGACGGTGCGCCGTAGCACCGGGGCGCCGCCCGCGCTCCCGGTGCGCCCCGGCCCGACGGCGGATTCGTCGTGTGAGGGCTGACGCGTCGAACGGACGACGCCGCCGCCGGTGCGCGGCGGTCACGGATGTGTGCGGGCTCCAGCGCCGCTGACCACACCGCGTGGTCGCCGCCCTCAGGTCTTCTGCCGCCCTCCGTTCGCGGTGCGGTGGCGCCTTACCCCCGAAGCGACACCGGTCGCCGCGCCGGCCTGCCGGTCGGCGCGGCCGGTGGTCTACGGCCTACGGCCTGCCCATGCCGCGCAGCAGGGTGTCCACGACGGTGCCGGCTCCCTGAGCGGCGCCGGGCCAGGGCCCACTCCCGCGCGGGCGGGTTCACCGGTTGCGGCAGCACGACGTTCGCCCACCCGGCGGGCAGGTGTTCGCCCACCCCGCGGGCAGGTCGTCGCGGACGCCCCTCCCCGGTGGCGCGTTCGAGGAAGACGTCGGCCTCCTGACGTGAGCGGTCACGTCGTCAGCGGACCGCGTCGTCTGCCGGCACGCGCTGGTTCCACGGGCCACTTGCGGTTCACCTCGACGATCCAGGTCGCGTGCCGCGTCGGCTCACACACCACACCGCGGGGATCGCCGCTTACGACGCGCCGGGATTGACGTCCCGCCCGGACGCGTGAGACTCTCCGAATCACCGGTTAGAACGGTGACACATTCCGCGCCGTCCGGCCGGCACCGGGCGGTGCGGAAGGATGACGAGAGGTCAGCGTGTGATGGACGCGCCAGTGCGTTTCTCGATCCTCGGTACGGTGCGCGTCCTGCGCGGCGACACCGAGCTGGAGCCCGGTCCGCCCAAACGGCTCGCCCTGCTCTCCCTGCTTCTGCTCCGCGCGCCCGGTCCCCTCACCCTGGACGAGGCGGTCGACGTCCTGTGGGAGGCCGGTCCGCCGCCCAGCGCCGTCAACGTCGTGCACCGGCACATCGGCGCCCTGCGCAGGATGCTCGAACCGGAGCTGCGGGGCAGGACCGGCGCGCGGCGCCTCGTGCGGTCCACGGGCGGCTACCGGCTCCTGGCCGACGCCTCCACCTCGGATCTGCTGCGCTTCCGCGAGCTGCGGGACCGAGCGCGGGGGTTGGTCGAGGCGGGCGATCCGGCCCGGGGAGCACGGGACTTGGCAGAGGCGCTACGGCTGTGGCGCGCACCGGTGGTCGCCGCCGGGACCCGGGTGGCGGGGCACCCGGCGTTCACCGCGGTCGGGCACGAGTACGTCACGACGGCCAAGGAGGCCGCGGACCTCGTTCTGGGCCCGGCTCCCCTGTGGGCGGAGGAAACGCTCACGGCTCTGCGCGCCGCGGTCGAGACCAACCCTTTTGACGAGGCGCTCCACGCGCGGATCATCGCCGTTCTCGCCGGGACCGGCAGACAGGCGGAGGCGTTGCGGCGGTTCGAGGGCATCCGTCGCGCTCTCGCCGAAGAACTCGGCGTCGAGCCCGGCCCGGAACTGCTCGCAGCGCGGCCGCGCCCGTCACGACGGGGCGAGTCCAGCCCCGGGAGCGGCACGGGGCATGCGGCACGGGCGGACCACACGGAGCGGAGGGGGCCGGTCGAAGGGAAGGAGCCGGCGGAGCACACGGAACGAACGGACCGCGCAGAGCGGAGAGAGCCGGCGGAGCACACGGAGCGAACGCGCCGTACAGAGCGGACGGTTCACGTGGACTTGCGGGACCAGCCCGTGCCGCCACACCCGGAGGACCGGCCCTTCAGGCCCGCGCCGTCGCAACTCCCTTCTGATCCGGCGGCGTTCGCCGGACGCCGCGAGATGGTCGAGCGGTGTTCGCAGTTGCTGGCGCAGGACGTGGACAGCGGCGGTTCGGCGGTCACGGCCGTCATCTGCGGGATGGCGGGCGTGGGCAAGACGACCCTGGCCGTGCACTGGGCCCACCGGGTCGCCGACCACTTTCCCGACGGCCGACTCTACGTGGACCTGCGGGGACATCACTCCTCGCACCCGCCTCGCGACCCCGGCGAGGTGACGCACGAGATCCTGGACGCTCTCGGCGCGGGCGAGCGGGAAACGCGGACGCGAGCAGCCGGGCTCGGCTCCCGTTACCGAGACGCGCTGGCCGGACGCAGGCTGCTGCTCGTTCTCGACAACGCCCGCGACTGCGAGCAGGTGCGCCCGCTGCTGCCGGGCGTCCCGGGCTGCCTCACCGTCGTCACGAGCCGCCGGCGGCTCGACGGGCTGGCCGTCACGGACAACGCCCGCGTCCTCCCACTGCACCCCATGTCGCGCCAGGAGGGCCTGGAACTGCTCGAACGCAGGCTGGGCGCGCGCCGGGTCGGGGCCGAGCCGCCGGCCGCGCGGGAGGTCGTCGACCTGTGCGGACGCCTGCCGTTGGCCCTGGCCGTCGCCGCGACATGGGCACTGACGCACCCGGACTTCCCCCTCGCCTCGCTCGCGGCACGACTGCGCGACAGCCGGGACAGCCTCACCCCGTTCTCCGGCCACGACGCCCCTACCGACGTCCGCACCGTCTTCTCCTGCTCCTACCGGCTGTTGAGCACGGGCGCGGCGGCCCTGTTCCGGCTGCTCAGCGTTCACCCCGCGCACGACATCAGCGCCGCCGCGGCCGCGAGCCTGGCCGGCACCGGGCCCGGAGCGACCCGTGAGCACATCGCCGAACTCGTCGAGCACCACCTCCTGGTCGAGCACTCCCCCGGCCGGTTCTCCGCCCACCCACTGCTGCGCACCTATGCGGGAGAACTGTCGGAGATCCTGGACGAACCGAGGGCGCGGGCCGAGGCGCGCCGCCGCATGTTCGAGCACTATCTCTACACAGCCGACGCCGCGACCGCGCTCATCGCGCCGCGCCACAGCGGTACGACGCTGCCACCGCACCAGGCCGATGTCCGTCCGCTGCGGTTCACCGGCCCGGCGCAGGCGGCCGAGTGGATCCTCGCCGAGCAGCACATCCTGCCCGCGCTCGCCGAGGACATGCCCCGCTCGCCCCACGCGGAGCCGTTCCGGCAACGGCTGACGTCCGCGCTGCGGATGAGCCCCGGATGACGAACCCGCTTCGTGGACCCCTCCGGCACGCCCGTCCACCTCGTCCCTTCGTCGCGGGCACGGCTCGCCACCGGCCCCACGGGGGAAACGAGACGGGAGGGGGACAGGTTCACCCGGCCCGCGCGACGCCGGGGACGGGTAAGCGCACGCACCTCGGTCGTTCGGGGCACACGTGTCAATTTGGGACACACGTGTCAAGAGGTGTACGCGGCACGGCACGACATGTTTCCCGGGACCGAGTCCTCCCGCGCGTCGCGGGCCGGGCCTCCGGGCGCCGGTCACTTCGTCGTCGCCACGGGCCCGCGCCCGTCACGCGGTGCCGGGCAGGACCGGTCGGCGCCCGTCACGGTACCCACCAGCGGTGGAGCCGCTTCAGGAAGTTCTCGGACTCGGTTCACGCAGGGAGCGGGCACCGTAGGCGCGGACGAAGGCACGTGCGCCGTCGATCATCGTGGCGCGGAGTCGTTCTTGGTCCACGGCGAGCGGGTTCGGCTGCTCGTTGAAAGCCAGGAGCACCGTGAGGGCGAAGAAATGGTCCGTCGCACGTCGCGGGTCCTCGGTGTCGAGGAGTCCGAGTGCGGTGAAGTACTCGATCCGTTCGGCGACGGCGTTCTCGACCGTCGCGGTCTCCACGTCGTCGTCCGTGGTGGGGTCCTGCCAGCGTCGCTGCGCGACCAGGGCCCAGACGGCGGCGTATTCGACGGAACCGACAAGTCCGATACCGAAGTCGACGGCCGTCGACGTCAGCGCCTTCTCCAGCTGCGCCGGGGTGGCGATGCCCGCGTCATCGCCGAGACGCGCGCCGATCACCTCACGGGCGAAGGCCTCCAGCGACTCAGTCGCATCGGCGAGGATCGCGCGGAACAACCGCTGTTTGTCACCGAAGTAGCTGTAGACGGTGGCCTTGGAGACCTGGGCCCTCGAGGCGACCGCGTCCATGCTCACACGGTCCACGCCATGGCTGACGAACAGGTCTCGCGCCGCCTCGATGACGGCCCGGCGCTTCGCGGCGGATCCCTCGCTCAGAAGGTGAACCGGCTTGGGCTCGTTCATCCCCCCACCATACACGCGCCAGACTGAACCGTTCAGTCTTGTCGAATTGAACTAGACGGTTTAGTTTGATTCCATGACGACACCACCACAGACGCCTATGGACGCACTCGTGCCGCGACGGCGGCTGAACCTCATCAGCGCGGTCCTGGTCCTCGGGGTCTTCACGACTCTGCTGGACACCACGATCGTGAACATCGCCGTCGACCACCTGCACACCACCTTCGACGCCTCGGTCGCCCGGACCCAGTGGGTGGCCACCGCCTATCTGTTGCTCTATGTGGCGGTGATCCCTGTCAGCGGATGGGCCTCGGAGCGATTCGGGGCCCGTACCGTCTGGGCCTTCTCGGTCGCGGTCTTCCTCGTCGGCTCGGCTTTGTGCGGCCTCGCGTCCTCGCTGCCGACGCTGATCGCCTTCCGTGCGCTCCAGGGCATCGGAGGGGGCATGGTGATCCCGCTCTCCTTCTCGATCCTCACCCGCGCCGCCGGCCCCGAGCGGATCGGCAAGGCCATGGTCGCGATCGCGCTCCCGGCTCAGCTCGCGCCGGTGCTGGGTTCGGTGCTCGGCGGACTCGTCCTCCAGTACTGGTCCTGGCGCTGGATGTTTCTCATCAACGTCCCGGTCTGCGTCGCGGCCCTCGCCCTTGTCCGGTTCCTTCCCACGGTGCCCGGCCGGCCCGGCAACCGGCTGGACGTGCCCGGCTTCGCTTTGCTGACCCCCGGCGTCATCGCGTTGGCTTACGGCGTCTCCGGGGCCACCGGCAGCAACGGCTTCGCCGCCGTGTCCGCTTGGCTGCCCCTGCTGATCGGTGCCGTGCTCGTCGCCGCGTTCGTCCGGCATTCGCTGGCCTCGCGAGGCAAACCGCTCATCGACGTGCGCCTGTTCGCGCGACGCGGCTTCGGTCTCAGCAGCGTCATCACCTTCATGGCCGGGTTCTCCACCTACGCCCTGACCCTGCTGCTGCCCCTGTTCTACCAGCAGCTACGCGGCGAGAGCGTGCTTGCCACCGGCCTCCTGCTGATCCCCCAGGGCGCCGGCACGATGATCTTCTTCCTCCTCGCCCGCCCCGTCGCCGCACAGTTCGACGGACGCTTCGTCGTCGCCGGCGGCGTCGCGCTGACCATGATCGGCGTCCTGCCCTTCACCTTCGCGGACATCCACGGCGGCGGGGCCCTGATGCTGGGCGGCCAGCTCCTGCAAGGCATCGGGTTCGGCGCCGCCATGTTCCCGGTCATGACCCTCGCCTTCGGCAGCCTCAGCCACGACGAGGCTCCAAGTGGCAGCGCGGCCTTCAGCGTCGTACAGCGCGTGGGAGCGCCCTTCGGCGTCGCCGTCATCGCCGTCATCCTGCAGAACCACCTGAACACCGCCCACACCCCCGACCAAGCGCTTTCCGGGTTCGTCAACACCTTCTGGTGGGCGTTCGGCCTGAGCGTCATCCCGCTCGCCCTCGCCTTCCTCATCCCCCAGAGGAGCGAAGAGGTAGGCGAGGAGGACACCGCGGTCGACGCGGACAAGCCCGCCCCTGTCACCGAATGACACCAGTACTCATCCGCGCGTCCCGGCCCAGTCCGGCAGCGGACCCCCTCAGCCGCCGCTAGGAGAACCCCTCATGCCCAAAGCCCCCGCACTGGTCGGCAAGCTCGCCGAGACCCTCATGGGCCGTCGAGCGCGCCTGCTCACCACCGAACGGATCGGACCCGACTTCCTCCAACTCGACTTCCACGCCGACCCACCTCCCGGAGGATGGCGCCCCGGCCACGAAGTACAGGTCCGCGCCACGCGCAACGAAGGACGCCGTTACACCGTCCGCGAAGTCGGCGGCCCCGAGCGCATCACCATCCTCGCCACCCTCCACGGAGACGCCCCCGGTACACGATGGCTCCAGAGCCTTCACCCGGGTGCGCAGACCACGCTTCTCGCTGGACGCCACGTGCCCCTGAAGCCGGCCGGCACTCGTCACCTGTTCATCGGAGACGGCTCCGCACTCGGCACCTTCGACGCCTACGCCGCCACCACCACGCATCCGCCGACCGTGGTAGTCGAGGCCCCACCGGCGTCGGTCGCCCAGCTACGCGGTCGATGGCCCCACTACTTCTTCTTGGCCGCGCTCGCGGGTGAGCCCGGGGCGACGACCCGCACCTGGCTCGAAGAGACGCTCCGTCGCGCAGAACTGGCCGGTATCGATGGTGCGCTCCTCCTCGGACACGCCCAGTCCATCCAACACCAACGACAAGCGCTCCTCGGCGCGGACGTCCTCGACAAACACGCGATCACCACCAGGCCCTATTGGGCAACGGGAAAGACCGGGCTTTAGTCGTCGTCCCCGTTGGCTCGGCGGGCTGTCGGCCCGTGGCGGGGAATGTCGAGCGGCTGCTGCCGGACGAGCTACGGAAGCCGTTGGCGCGAACGGCGCCGGAGGCCCCTTCGCGGACGCGAGCCGGTCAAGCTCCACGGCGACAAGGGCTGTGCCCACCCCCGTCTGCGCGGTTGGCCACGGCGGCGCGGCATCACCCACCGCATCGCCCGCGAGGGTGACCGCACCGACCGCACGCCCTGCTCCTGCTGTTGCGTCCGTTCCTGGCCGGTGGGGACACGATCGCGGCGTGCCCGGGACAGCCGCCGCGTTCAGTCGACCTAGTACGTGGTCACCAGCGGCTCGTTCTCGTCGATCACGTAGCTGGAGAGCATCATCGTCGTCTCCCGGCCGACGTTGAGCGCGTTGTGGATCGCGGCGGTCGGGATGAAGAAGGGATCACCGGTGTGCAACCGAAGAGAGGGGCCCTCGTCGAACTCCATCAGGACCTCGCCGCGGACGATGTACCCGATCTCGACTCCGGGGTGGCTGTGCCGTCCCGACTGCTTGTGCCGGGGGATCTGCACAAGCGTCTGTACGGTCAGCCAGCCCTTCGCGGGAGAGGGATGTCTTTGCAGTTCGGTGCGGATGACCCCGGCGGTGGGGTCGCCGGGGTCCACCGGGCCCGTCGGGTCTTCCGCCGTCACCGGCGGGCGTTCCGTCCCGGTCCGGACAGGGCGGAGTTCCGTTGCCCCGGCGAAGGCGGGGCTCTGAGCGCCGCCGCCGAGGAGGGCCGCGGCGAGGCCGCTGGAGCGGAGGAGGGTACGGCGGTTCATCTCGTCCTCTTTCCGTCAAAAGGGTTGTGCGGGGTGGTATTTGGCTGGTGGCCGCGTGTGCGGTGGCGGCGTGCCGCCGGACAGGGCACCGGCCGCGCCCGGTGCCACCCGGTCCGTCGTACAGAGGAGACATGGTCTCCGGGGCGCCCGTAGGCCACACACCCGTAGGCCACACATGTGAGGAACAGTGCTCGCTTCCGGTGGCACGTAACCATGTCACGACCGGAACACACGAGAGCGGCTTTCGATCACACCCACATGGCCCTGCCGTCCTCCCGTCACATCCGCTCACACCTGAACGACCAGAGAAGCCCGTAGCGTCACGAAAGGAGCTGGACGGGCTTCCGGACCCGGTGGCCTCGACGACGAGGACGCCGGCGGCGGGCGCCGTCACCTGGCGAAGCTGTCGCGTTCCGCGCCCTGCCCGCCGAGCTGAACGGCGTCGGCGGAAGCCGAGGGGTGGCGCCGGGGGGCCGGGCTGACCAGTCCTCAGTCGTCCGCCTCCCTCGCTCCGCACGCGACTCCTCGATCCACTCGGGGTGGCTCCCGCTGCCCGGAGGAACCTCTCCCGGCCTCCCCGGGGACACGGCGCCCGCGGTGAGCGCCCAAAGCCTCGCCCGCCGCCCGGCCGGGGCCCTTGTCGCCGTCCTTCTTGTGTGGCCCTCCTGGGGTGTGTTCGTCACGTGTCCGTCGTGTGTTCACCCTGAGATCGGCCGTCCCCGGCCGACCGGAGGGTGATCGGCTCCGCGATCGGGGGCGCCGCGTGCCCGCACACCTGTACTGACGCTTTCTTCCGGCCTCGTACGACAACTGACTGGCGGTCTTCTCCACGACCCGGGGGATCTCAGTGTGGGTCACAGCGCCACGACGTAGGCGGGGCCGCTCGTGGTGGTGGTCTCCGCCGTGTCACACCCCGTCGAGCCCCCGGCGACCGTCGCGCGCAGTTTGCGCAGGGCGTGGTGGTGCCGGGACTTCACGGTGCCGGCCGGCACCCCGAGCCGACTGGCCGTCTCCTTGATCGTCCGGTCGCACAGGTAGATGTGGACCAGTACGGCGCGGTGTTCGGGTGAGAGCGGACGCAGCAGCGGGGCGGCCACGAGCGCGTCCTCGACGGTGTCGAACCCGTTGGCGCGGGCCGGTGGTTCACTGTAGGAGCCGCCCACCACCTCTCTGCGTGCCTGCGGTTTGCGCACCCAGTCGATGACGAGGTGCCGGGTCACGGTGAAGAGCCACCCCCGTACCGAGCCGTCCGTGCCGACCAGGCGGTCGAGGTTGTGCCAGGCCCGGATGAACGCCTCCTGTACGACGTCCTCGGCGAGTTGGTGGTCGCCCAGCATCTTCTCGGCGTAGGCGACGAGGCCCTCGCGATGTGCGTCGACCATCACACCCAGGAGGTCCGGGCGGCGGCGTACGGGTGTGGAAGACGTGGTCATGGTCCTCAGCGCCATCCTGTTTCTCCGTCAGCGTTCGGGCGGAGGCCCGAAGCGCCTCCGCGACCGGAACCCTAGACAGCGGGGTATGACGGAAGACTGCCGCGTTTGTGACGCACGTCTGTCCGCGGTGTCCTCCCCCGGGAAGGGAGCGCGCCGCCCGCTCTCCTGAGGTGCGCCAGGACGGAGCCCCGCCGGCACACGCACGGTGAGCACGCACGGGCCCTCACCGGGAGCACACACGCAGGCCCGGCAGGGGGCGTGGACGGGCGGCCGGCCGCCTTGGCCCCCAGCCTCGCGGACCTGAGGTGCGGTCAGGTCAGCCGCGAGCCCGGTCGTCCGCGTCCAGCAGGCGCCGCAGGAGCGCCGTGAGGGTCTCCCGTTCCGCCGGCGTGAGCGAGGCGAGAAAGACCTCCTGCGACTCCTGCGCCACGGCCTGCAGGCGGCGCTGGAGCCCCGCGCCCTCGTCGGTGAGCCCGACCACCTGACGCCGCCGGTCCTCGCGGTCCCGGGCGCGGTAGACGAGTCCGCGCTCCTCGATGACGTCGAGGTAGCCGCCGAGGTGGCTGCGCTGGAACCCCAGGCGCTCCGCCAGTACGTGCTGCGGCAGCGGCCCGAAGTCCGCGAGCGCGGTCAGTGTGGCGAAGTGCGGCAGGCGCAGACCGTGCTGACCCACCGCCGCCACCAGGGCCTCGTGCCCGATGCGTGCCACGTGGCTGGCGAGGTACGAGGGCAGCGCCAGCAGGCCCGGCGGCCTCGGCGCCGCTTCCCCGTCCGTCCCGGAAGCGGTTCGGTCCGGCGCGCGCTCAGGGGTTTCGCTCATGCGGACATGCTACCCGGGAAGTAGTACCTGGACGGAAGGATGACGTCATGTAATGATTACGTCATGACATTATTCCGTTTCTCGACCCGCACGCGGTGGACGGCCCCACCCGCACTCCGGAGGACCGATCGATGACCGACGCCTCCGCGCGCGGAGCCGCGAAGGGGGCGGCCGACGGGGAACGTGGTGTCGCCGCCCCCTTCGCGGCCCTGCTTCTCGCCGTGCTGTCCTTCTCCCTGATGCAGACGATGGTGGTGCCCGCGCTGCCCGACCTCCGGCGCGAGTTCCACGCCTCCCCCACCGGTGTGTCCTGGTTGCTCAGCTCCTTCCTCCTCACCTCCTCGGTGGCCACGGCGCTGCTGGGCCGGGTCGGCGACATGTTCGGCAAGCGCCGGGTCCTGATCGTGAGCCTCGCCGTGTTCGCGGGCGGCACACTGCTGGCCGCGCTGTCCGGCTCCCTCGCCCTGCTGATCACCGCGCGGGCCGTCCAGGGCGTCGGCGCGGCCGCCTTCCCGCTGGCCTTCGGAATCGTGCGCGAACAGTTCCCGCGCGAGCGGGTGCCGGTGGCGATCGGCCTGATCTCCTCCACGTTCGGGATCGGCTTCGGCGTCGGACTCGTCCTCCCGGGCCCGATCGTCGACGCGCTGGGCTGGCACTGGATCTTCTGGACCGGGCTGATCGTCGTTCTGGCCGGGATCGCCGCTGTCGCCGCCTTCGTGCGGGAGTCCCCGGTACGCTCCCCCGGCCGCGTCGACTGGGCGGGCGCCGTGCTGCTGAGCGCGGGCGTCACGGCGCTGCTCGTCGCGATCAGCCAGGGCCGGTCGTGGGGCTGGTCCTCCGGCCGGACCATCGGCCTGTTCCTCGCCGCCGCCGGGCTGCTCGTGGTCTTCACGTACGCCGAGACGAAGGTGCGTGCCCCGCTCGTCGACATCGGGCTGTTGCGCCGGCCCGCGATGCTGAGCAGTCATCTCACCGCGCTCATCGTCGGTTTCGGCATGTACGGCGCCTTCACGCTCGTGCCGCTGCTCGCCCAGACCCCGTCGAGGGCGGGCTACGGCTTCGACGCCTCCGTCACCGCGTCCGGCCTGCTCATGGTCCCGATGGCCGCCACCATGCTCGTCGCCGGTCCGCTGGCGGGCCGGATGGGCGCGGCGGTCGGCTGGAAGCTTCCCCTGGTGCTGGCCTGCCTGACAGGTGTCCTCGGCTTCCTCGTCTACGCGACGGCGCACGACACCGAGTGGGCGATGTACGCCGGTTCCGCGGTGCTCGGCGTCGGTGTGGGCTTCGCCTTCGCCGCGCTGGCCAACGTCGTGGTGAGCGCGGTGGACGCGAGCCGGACCGGGGAGGCCACCGGCATCAACACGATCATGCGTACCGTCGGCGGATCGCTCGGCGCGCAGATCGCCGCTTCCGTCGTGGCGTCGGGGACCGTTCCCGGCACGCGGTTCCCCGCCGAGTCCGGTTTCACCGCGGCGTTCGTGATGTCGGCGATCGCGCTGGCCCTCGCCGCCCTGGCGGCGCTCGCCGGTCCCGGAGCGCTGTGGCGACCGGCGGCGTCCGCCTCCCCCGGCCCGCACCCTGACCAGTCCCTCGACCAGGAGGCCGGGCACCATGCCTGATTACGGACACGACCTGCTGTTCGGCGCGGTGCTGACGCCCTCGCCCGGCGACGGCGCGGACATGCTGGCGCAGGCCCGCGCCGGCGACCGGGAGGGACTCGATCTGGTGAGCGTCCCGGACCACCCCTACCAGCCGGGCCTGCTGGACGCCTGGACGGCGCTCGCGGTGATCGCCGCGTCCACCTCCCGGGTGCGGGTCTTCCCCAACGTGGCGAACCTGCCCCTGCGTCCACCCGCGGTGCTGGCCCGCTCCGCGGCCGGCCTGGATCTCCTGAGTGGCGGGAGGGTCGAGCTGGGACTGGGCGCGGGAGCCTACTGGGACTCGGTCGCCGCCGACGGCGGGCCGCGCCGCGGTCCCGGTGCGGCGGTACGGGCCACCCGCGAGGCCGTCGAGGTCATCCGGGCGCTGTGGACGCCGGGCCCCCAGGTCCATGTCGACGGCGAGCACTACGGGCTCCACGGTGCGACCCCGGGACCGGCCCCCGCCCACCCCATCGGTATCTGGCTCGGGGCGCTGGGCCCCAGGATGCTGGGCCTGGCCGGCTCGGTGGCGGACGGCTGGCTGCCCAGCGTTCCGCACGTGCCACCGGGGCGGCTCGCGGCCGGGCACCGCCTGATCGACGAGGCGGCGCTCCGGGCGGGCCGGGAACCGGCGGCGGTGCGCCGCCTCTACAACCTCTCGCCGGGTCCGGAGGGTTTTCCGCAGGGTCCCCCGGGCTCCTGGCCCGAACAGCTGGCCGCGCTGACCCTGGAGCACGGGACGAGCGCCTTCCTGCTGCCCGCACGGCGGCCTGAGGAGGTGGCGCTGTTCGCCGCCGAGGTGGCGCCCGCCACCCGGGAGCTGGTGGCGGGCGCCCGACGCGGAGAGGCCGCCGTCCCGTCCGGGGGCGCGGCGACCACCGGGGCCGCCCCGGCCGCGGCTCTCGGGGGCCGGGCAGGAAATGCGGGGCTCAGTGCCCGCAGCCGTGCGGCCGGGGCGGCCTCCGGTGGGGAGGAGCTCTCCGTCCGGGCCACCCCGGACAGCGGTCAACGGCGGTCCGCGACGCGTCTGTGGGACGAGTCGACGCGCCCCGCCGGCCCGCCCGCCGAGCCCGGTCGCCGCTATGGGCACGAGGAACAGGAGCCCGCCCGCAACCTCGTCGCGGCACACGATCAGTTGCGTGCGGACCTCGACCGGCTCCGTCGGCTCGTCCGGGAGGTGCGGGAGGACCACATCGGGCCCGACGAGGCCCGTTCCCGGCTGCACGAGCTGAGTCTGCGGCAGAACGACTGGGCGCTCGGCGCCTACTGCGTCTCCTACTGCCGGGTGACCACGGTGCATCACACCCGGGAGGACCGGAAGCTCTTCCCGTATCTGCGCCGCCGCGACGGGCGGCTGGGGCCGGTACTCGACCGGCTCACCGAGGAGCACCACGCCATACAGGGGGTCATCGACCGGCTGGACCGGGAACTCGTCGGCTTCGTCGGCGGCGCGCCGGACCGGGACGCGCCGGTGGCCACCCTCGATCTGCTCGCGGACGCCCTTCTGTCCCATCTCGCCTACGAGGAGCGCGAGCTGATCGAGCCGATGGCTCGGTTCGGCACCGGCTGGTGAGCGCACGCGGGCCGGCCGGTCTCCGGTAGCGCGATCCTCGCGCGGGGAAGCGTGGCCGACAGCGTGACCGGGGCGGCCCAACGCCGCCCCGGCCACGCCTGGTCCGTCTGCCGGAGGTCAGCTGGCGGCCGGAGTCGTCCACTTCTGGTTGGCGGCCCCGTTGCAGCCCCGCAGGACCAACTGGGCGGCGTCGGTGGTGGAGCCGGCGGGGTCGTCCAGGCAGCGGCCGGAGGCAGGGTTGCGATCGCCGCCCTCGTAGGGCTGCCCGACCTGATTGCCGCCGCCGTCGCAGTCCCACATCTGGATCTTGGTCCCGTTGGCCGTGCCCCGGCCCGTGGCGTCCAGGCACTTGCCGAGCGACCTGAGGGTTTCGTCCGTCCGCGCCGACCACGCCTGCGCGTCGGACCCGTTGCAGGACCAGATCTGCGCGGCGGTCCCGCTCGCGGCGCCGGCCGCCTTGACGTCCAG
Source organism: Streptomyces sp. NPDC007088 (assembly GCF_042869355.1). Classification (NCBI taxonomy): domain Bacteria; kingdom Bacillati; phylum Actinomycetota; class Actinomycetes; order Kitasatosporales; family Streptomycetaceae; genus Streptomyces; species Streptomyces sp. NPDC007088. The sequence goes on from NZ_JBIAFO010000004.1 coordinate 26,656, forward strand.
GCACTTGCCCGCGATCCCCGAGCGCACCGCGGCGCCCTGCTGGACGGGCGCCTTGATCCAGCCGCCCGCGTCGGCCGCCCGCACCCCCGCGTGGAAGGCGTCGGCCATCTTGCCGAACCCGTTGTCGTTGGGGTGGAGCGTCGGAGAGGTCGGCCGCGGTCAGGGCGCCCATGTCGACGAGCCGTACGTGCCGGCCCGCGGCCCGCTTGGCCCGCACGAGGTCGGCGACCTTCCGGTTGAAGGCCGGCCGGTACGCCTCCTCGGTTCCGCTGGTGGAGATGATCACCGTGCCGACCAGCACCGTGGCATCGGGCGCGTCCCTGAGGATCTGGTCGATGAGGGCGCTCATCCGGTCGGCGGCGGTGGGCACCTCGTAGTTCCCGTTCAGGTCGTTGGTGCCGATCTCCAGCGGGCCCGCCCACGGCCTTCTCACTCTGCCGGTTCTCCCGCGCGTGACATCGTTGTTGCCGCACGGCGCGGCGTGAGAGCGGGGAGGGGTTCGGGCACCTGCGGCTCCTGAGCCTCTACGAAGCGAAGACGAGTCGTGACATGACGCGTCATCACCCGAAGCGCACTCGGGAAGCCGGCCGGCCCCCAGCCTCGGGTCAATGGTTCCGGCACACGGCAAGACTGGAGCGCTCGCCTACAACTCCCGTTCCAGACACGGCAGTCGTAGGCCCGGGTCCGTCGCGCCGGCCGTGTCCGCCGGCTGTCGGCCGGGGGGCGTCGCGCCGTGCGGGCCGGTGCCGCGCGAGAGGTCACCGGCCCGTGCGCCGGGCGCTCACCAGGACACGAGAAGGCGTACGGGGCTGCGCGAGGTGCTTCCCAGGCGCCATTCGACGGACTCCGGTGGCTGTGCCAGGCGCAGACCGGGAAACTCCGCGGCCAGGCGGTGCAGGGCGAGCTGGAGTTCGAGCCGGGCCAGCCACGCGCCCAGGCAGTAGTGCGGTCCGGCGCCGAACGACAGCGTGGGCGCTTCCAGGGGGGCGAACAGGTCCTCGGTGCGGTGGACGGAGAAGACCTCGGGGTCCCGGTTGGCCGTACCGCAGTCGGCGAGGACCACCGCACCCGCCGGGATCAGTACGCCGCCCACCTCGACCTCCTCGGCGGCACGGCGGGCGCTGCCCCGGTCGTCCCCCAGGGGGATGAGGTGCAGCAGCCGGCCCGCCGCTGTCCCGGCCGCCTCCTCGTCGGCCGCGAGGCGGGGCCAGCACTCGGGCCGCTCACCCAGCAGGTAGAGCAGCGAGTTGCTGAGCATGGTCATCGTGCTGTCGTGTCCGCCGGCGACCAGTCCGCAGACGAGGTGCGCCAACTGCGCCTCCGGGATGCCGCCCTCCTCGTCGGCGGCGCGCACGAGGCTGCTGACGAGGTCGTCCCCCGGTTCGCGGCGGCGCTCGGCCAGCAGGGCGGCGCCGAAGGCGGTGAACTCGGCCAGGGCCGTGCGGACCTCCTCGCCCGGACGGGAGCCGTCCGAGAAGGCGTACTCGCTCCAGTGGCGCAGCCGCTCGTGCGCCGAGGCGTCCAGTCCCATGAGCCGGCTGATCACCGCGACCGGCAGCGGCAGCGCGAACTCGGCGACGACGTCCACGGGGCGGCCCCGCGCGGGCAGGACGGCCAGCAGGTCGTCCACGATCGAGGCGATCCACGGGCGCCACCGTGCGACGGCTCTCGGGGTGAAGGCGCGGCGCAGCGTGCGGCGCAGCCGCAGGTGCTCCGCTCCGTCCTGGTTGAACATCAGGTCGGGGCTGTCGACGAGTCCGGGCGCCTCGGGCAGGGGTGGCCCGTCCGGGGCGTAGAGCAGGGCCCGGCCGAACCTGTGGTCGCTGAGAACCTGGCGCGCGTCGGCGTAGCGGGTCGCGAGCCAGGCCGGGGACCCGTCGGGCATCGTCGTGGGGCGAGGCGGGCCGTGGACGGCGGACTCCAGGCGGTGGAGCGGGGGCAGCGGACCCGGGGAACCGCTGAGGGTGCCGGCCGCGGCGGACACGGTGCCTCCTGGCGGTACCTGAGGGGAGCTTGGGGGCGCTCCGGGTTCGTCGTGCTCCGGCTGCTGCTGTCGGGTACGGGCCGGGCAGGCGGGGAGCAGGGTGCCGGGGCCGTCGGGCGCGGCCGCGGTCACAGCTCCACCAGCACCTTGCCGAGGTGGGCGTCGTGGTCGTGGTACAGGCTGCGGTAGGCGGCGGGGATGGCGTCGAAACCGTTGTGGAGGGTGTGGTCGCACACGATCTCCTCGCGCCTGATCCGGCCCCCGAGTTCGGTGTGCAGGGCCTGCCAGTTCTCCTCGGTGAACCACTCCAGTGAGAAGATGCCGCGGACGGTCGCGCGCGGGAACATGAGGTACGGCAGGAGACGGGGGCCCACGGCGTCCTGCCCCACCTGGGTCGCCCACTGCCAGCACACGGCGACGCGGCTGCCGATGTTGAGCATCGAGAACACGGCGTCGGTGACGGCGCCCCCCAGGTTGTCGAAGTAGCGGTCGACGCCGTCGGGGGCCGCGCGGGCGAGGGCCTCGCGGACGCTCTCCGCGCTGTCGCCCTGACCGTAGACGACGACCTCGTCGAAGCCGAGCCGCTCCAGGTACCGCGCCTTGCGGGGGCTCGACGTCGTACCGACGACGCGGGCCCCGGCGAGCCGGGCGAGCTGTCCGACCAGGGTGCCGACGGCCCCCGAGGCGCCGCTGATCACGAGCGTGTGCCCGGGGCCCACCTCCAGGAAGGTGGACAGGGTCCCCCAGGCGGTCATACCGGGACCGCCCATCGAGCTGAGGGCGGTGGCCAGCGGCAGCGCGTCGTCGTACCAGCGCGGGTCGAGGCGGCGGTAGTCGGGGAAGACCATCGGGAAGGTCCCCGTCTGCCACAGCTTCGCGGTGCCGTCGCTGATCACGTGGGACTGCCAGCCGCCGAAGCCCTGCACCAGATCGCCCGGACGGTGGGCGGCCCGGGGGCCGGCCTCCAGGACCTCCATGACGGAGTCCGCGCCCATGTGCGCGCCGAGCGGGGTGTCCAGGGCGATGCCCTGAAGGTAGGGATCGACGGAGACGTAGCGGGTCTTGAGCAGCATCTCGTCGGGGGCGAGGTCGATGGCGACGTCCTCGACGACCTTCTCGTAGATCCGGTCGACGTCGGGGACCCCCTCGACGTGCTCGCGGACGACCCACTTGCTGATCTTCAACTTCTGCTCCTTCTGGGCCCGGGGTCACGGCGGTGTCCGTCGTGTCCGTCGTGTCTGTCGCGTCCGTCGTGTCTGTCGCGTCCGTCGTGTCTGTCGTGTCTGTCGTGTCTACGGGGGCTGGGGTTCCGCAGGTTGCCCGGCCCGTGGGGCCTCGGCCCTCACCGCGGCCGGCCCCAAGCGGCACCGGCGCGACCGCGGTCCGCTGCGCCGGGGCCGCCGGTGGGGCGTCGTCCGACCGGGATGACGAGGTGGGTGGGGGGTGGCGCGTGGTCGTCCACGGAGGCGGTGAAGGCCCTGCCGTCGTCGCGGCACACGAACTGCATGACGTGCCGGCCCGCGGCGGCGGCACGGATGAGTCCGCCGGTCGTCGCCCACACCCCGGACTGGTAGAAGTTCTCCAGTCCGGGCAGGCCGGGCCCGTGCTTCTTGACGAGTTCCTCCAGCGTCTCGCCGCTCTCCACGAAGGGCTGCCAGCCGAGGACGGTCCCGTCGTGGTTGCCCGTGTACCTGACCTGGGTGAGCGGGCTCGACACGTCGCGCACCACGATGGCCTCCGCCAGACCGGGGAAACGGTCGTCGAGGAAGCGTACGAGGGCGGTGCGGGCCTTGCGTTTGGCCGCGTAGTACCCGCGGCCGTGTCGGACGGGAAGGGTGTGCAGCTCCTGGCCGCCGCGGCTGCGGGTGCGCTGTTCCGGTCCTTCGTCCAGCGCCCGCCAGGGTGCGATGTCGCAGAAGTAGGTGGCGTAGACGACGGAGGCGCCGTCCGGTGCCAGCTCCGGGTAGTGGCGGTTGCGGAACTGGACGTTGACGCTCGCGTGGCGGATGCCGGTGAGTTCGGCGGCCTGCGCCTCGTCGAGCAGGTAGGTGGTGCACGGATCGGCCTCGGGGAAGGCGCGGTCGAGCCCGAGGAACAGGGTGAAGTAGCCGGGGAAGACCATACCCGGCTCGTGGATGGTGCGGGTGTAGAGACGGCGGTAGGCGTCGTTGAGGTAGCGGTCGCCCAGGAACTTGGACATGGTGGTCTTGCCGTCGCAGGCCGATACGACGATGTCGGCGCGCAGCGTGCTTCCGTCGCTGAGGCGTACGCCGACGGCCCGGTCCTCCTCGACCAGGATCTCCTCGACCTTCGTGTTGTACGAGACGCGGCCGCCGAGCCTCAGATAGCGGCCCTCCATGGACCGGGCGAGGCCGAGCGAACCGCCCTCGGGCACTCCGGCGGAGAGGTTGGCGTGCGAGGCGAGCTGGAACTGGGTAGGCAGGACGGGGAAGTTGGGGTGTTTCTCGTAGAGGACGAAGTTGAACGCCTCGCGCAGCAGGGGGTCCTGGAACCGCGCGGAGTAGTCGGACATCAGCACCGAGATCGTCTTGCGTACGGCGTTGAAGTACGGGAGGAAGGAGGCGAGCATGCGCCATCGCTCGACGCGGCCCATCAGCCCCACGGGTTTGAGGAAGGGGTAGACGGCCAGGGCCTTGCGGAAGGCGCGCAGGTGGTCGCAGAACTCCTTGATCCGGCGGGCGTCGGGGGGTGAGAGTTCCCTGAGGTGGGCCTCCAGCCGGTCGGGGTCGGAGTAGAAGTAGACGGCCCGCCCGTCCCGCGCGCGCACGATGTTGAACACGTCGAAGTGGCGGACCTCCTTGCCCTGGAGAGCGCCGAGTTCGAGCCAGATCTGGTGCATCTCGTTGCCCGGCCCGCTGCCGAGCAGCCAGCTGACGCACGCGTCGAGGGTGAAGTCGCCGCGCTCCCAGGCGGTGCAGCAACCGCCGGGGATCTCGTGCATCTCCAGGATGTGGGTGCGGTAGCCGTTCATGCGGGCGTAGCAGCCGGTCGAGAGCCCGCCGAGCCCGGCACCGATGATGATCATGGTCTCCCTGCCGCGTCCGGCCGGGGTGGCGCGCGGGTTCCTCCGTGGGCTCATGCGCCCTCCTCTCGTGGGGTCACGCGCCCCTGCCGTCCCGCGAGGACCAGCGGTCCAGTTGCGGCAGGTGGCCCAGCTTCCCGGCGTGCCAGGGCTCCGTCGCCAGGCTCTCGTGCGCCCGGAAGGGGACGCCGAGTTCCTGGCACAGGTACTGGGTGGCGAAGCGGCCGGTGGAGGCGGCGCGGATCAGCCCGCCCATGCCGACCCACTGGCCGGCCATGGAGAAGCCGCTGAGTCCGGGCAGCCGCATCCGGTCCTTGCCGACGAGGTCGGCGGCCACGTCGTCGGCGTCCGAGAACGCCTTCCAGGCCAGGATGGAGCCCTCGTGGTTGCCGGTGTAGCGCCGGTTGGTCGCGGGGGAGGCGACGTCGACCAGATCGACGCGCTCACCGGTACCCGGCCACAGCCGGTCGAGGAAGCTCCGCACGAAGTCGGCCACCTTCCGTTTCTGCGCCCAGTACGCCTTACGGTCGCCGCGGCGCAGGGTCGTCCAGTAGGCGTAGTCGCTGAAGTAGGTGCAGTGCACGACGGACTTGCCCGGTGGGGCGAATCCCTCGGCGTAGCGCGAGCGCAACTGGACGACCAGGCTGTTCTGCAGCGCGCCGGGCAGGGCGCCGGCATCGCCGGCGGGCAGCAGGTAGGTGGTGCTGTGGGCCTCGCCGGCCGGCAGGTCGCCCTGGATGCCGACGAAGGCGGAGACGACAGCGGGGAAGAGGGTGCCGGGGCGGTCCAGGAGTTCGGTGTACAGCTTGTCGATCCTGGGCCCGGTGTAGCGGCCGCCGAGCAGGCCGTACACGGTGGTGTGCCCGTCGCAGGCCGATACGACGTGGTCGGCGTAGTACCTGCTGCCGTCGCGGAGCTGGACGCCGACCGCGCGGTCGTTGTCGACCAGTACCTTCTCGGTGCGGGCGCGGTAGGTCACGGTGCCCCCGAGCCCGGTGTACCGCTCCTCGACCGACCGGGCCAGTCCCAGCGAACCCCCTTGCGGGAAACCCGCGTTGCCGTGGTGGGCGGCTGCCATGTTGAACAGGTACGGCAGGAGCGGGAAGCCCTCGGGGTCCTGGAAGAAGATGTTCCGGAAGGCCCGGCGCAGCAGTGGGTCCTGGAAGCGGTCGGCGAAGCGGTGCATCGGTGTCGCGGCGGTGCGCCAGAAGAGGCGGAAGGCCGGGAGCACCGTACGCAGGGTGGCGGCCCGTTCGCGTGCGGTGCGCAGGGCGGGGGCGGTGAGGAAGGGGTACAGCTCGATCTGTGTGAACCGTCGCAGGTCCCGGCAGAAGGAGTGGATGAGCTTCGCGTCGGCGGGTGAGAGTGCGCTGAGGTGGGCCTCCAGCCGTGCGGGGTCGTTGTAGAAGGTGACCGAACGGCCGGTCTCGTCGACGACCTTGTTGAACAGGTCGAAGTTGGTGATCGTCTTGCCGTCGAGCGCGCCGAGTTCGCGCCAGACACGGTTCGCGTCGTTGCCCGGGGCGGTGCCGATGAGCCACTCGATGCAGTAGTCGAAGAGGTAGCCCTCGCGGGACCAGGCCGTGCAGCAGCCGCCCGGCAGCACGTGCTTCTCGAAGATCCGGGTCCGCAGGCCGCTCATCTGCGCGTAGCAGCCGGTGGACAGCCCCGCCACGCCCGCGCCGACGACGATGACGCGGGGCCTGCTGCCGGGCCGCCGCTCCGGCGTGGACCAGTCGCTCTCGTCCTCAGGACGCATGGTCGGCCTCCCCGGTGAGCAGGGACTGCACCAGCTCGGCGTTGCGTGGCAGGTGCTTGGGGTCGAGCAGGTCGGCGTGGGTGCCCGATCCGCGCAGGACCCGCGTCCTGCGGACCGAGCTGCCGTGCCAGGCTCCCGGCATCCCGGGGGCGTACAGCTCCGCCTTCAACTCGTCGGTCACGACACTGACTTGTGCCGACACCGTGCCGGTGTTGGGGTGCCTGCCGCAGAAGCCCAGGTACTCGGCGGCGTGTTCGAGGGCGGTGCGGGTGACGATCCGGGAGCCGGTGTGCTGGAAGAGGTGCCGGCCCAGTTCCTCCTCGAAGGCGCGGACGCCCTCCTCGTCCGGTTCGTACGCCTCCATGACGCGACGGGAGTCGAGGACCACCACGTGCGCGACCCGGCGCCCGCGGGCCTCGAGTTCGCGGGCCACCTCGAAGGCGAGGTTGCCGCCGAGGGAGTAGCCCAGCAGGAGGCAGGGGCCTTCGGGTGCGGTGGCTTCCACGAGGTCCGCGTAGCGCGCGATCTTGTCGTCGCCGGGCACGTAGTTGAAGGCGACCGTCCGGTACCACGGGAGCTGCGCGGCCAGCCCCCGGTAGACGAGTCCGTGGCCGCCGGCGGGCGGGAAGCAGAACAGGGGCTGGGCTGCCTCGGGGTTGAAGGTGAGGTAGGGCAGTTCCTCGGCGGTGGTGGTGTTGACGAGGTCCTCTACCGTGGCGGCCATGCCGTGCAGGGTCGTGACCTGATACAGCCGGCTCACCGGGACACTGACGCCGAACTCGGTGCGCAGGTGGTGGAGCAGTTCGATGAGCTTGATCGAGCTTCCGCCGCACTCGAAGAAGTCGTCCGCGAGCCCGGCCCGCTCCACACCGAGCAGCGCCTCCCAGTGCCGGGCCATGCTCGTCTCGTAGAGCGTCGCGGGGGCCTCGTACGCCGCCTGCCGGTCCGCTCCGCGCGGCGCGGGCAGGGCGGCCACATCGACCTTTCCGTGGGCGGTGAGCGGGAGTTCGGCGACCTCCACGAGGTGGGAGGGCAGCATGTAGGACGGGAGGGCGGCGGCGAGCCGGCGGCGCAACGCGCGCCGGTCCGGAGTCGCTCCCGGTTCGCTCACCAGATAGGCGCACAGCGTGTCCTCGCCGGCGGAGTCGGTGCGGACGGCGACGACCGCGCGGGCCAGTCCCGGCAGTCCGGCGAGGTGGGACTCGATCTCGCCGATCTCGATGCGGTGACCGCGCAGTTTGACCTGATTGTCGCTGCGTCCGAGCAGGTGGGCGCGGCCGTGCGTGTCCCAGCGGGCGAGGTCGCCGGTGCGGTAGAGGCGCACCGGGCGGGCGTCGGGTGTGCGGCTGAGGGCGCGCAAGGCGAAGCGGCGCGCGGTCTGTTCCTCGTCCCCGGCGTAGCCCGTCGCTACGCCCTCGCCGCCGATCCACAGCTCTCCCGGGACGCCGGGCGGGACCGGCTGCCCGTACGCGTCCAGGATGTGCAGGGTGGCGTGGGGCAGTGGCCGGCCGATGGGGACCGTCAGGCCCGGCTCCAGGTCGTCGGCGGGGCCTTCGAAGTAGGCGCTGTCGATGGTCGCCTCGGTGAGGCCGTAGGAGTTGAGGACGCGGGTGGCGGGGCCGCACAGCGCGCGCAGCCGCTGGTACTCCGCGACCTTCCAGGTGTCCGAGCCGACCACCAGCAGCCGCATGAAGTCGAGCCGTTGCCCTTCGCGTGCGCACTGGTCCATGAGGGCGCGCACCACGGCGGGGACGAACTCGGCGCAGTCGACGTGTTCCTCGCGCATCGTGCGCAGCAGTCGCGCGGTGTCGAAGACGAGGTCCCGGTCGGCCAGTACGAGGGTGCCGCCCGAGCACAGGGCGCGTACGAGGTCGCCGGTGAAGACGTCGAAGGAGGGCTGGGCCATCTGGAGGTGGACCCGCACGTCGTGGTCGAGCCGGTACTCCTGGAGCCAGGCCGCGTAGGTGGAGGCGAGGTTGCGGTGGCTGACCCGGACCGCCTTGGGGACGCCGGTGGAGCCGGAGGTGTTGATGACGTACGCGGTGGAGTCGGGGGTGGTGGTCACGACGGGGGCCGGACCCTCGCTCTCGGTCGCGCGCAGCGCTTCGAGTGTCACGACCTCGGCCGGCAGGCTCCGGCCCCACGGTGCGCGGGTGCCGTCGACGACGAGCAGGGTGGCCCCGGCGGCGCGCAGGGCGCGGGCGACGCGTTCGGCGGGCTGTTCGGTGTGGAGCGGGAGGTAGGCTCCGCCGGCCCTGAGGACGGCGAGCAGGGTGACGATCAGCTCGGGCGACTTGTCGAGGCAGAGCCCGACCACGGTCCCCTCGGTGACGCCCAGTTCGCGCAGGCGCCGGGCTCGGGCGCCGGCGCGTCGGTCGAGTTCCCCGTAGGTCAGCGATGTCGTGTCGCCGTTCGCGGAGGGTGTGCGGACGGCGACGGCTTGCGGACGGGTGGCGGCGGCCTCGGTGACGAGGTGGTGGACGGGCCGGTGCGTGAGGGGGGCCGGTCCGGTGTGCTCGGGCAGGCGGCTCGCGCCGCTCCATTCGGTGATCAGCTGTTCGTGCTCCTGATCCGCGAGCATCTCCAACTGAGGCGTGGGGAGTTGGGGTTCGGCGCGGGTCATGCTGTCGAGGAGGTTGACGTAGTGGCCTGCCATGCGGCGCACGGTCCGGTCCAGGAACAGGTCGGTGTTGTACTTGAAGACGCAGTGGAAGCGCCCCTCCGACTCGTCCTCGTAGACCGAGAGCGTGATGTCGAACTGGCCCTCTTCCTCCGGCAGTTCGATGTACTCCAGGGCGTACCCGTACTGTTCGGTGGCCACCTTGTGGGTGAGCAGGATGAACATGGCCTGGAAGACGGCCGAACGGCTGGGGTCGTGCTGGAGCCCGAGCTTCTCCACGAGCAGGACGAACGGGTACTCCTGGTTGTCCAGGCCGTTGAGGACGGTGCGGCGAACCTGTGCGAGCAGCGCCTCGACGGTGGGTTCGCCGGACAGGTCCGCGTGCAGGGGAAGCGGGTTGACGAAGTAGCCGTAGACCGAGCTGAACTCCTGCTGGGTACGGCCGGTCACCGGGCTGCCGACGACGACGTGGTCCTGCCCCGAGTAGCGGTGCAGCAGGACGTAGTAGGCGCTCAGCAGGACCATGAACGGGGTCATGCCGTGGCGCTGGGCCAGGGCGTGGACCCGCGCGCTCAGTTCCTCGTCGAGGACGAAGAACTCGGAGGCGCCGTTGTGCGTCTGGACGGCGGGGCGCGGCTTGTCGACCGGCAGGTCGAGGAGCGGGACCTCGGCGGGCAGGTGGGAGCGCCAGTAGTCGAGCATCCCGCCCGCCTCCGGCCCGGCCAGGAAGCGGTTCTGCTGGTTGAGGAAGTCCAGGTAGCGGGCGCCGACGGGGGGCAGCGCGGGCTCGCAGCCCTGCTTGAGCGTCTCGTACACCGCGAGCAGCTCTTCGATGAAGGTGAAGGTGGAGATCGCGTCCGAGACGATGTGGTGGACGGCCTTCATGATGATCCAGCGGCCGGGCTCCCGCCGGAACAGGCGGAAGCGGACCAGGGGGTCGGCGGCGAGGTCGTAGGGCTTGCGGTACTCGTGGATGATCGTCCGGCGGATCTCCTCCCACTCCTGGCCGCTGACGTCGAACAGCGCGAGGTCGGGTTCGGTCTCCGGGGTGACGCGCTGCTCGGGCCGGCCGTCCACCAAGTGGAAGTTGGTGCGCAGCGCGGGGTGCCGGGCGACGAGCCTGCGCACCGCCTCGAACATGAGGTCGGGATCGATGTCGGCGCGGACCTCGACGGCGCCACCGATGTTGTACGCGTATCCGTCCGGGTTGAGCTGCTTGAGGAACCAGAGCGCCTTCTGGTTCTGGGTCAGGGGGTAGCTGCTCTCGTCGGTGTACACCTCGACGGCCGCTCCCTCCTCGCCGCTCTCGGCGGCGGCGCTCACCCGGTCGAGCAGCCCGTCGTGGAGCCGGTCGGCGAGTTCTCCCACGGAGGTGCCGCTGAGGAGGGCCACGACGGGCAGGGCGATGCCGAGGTCGGCCTGGATCCGGGCGCGCAGTTCCATCGCGAGCAGGGAGTCGAGTCCGAGGGCGCTCAGTCCGGTCGAGGCGTCCAGGTCCTCGGCGCGGGTGCGCAGGACGGAGGCGACGATCGCGGTGAACCGCTGCGTCACCAGGGAGCGGCGCCCGCTGTCGTCCGCCTCGCGGAAGGCGTCGTGGAAGCCGCCGCCGGTGTCGGGCGCGGGTTGGCGTGCGGCGGCCGCGAGTTCGGTGACCAGCGGCGGCGGGGTGTCGTACCAGGCGAGGAAGGTCGGCCAGTCGACGACGGTGGCGACGAGGAGCTGGGCGCGGTCCTGTCCGATGACCCGTTCCAGGACGCTCATACCGACGTCCGGGGAGAGCGAACTCATGCCGCGGCTGTGCAGGTAGTGGCCGACCAGGCCCAGTTCCTCGATCATGCCGGTCGCCCACGGCCCCCAGTCCAGGCTCAGCGCGGGCAGGCCCTGCGCGCGGCGGCGGTGGGCGAGCGCGTCGAGGAAGGCGTTGCCGGAGGCGTAGTTGGTCTGGCCGGCGGTCGTCAGGAGCGAGGCGATGGAGGCGAACAGGACGAAGTGGTCGAGGGGTTCCTCGCGCAGGTGCTTGTCCAGCAGGTGGGCGCCCACCACCTTGGGGTCGTGCACCGCGTCGAAGGTGGGGCGGTCCATGTCGGCCACCAGCGTGTCCCGAACCTGGCCCGCGAGGTGGAAGACCCCGCGGAAGGGCGGGGGGTCGCCGCGGCGGTGCGTGTCGAGCCACGCGGTCAGCGCGTCCTCGTCGGTGAGATCGACGGGCGCGAGGACCGGCTGCGCGCCGAGCGCCTCCAGTTCTTTGACGAGGGCGATCGCGCGGCCCTCGGGGGTGCCCGGGTCGGTGTCGCGCCACCGCGCGCGCGGCGGAAGGGGCGTGCGGCCCAAGAGGACGAGGTGGCGGGCGCCCCGTTTGGCCAGGGTGCGGCACAGCAGGCGGCCCAGCGCGCCGAAGGCGCCGGTCACGAGGTAGCTGCCGTCGGCCCGCAGTCGCAGCGGCAGGGGGCGGGTCAGCCCTTCGGCGGGGCGCAGGCGGCTGGTCGCGCGGCGCTCGCCGCGCAGGGCGATCTCCTCCTCGTCCTCGCTCAGGAACTCCCGCAGGAGGGCCTCGGCCTCGGTTCGGGCTCCGGGCGGGCCGGGCTCGCGCGTGGGATCGAGGTCGACGATCTTGCCCGGGTGGCCGGGGAGTTCCTGATGACGCAGTACGCGGGTGACGCCCCACGCACAGGCCGCGAGGGGTTCGACCACCTCCCCCGGGGTCACCGGCTGCGCTCCCCGGGTGACGACGTGCAGCCCGCAGTTACCGTCGCGGGCCGCCAGGGCGCGGGCGAGGGCGACGAGCGAGTAGGCACCGGTGGCGGTGGACAGCGCGAGATCGGTGCGCGCGGCGTGGGCGACGGACGGCAGGTCGAGGTTCCACAGGTGGACGACCGTGCCGCGGAAGGGCGTTCCCGCGCTGTCGAGTTCGGCGAACAAACGGTCCAGTTGCCCGGCGGAGTCGGGTGCGAGGGTGAAGTCGCCGCCGCCCGCGGAGCGCTTGAAGGAGGTGCCGTGCCGGACGGTGCGGACGCGGTCCCCCCGGGCGGTCACCAGGGCGGCGAAGGCGTCGCCGACCCCGCCGTCGTCCGCGAGGACGAGCCAGTCCCGCGGGTCCTGGGCGCCGCCGGCGGACGGGTCCTCGTCAGCCGCGGGCCGGGGCAGGTCGGTCCAGACGGGCTCCGCGAGCCAGCCGTCGACGGTGGCGCGGGAGACGGCGGTCGAGGCTTTCTCGATGTCGGCCGCGCGGAAGCCGCCGATCCGGCCGAGCGCGGCGCCGTCCTCGGTGTACAGGGCGAGGTCGCCGACCAGTTCGTCGCCGTCGTCGCGGGTGACGGTGGCGTGCGCCCACAGCGCCCGGTCGCCGACCGGGGCGAGGTCCAGTTCCTCGATGGAGAGCGGGAGCCTGATGCCGCCCGCCTCCGGTGGTGCCTCCGGTCCGGGAATCCGCGGCGTCAGCAGGGACTGGAAGCACGCGTCGAGGAGTACGGGGTGGAGGTGGTGGTGGGCCGCGTCCTCGCCGATCACGGCCGGGGGGCGGATGCGGGCGAGGACTTCGCCGGTCCCGATCCAGACCTCTTCGAGGGCCTGGAACGCGGGCCCGTAGTGGTAGCCGAGGGCGGCCAGCCCGGCGTAGCACTCCTGGGCGCCGAGCCGGCGCCCGCTGCGCTTCTTGATCGCGGCGGCCTCCAGCGGGGGCGTGTTCGTGCGGCGCTGGACGCTGCGCACCACTCCGCTCGCGTGCACCACCGCTTCGGTGTCGGTCCCGGCGGGCGCGGAGGCGACGGTGAAGGCCGCGTCCTCCAGGGACACGGACAGGTGCACGGTGCGGGCCTCGTCCTCGGGGAGGAAGAGCGCCTTGCGCAGGTCGATGTCGGACAGCACGGCCCGGGTGCCCCCGGTCAGCTCGCGCACCGCCTGCGTCACCATCTCCAGGTAGCCGGCGGCGGGGAAGACCACGGTGTCCTGGATGCGGTGGTCGGCGAGGTACGGGAGCCGCTCGGTGTCGAGCGTGGAGTGCCAGGTCGGTTCGGCCTCGTCGGTGCGGCGGCCCAGGAGGGGGTGGTCGAGCAGGCCGAGACGGACCTTCGCGACGGCCCGTGGCTCGGTCCAGTGCCGCTCGCGCCGCCACGGGTAGCGGGGCAGGGGCACCGTGCGTCCGGGGGGCTGGAGCACGTTCCAGTCGATGTCGACGCCGAGGTTGTGCAGCGTGGCGAGGGAGGCCGCGAAGCGCTCGGGCTCGTTCTCCTCGCGGCGTACGGAGGGCACCGTGACGGCGGTGTGGCCGCCGCTCTCCAGGCATTCCCGGATCGCGTGGGCGAGGACGGGGTGCGGCCCGATCTCCAGGAACAGGCGGTGCCCGTCCTCGGCGAGGGCCTCCACGGCGGCGCTGAAGGACACCCGGTCGCGGACGTTCTTCCACCAGTAGGCGGCGTCCAGCACGACGCCCTCGGCGCGGCCGCGCTGGGCCGTCAGGTACAGCGGTACCCGCGCGGGACGCGGCGCGAGCCCGGACAGGGCGCTCAGCAGTTCGTCCTTGACGGGGTCCATCCGGGCGCTGTGGTAGGGGACTTCGACCGTGAGGAATTTGGCGAAGACCTGCTCGGCACGCAGTTCCCCGGCCAGTTCGGCCAGGGCGTCCGCGTCACCGGCCAGCGTGACGGCGGTGGGGCTGTTGACGGCCGCGACGGAGACCCGCTCGCCGTACGGCCGTACGCGGCGCTCCGCCTCCTCCTCGGACAGGCTGACGGCGAGCATGGTGCCGGTCCCGGCCAGGGTGTGCTGGAGGCGGCTGCGGTGCACGACGACGCGCACCGCGTCCTCCAGCGAGTAGACGCCCGCCTCGTAGAAGGCCGCGATCTCCCCCGTGCTGTGCCCGACGACGGCGTCCGGGCGCACTCCGTAGGAGCGCCAGAGGGCGGCGAGCCCCGCCTGGACGGCGAAGTTGGCGGGCTGGGCGAGCCAGGTCTGCGCCATCCGGGAGCTGTCGGCGTCGGCGGTCATCTCCTCCAGGAGCGACCAGCCGGCGATCCGGCGGATCTCGCGGTCGCACGCGAGGATCGTCTCGCGGAACACCGGTTCGCTCTCCAGCAGTCCGCGGCCCATGCCCCACCACTGGGGGCCCATGCCGGTGAAGACCCAGACCAGGCGTCGCTGCGCGGCGTCGAGCACGTGTCCCCGCACGACGCGGGGGTGCGGCTCGCCGCTCAGGTAGGCGGACAGCCCTTCCTCCAGGGACTCCCGTGTGGAGTAGACGACGGAGAGACGGTTCTCCAGGTGCTGACGCCGTCGGGCGAGGGTGTGTCCGAGGTCGGCGAGCGCCGGGGCGGGCCCGTGCCGCGCGGTGAGTTCGGCGCGGATGTTCTCCGCCGTCTCGGTCAGCGCGTCCGGGTGGCGCGCGGTCAGCGGAAGGATGCTCCACGCGCGCCGCCCCGCCTCCTCGGTGCTCCCGGGCGCGGGGCTCGCCGCGCGTGCGGGGGCCTCCTCCAGGAGGACGTGGGCGTTGGTGCCGCCGAAGCCGAAGGAGTTCACCCCAGCCCGCGCGGGCCCCTCGTGCGCGGGCCAGTCGGTGAGGCGCGTGGGGATCTCGTACGGGGCGCCGGTGCGGTCGATCGCCGGGTTGAGCTGTTCGAGGTTGATGTGCGGTGGGATCTGGCGGTGTTCGAGGGCCAGGCTGGTCTTGATGAGTCCGGCGATCCCGGCCGCCGACTCCGTGTGCCCGATGTTGGTCTTCACCGAACCGACGTAGCAGGGGGCGCCGGGGGCCCGCCCGACGGCGAGCACTCTGGCCAGGGCGTTGGCCTCGATCGGGTCGCCGACCGGGGTCGAGGTGCCGTGCGCCTCCATGTACTGGAGGTCGCCCGGCGTGATCCCGGCCTCGGCGCACACCTGTCCCACGAGGGAGATCTGCGCCTCGGCGCTGGGCACGGTGATGCCGTTGGTCCGGCCGTCCTGGTTCACTCCGCTCGCGAGGATCACGGCGTGGACCGGGTCCCCGTCGGCCAGCGCGTCCTCCAGGCGCTTGAGCGCGACCAGGCCGACCCCTTCGGCGCGTACGTACCCGTCGGCGGCCGCGTCGAAGGTGCGCGAGCGGCCGCCGGGCGAGAGGAAGCCGCCCTTGGTCTCGGCGATCGTGTACTGGGGCGTCATGTGCAGCAGGACGCCCCCGGCGAGGGCGAGGTCGCTCTCGCCCCTCCTCAGGCTCTGGCAGGCGAGGTGGACCGTCACGAGCGAGGAGGAGCAGGCCGTGTCGACGGTGAGGCTGGGGCCGCGGAAGTCGAAGCAGTGCGAGATCCGGTTGGACACCATCGTCATCATGGTGCCGGTCGCGGTGTGGGCGGCGAGCGTCTCGAAGCCGAGGTCGGCGAACTGCAGGATCTTGTAGTCGAGGGTGAACGCGCCCACGTACACACCCGTGTTGCTGCCCGCGAGGTCGGCGGGCCGCTGGCCGCCGTCCTCCAGCGCCTCCCACGCGACCTCCAGGAGTTTGCGCTGCTGGGGGTCCATGTGGTCGGCCTCGCGCGGGCTGATGCCGAAGAAGGCGGGCTCGAACTCGTCGAAGCCGTCGATGTACCCGCCCCGGCCACCCACCAGCCGGCCGGGCTTGTCGCGGTGGCGGCTGCCGAGAGTGGTGACGTCGTAGCGGTCCGGCGGGGTGGGCGTCACGCAGTCCTTGCCGCTCACCAGATTCTGCCAGAAGCCGCGGTGGTCCGTCGCTCCGCCGGGCAGGCGGCAGCCGATCCCGATGATCGCGATCTTTCCGGTCGCCGCTTCGTTGATCGCCTCTGCCAAGTTCACACACTCCTCAGGTGGTGGAGCTGCCACGGGGCAGCCCCTGCGGTCCGCGGGGCGGGACGGGGAGCCGGTTCAGGTGGTCCCGTGCCCGCCGCGCTTCGCGCTGCGCCAGGGATGGAGGAGACTCGCGAGAAACTCGCCGGTCTCGGGGAACGACGTGGGATCACTGAGCCCGACCGCCTCGGGTGCCCGCCCCGGTCGCCAGGTGAAGCTCCCGAAGAGGTGGTCCCAGCAGGACAGGTCGGAGCCGTAGTGGCCCGCTTCGGACAGGTCGGTGCTGTGGTGCAGGCGGTGCTGTTCCGGGCTGGCCAGCAGGTGGTTGAGGCGGCCGATGCGCACATCGATGTTGGCGTGCACGAAGTAGCCCTGGGCCGCCACGAACAACCCCGCGGCGAGCACCGACTCGCGGGAGAACGCCACGAGTACCAGGACGAGTTGGACCAGTCCCTGCGCGAGGACGATGTCGAGGACGTGGTTGACGCCGTTGTTGGCGACGTTGACCTTCTGCGGGACGTGGTGCACGCCGTGCAGCCGCCACAGCAGCGGGTTGGTGTGCCCCAGGCGGTGCACCGCGTAGCTGACGAGTGATCCGCTCAGCAGTGCCGCCGGGATCTCCGCCCCCAGCGGCAGCACCGGCTCCTTCGGGGACAGCAGCCCGACCCCACTGGTCACCAGGAACTGCGCGAAGGCGCTGCCGACCATGGT
The DNA here is from genome assembly GCF_042869355.1 of Streptomyces sp. NPDC007088. Lineage (NCBI taxonomy): Bacteria > Bacillati > Actinomycetota > Actinomycetes > Kitasatosporales > Streptomycetaceae > Streptomyces > Streptomyces sp. NPDC007088. The sequence continues at coordinate 43,541 of NZ_JBIAFO010000004.1, forward strand.
CATGAGGAAGTAGGCGCCGTACCAGCGCCACTCCCGCCGGCTGGGGTGCCATCGCGGCTCGTACGGGATGAGCCGTTCGAGGGCGGTCAGGTAGAGGAGCGTGCCCACCAGGAACAGCGGACTGACCCGGCTGGGTTCCCAGTGCCGCACCAGAGCGCCCGCCGCCACCGCAACGGTGACGGCGAGGAGCAAGGGGTAGGCCGCGACGCGGAGCAGCTCCCTGAGGAACGCGGCACCGGATTTCCGCACCGGGCCCTGCCGGTCGGCGAGACCCCCGGGCGTTCCGGTCTTTCCGGCCGCTTCGGCTTCGCCGGATGCGCCGATGCCCTCACCTTTACGTTTGTTTTCGCGCATCCGTGCAGCTCCTTAAATGCGGGCAACGGCGCAGGGGAGAATGTGTGGATCGACACGGAATTCCCGCGGGGGACACCTGACCGGCTCGGGCCGGTGGGAATGTGGGGAGACGTGGAAAACGGCGGCGGATCGGCCGTCCGAGACGCGGGGGGATGGGTGTTCGTACCTCGACGACCGAATCCGTATTCACACGGAGCCGCGCCGACTCGGTTGATTCTTTTCCTGTGACGACGGCTTCAATCCTCGCCGTCGGCCTGGATCTGCACTCTTTCGGGGAGGATCGCAAACTTCCTCGACACCAGTGAACCGGAAGTCGAGCCGCTCAGGAATACGAAGCGGCACCACCGTCGCCAATGTGAGTTAATTAGTATTCTTATCACCCTTGGGGGGCTTCTCCTGGTCACCGCGGCCCGCAACAGGACACGGCCGTCACGGCCGAGGAGCCGGGGATGTTCTCGCGACAGGCCGAGCCGTGGGGCACACCACTCACCCGATGCCGGCCGAACCGTCCGCCGCACACGGACTGAACCTTTTTCGCGGTCAATTCGTTGAGGCCGCGAGTGCTTGTGCCGCGCCCGGCACGAGGCGATGATCCCCACAGTCCAGCGCTGCGGCTCCCGACGGCATACATATCGCCGTCACCGACTCGGAAAAACGAACGGACTGGCGAAGACCCATGAACGCAATCAGAAAGCTCGTGGCCGGCACGGGCGCGGCGACGGTGGCGGGCACGCTCGCGCTCTCCCTGGCGCCCGCGGCCTCCGCGGCCCCGCAGGACCGGTATCTGCAATTCTGTGCGAACGCCTACCTGTCGGGCCCCTGCCAGTGGTTCGGCGGCAGTGGCGTCCCGACGATCCGGGACATGCTCAAGGACCTGGGCGGTCCGTACGACTTCCAGGACGCGATTTCGTCCATGCAGAACTACAGCGGCCAGACCGCCTGCGTGTGGACCGACAACGGGTTCAAGGGAATCCAGGGCGTGTTCCAGGACAACTACACCTGGAACACCCTCAGTTATCCCTACGACAATTCGATCTCTTCGATGAAGGGATGTTGAGCGCGTGAGCGCCTGAGCGGCCGGCGGAAGCCCCTCCCCCGGACCGCCCCGCCGGTACGGGGGCGGTCCGGGGCCCGCGGTCCCTCCGGTCGCTTCGTCTCCGGCCCGGGGCCGGAGTCCGCGCAGGCCGCTCGACACACGAGGCGCCGCCCACACGTGCCGGCCGGACCGGCCGCCTGGTGAGCCGCGGCGGGGGCAGGGGCAGGGGCAGGGCCCCCGAACGGGCCGAGGACGGCCGGCGGTTCCGGCGGGCACGGACGACGCCCGGCCGGACGCCGGTCGTGGTCCGCGCCGCCCGGCGCCTGCCGCGATCGACGGCCGACGGGCGCCGCCCGGCCCGGTCAGTCCTTCGTCAGGCGCACCGGCAGCTCGTAGAGGTCCTTCTGTGTGACCACGGGCTTGTGCCGCAGCTCGGACGGTGCGACCGCCAGGTCGAGGGAGGGGAAGCGCTCGTACAGCGCGGGCAGCGCCACCCCCGCCTCCAGTCGCGAGAGCGCCGCACCGGGGCAGACGTGCGGGCCGTGGCCGAAGGAGATGTGCCGGGTCTTCGAGGACCGGTTGATGTCGAACTCCCCCGCGGTGGGGCCGTGCGCGCCCTCGTCCCGTCCGATGGCGCTGTAGGACACGATGAGCGCGTCACCCGCGGGCAGCACCCGGTCGCCCACCGGTATGTCCTGCGTGGCGAAGCGGATCAGGACGTGCGAGGTGGGTGTGGAGAAGCGCAGGGTCTCCTCGACGACAGCGGACCAGTCCGCCTCCCCGGCCAGGACCTGGGCGCGCTGTTCGGGGTGGGCGGCGAGGTTGACCACGGCGTTGACGATGAGGGAGATCGTCGTCTCGTGGCCGGCGGCCACCATCAGCTGGAGGGTCGAGACGATCTCGGCGTCGGTGAGCCGGTCCTCGCCGTCACTGGCGGCGATGAGCGCGCTGGTGAGGTCGTCGCCGGGAGTGACACGCTTCTCGGCCACCGTCCGGGTCATCATCTCGGCGAGTTCGGTGAGTGTGGCGAGAACCTCCTGCGGCGGGGTCTGGGTCGAGAAGAACTTCTCGAACAGCACCTTGAGCCGGGGCAGCAGCGCCTCGTCGATGCCCATGAGGTCGGCGATCACGTACATCGGCAACGGGTAGGCGAAGGCGGCCTTCAGGTCGACCACGTCGGTGCCCTCGGGCAGCCGGTCCAGCAGCCCGTGTGTCAGCTCGGTGATCCGCTCCCGCATGCGCTCCACCCGGCGGGGGGTCAGCGCCTGGGCGACCAGGGTGCGCAGCCGCCGGTGGTCGGCACCGTCCACGGTGAGCATGGAGCGGCCCGGGTTGGCCAGTCCGATGAGCGGCCAGTCGGCGGGGATCTCGCCGCGCTGCCAGGCACCCCACGCGTTGATGTCCTTGACCACGCGCGGATCGGTGAGCAGTTGGCGGGCCTCGGCGTGGTGCGTGACCGCCCACACGGGTACGCCGCCGGGCAGCTCGACCGGGACGAGGGGGCCCGCCGCGATGAGCCGTTCGGTCTCGGCGTCCAGGTCGGTGACGAAGGGGTCGAGCGGGATTCTCGCCTGCTCCTGGTCGATGGTCATTGCGGCGTACCTCCACGGGGCGGGATCGGGGTGAACTGCACGGGCAGCTCCGTCAGACCGCGCAGCCAGGGCGAGGGCCGACGGGTCAGCGAGGCGGCGGGGGCCGCGAGGTCGATGTCGGGCAGCCGGTCGAGGACCACCTCGATACCGGTACGGGCGATGACCTCGGCGATCTCCTGCGCGGGGAAGGGGCAGCGGTGCTCACCGTGGCCGAAGGAGAAGTGGGCGTTGTTGCCGCCGGTGAGCGCGGAGCCGTGGGTACGTATCTGCGGGTCGTCGTTGGCCCCCTGGAGCCCGAGCAGGACGAGGTCCCCGGCGCGCAGGGCCCGGCCGCCGAGGCGGACGTCGCGGGTGGCCCAGCGGCCGGCGACGTTCTGGGTGGGCGTGTCCTCCCACAGCACCTCGTTCATGGCGGCGGCCACGCTGTCGCGTCCGCCGAACAGGGAGGCCGCGAACCGGTCGTCGGTCAGCATGAGCCGCAGGGAGTTGCCGATCCAGTCGGCGGTGGGCTGGTGGCCCGCCGCCAGCATGACCATGAGGTCCTGGGCGATCTCCTCGTGGGTGAAGCCGCCCTCGGCCGCGAGCATCCGGGAGGCCACGTCGTCGGCGGGCGCGGCGGCGCGTTCGGCGAGCAGCCGGGCCATCGACACGCCCAGGTGGCGCTGCCCGGCGATCGCGCGTTCCTGGCCGTCGATCATGTCGTTGAGCGCGGTGACCAGGGCGGGGCCCTCCTCCTCGGAGAAACCGTAGAGCCGGGCCAGTACCCGTACCGGCAGCAGCATGGCGTACTGGGCGATGAGGTCGGCCGCTCCCCTGCCGCAGACCGCGTCGAGGAGTTCGTCCGCGAAACGCTCGGCCAGGGCGCGCAGTTCGTGGGCGCTGACGGCCTCCAGGGCGTCGCTGATCATGGCGGCGCGTACGCGGTGGCGCTCGCCCACGGTGTACAGGATCGACGGCTGCTTGCGGCCGATCATGGGCAGCAGCGGCCAGTCGTCGGGCAGCGTGTCCCACTGGTTCCACAGGTCGGAGTCGCGGCTGAAGGTCACCGGGTCGCCGGTGACCTGATGCAGTTCGCGGTAGCCGACGACCAGCCAGGCCGGGACGTCGCCGTCGAGCAGGACGGGCACGACGGAGCCGTGGTCCTGCCGCATACGCCGGTACAGTTCGGCGGGCTCGCGCTGGAAGCCGGCTCCGCTCAGGGGCACGGGGTCGGTGTTCACCGGGGCAGCTCCTCCAGATGGCCGGTCCGGCCGGTGCGGGGCGAGAGTCCGGGGGCCTCCCGGGCGGCTTCGGTGCCGGGCGGCTCACTCGGGTACGAGAGGTCGGACCGTTCGCGCAGGTGGTCCCGGAGGTGCTCGACGAGTCCGATCAGTACCTGTTTGCTGGATTCGCGGGAGCGTGCGTCGCAGCTCAGCAGGGGCACGCGCGGGTCGAGGTCGAGGGCGGCGCGGACCTCGGCGGGGGTGTGGGCGGGCCCGCCGAAGTCGTTGCAGGCCACGACGAAGGGCGTGCCGTGGTGTTCCAGGCGGTCGATGGCGTACCAGGACTCGTCGATGCGGCGGGTGTCGACGAGGACGACGGCGCCGAGCGTGCCGGAGAACAGGCGGTCCCACAGGAACCAGAAGCGTTCCTGTCCGGGCGCGCCGAACAGGTAGAGGACGTTGTGTTCGTCGAGGGTGATGCGGCCGAAGTCGAAGGCGACGGTGGTCGCGACCTTGTCGCGCACCCCGCTAACGTCGTCGACCGACTCTCCGGCCCTTGTCATCGTCTCCTCGGTGTTGAGCGGCCGGATCTCGCTCACCGAACGGACCATGGTCGTCTTGCCGACGCCGAAACCGCCCACGACGACGATCTTGAGACCGTTGTCGGCGGAGGCACCCAGGGGGGTGCGGGGCGGGGTGGGGGCGTCAGAGATTGCGGAGTCCAACGAGCACCTGTTCCAGGAGGTTCGGGTCAAGGAGACCGGCGGGCGTGGCCGTGCGCGGGTGCCGGGCACTGACGCGGCCTTGGTCGAGGAGGTCGGTGAGCAGCACCCGGGTGATGCTCACCGGCAGTCGCAGTTCGGCGGCCAGTTCGACGACGGCGACCGGGCGTTCGGCCAGCCGCAGGATCGTGACCAGCTCCGACTGCATGCCCGGCACCGGTTCGGACTCGGCGACCACGAGCGTCACGAGGTCGAACGGGGAGCCGTGGCCGCTGCGGCTGCGTCCTCCGGTGAGGGTGTAGAGCCGGTCGGGTGCGTCGTCGCGCCCCGGGCGCCTCATGACGAACGAGGATCGGCGCGCAGGTGCTCGCCGAGTTGCTCCACGAGTTCGTTCATGTGGTGTCCCACGAGCCCCGCGTCGGCCTCCTCGGTCGCGACCACGGCGAGGTGCGCGCCCTCACCGGCCTCCACGATGAACAGCACCCCGCCGTAGAACTCGGCCATCGCCGAGCGGACGCCGCCGGTGCCGTCGCCGAATTCGACGGAGGCGCCGTGCGAGAGGGACTGGATGCCGGCGGCGATCGCGGCGAGCTGGTCGGCCTGGTCGACCGAGAGTTCCGGGGTACGGCACAGCTTGAGCCCGTCCCGGGACAGGACGAGGGCGTGGCGGGCGCCGGGGGTGCGCTCCAGCAGTCCCTCAATGAGCCAGGACAGCTGGTCGTCGGTGGTGGTGCCGGTCATCTGGTGGAGTGCCTTCCGGGGTGTGGGCGATCGGGGGCCGGGAGTGGCGGGCCAGGGGGAGGGACTGCGGGCGGGTCGGTGGTGCGGTACGTCGGTCCTAGGTGGCGTCGTGGCCGGGCTCGGGGGATCTGGGCCGCCCGGCGGTGTCGGTGGGCGCCGGGGCGGTGGGGTGGTCGCCGCGTACGGCCGCGCGGAAGCTGCTGAACCGGTTGGCTCTGGCGGCCGGGTCCTTGGTGGCCGGACCGGGACGGGCGGCCGTGGTCTCCTGCGCCCTGGCCCGTTCGGCCGCGGCGAAGGTGCGGCCCCGGCGGCGGCGCGGCAGTCCACCGGCGGCGCCCGCGGCCGGTGCGGCGGGCTCGCCGGGCTCCGCCGCGGCGGCCGTGCGGGCGGTGGCGTTGTCGTCCGCGTCCTCTTCCCGTGCCGGGGCCTCCGTCTGCGGGGTCCGGACCGCGCCGTCGTGCCGTTCGGGCACCGCGGGCGCCCCGACGGGCGGCTGAGCGGGTGTCGCCGTGGCGAGGATCTCTCTCGGTACGAGGACGAGGACCCCGGTGCCTCCGCGGGCGGAGGGCCGGAACGAGACCTTCAGGCCGTGTTTGAGCGCGAGCCGTCCGACGACCGCGAGACCGAGCCGGGTGCCGCTGAGACCGCCGAGCCCGCCGACGTCACCGGCCACGGCGCGCTCGGCCCGGCGCAGCTGGACCTCGCCCATGACGAGACCGCTGTCCTCGATGGAGACGAGGACGCCCGCTGGCACCTCCTCCACGTAGACGTGCACCTCGGAGGTAGGCGGGGAGAAGTTCGCCGCGTTGTCCAGGAGTTCGGCCAGGACGTGCATGACGCCCTCGGCCGCGTGCCCGGCCACGGCCGAGTCGCTGAGGGAGTGGAGCCGGACCCGCTGGTAGCCGCTGATGCGCCCCATCGCACCGCGCAGCACCGACTCCATGCCGATGGGCCTGGCCCAGCGGCGGCCCGAGCGCGCGCCCGCGAGGACGGCGACGGAGTCGGCCAGGCGGCCTGCCTGAGCCGTACGGTGGTCGAGGTGGAGGAGGTCGGCGAGGACTTCCTCGTCCCCGTGTTTCTCCTCCATCCCGCGCAGGTCGGCGAGCATGCCGCTGGCCAGGGCCTGCATGCGGGCGGCGGCGTTGGCGGTGGCGGCGAGGGCGGCGGCCCGCTCGGTGACGGCCTGCCGGGCGGTCTCGGCCAGCCGCGTGTTCTCGCCGGTGAGGCGGGCGAGTTCGGCGGCGCCACGGCGCCCGGCGCTCTCGGCCTTTGCCGAGATCCGTTCGGTCTCGCGCGCCGCCTCCTGCCGCAACCGCTGCTCCTGAGCGCCCAGTTCCGCGCGCAGGCGCTCGTTCTCGACGCGGGACTCCTCGGCGCGGAGGCGGGAGGCGCGGCCGCGCAGCAGCGCGTGGCGCGCCACGCAGACGGCGGTGATCAGCAGGACGGCTCCCACTCCGGAGCACCACAGGACCGCGGGACGTGCGGTCGCCGGGGCGGCAGCGGCGGCCGCGACCACGGCGAGTACGGCCACCAGGGTCACGGGCGCCGCGACGATCAACATGTCGCGGGAGACGGGTCGTTCACGCGAGGAGGTGAGCGTGGGGGCAGTCATGGCGGGAAGTCCTCGGTCGCGACAAGAGGGGCGGTCCAGTGCGAAGCTTGCACTTTGCTCTCAAGTTCCGACAATCAAGTCCGGGTTGAGTACACAAAGAAGTTCGATCATGCGTCTTTTCGAAAGACTAACGTGTAGTCAGCCGTGCTGTCCGCCCGATGCGCCTTACACATGATCAGCAAGGCCGCGGGAGTCCTCCTGCCGGCGGCGAACGCGCGCCCCCGGCACCGACGGCCGATCAGACGGCGGGCGAAGGCGACGCGGACCTGTCCCGCCCTTCGGCCACCCCACGGGCCCACTGCGCGTAGGGTGCCGGGATGATCAGGACACCGGAGGCGTTCGCGCTCGCCACCGTCGGGCGCGAGGGAGCGGCCGGCTCCGCCTGGCTCACCGAACTTCCGTTCCTGGTAGACGAGTTGCTGGAGCGCTGGCGCTGCGTGCCGGACGGTGAGGTGACGCACGGCGGCGTGGGACTCGTGGTCCCGGTCCGGCGGAGAGCGGCCGGGGAGCCCGCCGTACTGAAGGTGTCCTTCCCCCATCCCGGCAACGTCCACGAACCCGACGCCTTCGCCGTGTGGAGCGGCCGGGGAGCCGTTCTGCTGCACGAGAGGGACGACACGCGCTTCGCCATGCTCCTGGAGTGGGCGCGGTCCTCGACCCTCGCCGAGGTCGGGGACCACGACGAGGTGATGTCGGCCGCGGGGCGCATCAGTCGCCGACTGGCCGTCGCGGCCCCGCCGGGGCTGCCCAGGCTCCGGGAGCGCGCCGGGGAGTGGGAACGGGAGCTGCGCGCGGACGCCGAGGAGTTGCCGCACGCGTTGTCCTCCCGGGCGGTGGGCGCGGCGCTCGCGACGGTCCGCGAACTCGGCCGCGAGCAACCGGACCTGATGGTTCACGGCGATGTGCACGCGCGGAACATCCTGCGGGCCGACCGTGAGCCGTGGCTGGCCGTGGACCCGAAGGGGTACGCGGGTGATCCCGCCTACGACTGCGGGACCCTGCTCAAGGCGCGGGCCCTGGCGTTCCTGGACCTGGAGAAGGACGATCTGGGGCGGGCCGTCCGCCGCGCCCTGGACGTCTTCACCGAGTCGGCCGGGGTCGATCGTGAACGTGCCCGGCGCTGGGCGCAGTTGCACGCCGTCCAGGCGTCCTTCCACGCCCGTCGGCACGGGTTCCGCCTGGCGCGCGGCGGACCGCTGCTCGACCGGATCATCGCCTTCGCCGACAGCCTGGCCACCTCGCTCGCCGAACGCGGCCCGGGGCGGTGACCTGAGCCGGACGCGCCGCGTTCCGGGAGGGGCTCCGTGCCGGAGCGAGGACGCAGACCGCCGCAGGCTCCGGAGCGAGGACGCGGACCGCCGCAGGCTCAGAAGGACGGCGGGACGCGTCCGGCCGGGCACCGGCTCCGTCGTAGCCCCTCCGGTTCGGGTCCCGGACGCGGGACCCCACGTCACGCCCCAGGCGTACGCGCCGAGAGCCGCCGCGCCCGCCATGACCACCACGGCTGCCGTGCTCGCTTGACCGCCACCAGCGCACGGCCCGTGGCCTCCGGCCACCGCCGTCCACTCCCCCGCTCCCGGCCTCCCGGCCGCACAGCCGGCACCGGGCCCGCAACCGCAACCGCCCCGCCGTCACGAACGGCGTCGCTCACGGTGCCCGGTCCGACGCCTGGACGAGGGAGCCGTCCCCACCCCCCGTCCATCGGCGAAGTGCCGGGGCCGACCGGCCGGGGAAGCGCTCGGCCGGTCAGGCCCGCCGACGCGAAAGCCCCCACCACCGGGCCGGACCGCCCCTGACGTCGCCGCGACAACGCTCCCCTGGCCGCCGGCCACTCTCCGTAACGCCCCCTCGCGCCGGGCAGGCCCCTCCTGCGCTTCGGGCCACTGCGCCACCTCTTCCTTGGACTCGCGGGTCCATTTTCTCTTCCCTACCGTGCACATCACGGCTCAACGCCAGGCGGACCGAAGCCGGGCCCGAGCGAGCCGAAGTCCCGGAAAGGCGTCTCCCATGCACGCGATCCACATCACCCGTCACGGCGGCCCCGAGGTCATGACCTGGACCGAGTTCCCCGATCCCACGCCGGGCCCCGGGGAGGTCCTCGTGCGGCTCGCGGTCGCCGGGGTGAACTACATGGACGTGGGCGCCCGCAAGGTGGGCGGCCCCGGCTGGGCCGCGCCGACCGCTCTCGGCGTCGAGGGCACGGGACGGGTGACCGCCCTCGGCCCCGACGTGGACGGTCTGGACGTCGGCGACCGGGTGGCCTGGTTCTACCACCCGGGCAGCTACGCCGATCTGCTCGCCCTCCCCGCGCGCTCCGTGGTGCGGGTGCCCGACGACGTTCCGGACGAGACCGCGGCCGCCGTCATGATGCAGGGCCTGACGGCGCATCACTTCACCACCGAGACCTACGCGGTGCGGCCCGGGGACACCGCGGTGGTGCACGCGGCGGCCGGCGGCGTGGGGCTCACGCTGACGCAGATGATCAAGGCGCGGGGCGGGCACGTGATCGGTCTGGTCTCACGCGAGGAGAAGGTGGCGGTCGCCGAGGAGGCGGGCGCCGATCACGTCCTGGTCTCCTCGGGCGGCGGCTTCGAGGACCGGGTGCGGGAGCTGACCGGCGGCGAGGGCGCGCACGTCGTGTACGACGGCGGCGGCTCCGCGACCTTCCGTTCCTCGCAGCTCGCCCTGCGTCCGCACGGGGTGCACGCCTACTACGGCCCCTTCATGGGCGTCCCGTCCTTCGCGGTGACCGATCTGCCGAACAGCATCCTGTTGTCGTACCCCGTGGTGCAGCACCACGTGCCCACCAGGGAGGCGCTGGTCGCGCGGACCGGGGAGGTCTTCGATCTGGTGCGCGAGGGACGGCTCGTACCGCGCGTGGGAGGCCGCTACCCGCTCGCGGACGCGGCACGGGCGCACGCCGACATCGAGTCCCGCGCGACCACCGGCAAGCTGCTGCTGGTTCCGTGAGCCGTAGCCGCTGATCTTGTGCGGTCCCGCGGCACACACTCCGCACGCGGCACACTTCACTGGAGGGCTCGTGCGACCGAGGAGGACCACATGACGTTGACCCGCAAGGGCACGGCGACCAGACAGCGCATCGTCGAGGGGGCCGCGGCGGAGATGCGCGAGAACGGGACGTTCACCGTGCGACTGGAGGACGTCATGGACCGCACGGCGACCAGTAAGAGTCAGCTCTTCCACTACTTCCCCGACGGAAAGGAGCAGTTGCTCCTGGAGGTCGCGCGTCTTGAGGCGGACCGGGTGCTCAGCGACCAGCAGCCGGAGCTGGGCGCGCTCACCTCCTGGCCGGCGTGGCAGGCCTGGCGGGACAAGGTGGTGGCCCGCTACCGCGCTCAGGGCCTGAACTGTCCGCTCAACACCGCGATGGCGCAGCTGAGCAGGGCGACCCCCGGGGTACGCGCCGTCGTCGGTGCCCTGACCGGACAGTGGCAGGGCCAGCTCGCTCGCGGCATCCGGCACATGCAGTCCGTCGGCGAGGTGGACCGGGCGCTGGACGCCGACCGCTGCGCCGCCGCCCTCCTGGCCGGCGTCCAGGGCGGGGTCCTGCTGTTCCTCTCCACCGGCAGCCTCACCCACCTGGAGGCAGCCCTGGACGAGGGCATCGCGCACCTCCGGACGCGGGTGCGCGCGTAGGGCGCGCGGACAGGCCGCCCGGCGGGCCGGCGCCCCGCCGCCGTGCGTCCGGACGCACACCGCGGGCACCCGTCACGGAGGGCGACCACCAGGAGCGCGGGACTGGTAACTGGTAGGCTTTTGGCGACCTTCATCGTCTGTTGAGGAGACCGGACATGGTGGGTGACGACGACATCTCCGGGTGATACCCGGATGTGACCGGCCACCGGCGCGCGTGCAGTGACAGCACCGCCGCCCGTGGCCACGTAGTCGTTCCCTTTCCGCCTGTCTGTTGAGGGCACTCGTGGATCGCTGGTGCCCTCAGTACCCCTGAGGTTGTCTTCATGTCCGACGCCGCTGTCGTCTGCTCGAACCTTTCCTTCTCCTGGCCCGACGACACACCTGTCTTCGAGGACCTGTCCTTCACCGTGGCCGACGGCCGTACGGGGCTCGTCGCGCCCAACGGCTCCGGCAAGAGCACCCTGCTCAGGCTGATCGCCGGTGAACTGCGGCCCACCGCCGGCTCCGTGTCGGTGGCCGGCGCACTCGGCTACCTTCCGCAGAGCCTCCCGCTGACCGCGGACCTCACCGTCGCCGAGGTGCTGGGGGTCGCCGAGGTGATCCGCGCCCTGGACGCCGTCGAGTCCGGGGACGTCGGCGAGGAGCACTTCGCGACCATCGGTGACGACTGGGACGTCGAGGAGCGCACCCGCGCCCAGCTGGACCGCCTGGGTCTGGCCAAAGTCGCGCTCGACCGGAGCCTGGGGACGCTCAGCGGTGGCCAGGTCGTCTCGCTCGGCCTCGCCGCCCAGTTGCTGAAACAGCCCGACATCCTGCTCCTGGACGAACCGACCAACAACCTCGACGCCGACGCCCGCCACCGGCTCTACGCCGTGCTGGACGACTGGAAGGGCTCTCTGCTCCTGGTCAGCCACGACCGCGCCCTGCTGGACCGCGTGGAACGTGTCGCGGAGCTCGACCGGGGCGAACTGCGCCTGTACGGCGGCGATTTCACCGCCTACCAGGAGGCGGTGCGGGCCGGGCAGGAGGTGGCCGAGAAGAACGTCCGCAACGCGGAGCAGGAGCTGAAGCGGGAGAAGCGGGAGATGCAGCAGGCCCGGGAGCGGGCCGAGCGCCGCGCGAGCAACGCCGCCCGCAACCTGAAGAGCGCCGGTCTGCCGCGTATCTTCGCCGGGAACATGAAGCGGGGCGCCCAGGAGTCCGCGGGCCGCGCGGGCCAGACGCACTCCTCCCGGGTCGGCGAGGCGAAGGCCCGGCTGGACGAGGCCGGCCGGGCGGTGCGTGACGAACAGCGCCTCACCCTCGACCTCCCGGAGACCGACGTACCCGCGGGACGCAACCTGTTCCTCGGCGAGGGTCTCCAGGCCCGGCACGCCGGGCGCCCGCAGTTCCGCGAGGGGGGTGTCGGCCTGACGATCCGCGGCCCCGAGCGCATCGCGCTGACCGGGCCCAACGGCTCCGGCAAGACCACGTTGCTGCGCCTGATCACCGGCGACCTGCCCGCGGACAGCGGGGAGATCAAGCGGGCCGACGGGCGCCTCGCCTACCTCTCCCAGCGCCTCGACCTCCTGGATCCGGACCGTACGGTGGCCGAGAACTTCGCGGCCTTCGCTCCACAGCGGCCGGAGGCGGAGCGGCTGAACCTGCTCGCGCGGTTCCTCTTCCGGGGTGCGCGCGCCCACCTCCCCGTGGGCGTCCTGTCCGGCGGGGAGCGGCTGCGGGCCACTCTGGCCTGCGTCCTGTGCGCCGAACCGGCCCCCCATCTACTGCTCCTGGACGAGCCGACCAACAACCTGGACCTGATCAGCGCCGGTCAGCTGGAGAGCGCCCTGGGGTCGTACCGGGGGGCGTTCCTCGTCGTCAGCCACGACGAACGGTTCCTCGCCAGGATCGGGGTCGACCGGTGGCTGCGGCTGGCCGACGGAGGGCTGGAGGAGACGGGGGCGCCCGAGGTGTGATCCGCCGGCGGGTGCCCTGGCCCGCGTCGAGGCTCGTAGCCCGGCGGGCCCAGAACCGATCACGCCGGACGGACCGTTCACCATGTCCCAGCCCGCTGCCCTGCTCGCCCGCGATTCGTCCGCACGCTCGGGGACCGCCGGGTCTGGGACGCCGACCGGCGGGCCGCGATCACGCTGGAGGGGCTCGGCCTCGGGACTCTGGAGCCGGGGCGCGCGCTGGGCTCGCTGTCAGGCGGCCGGCGCGGCCGTCTGGCGCTGGCGGCGCTGCTGGTCCGGCGGCCCGCGGCGCTCCTGCTGGACGAGCCGACCAACCACCTCGACGACGGCGCCGCCGCCTTCGTGGAGGAACAGGTGCGCGCCCTGCGCGGGGTCGTGGTGGTGGCCAGCCACGACCGGGCCTTCCTCGACGCGGCGTGCACCGATCTCGTCGATCTCGATCCGGCCGTGGACGGACCGGTGCGCTTCGGCGGTGCCTACAGCGCGTACCTGGCGCACAAGCGTGCGGAGCGGGAGCGCTGGGAGCGGCGCTGGGCAGGACGCGGTAGGAGAGGAGGAGGCGACCCGAGGAGCCGCCTCAGGCACGGAGTGACGGCCGCCCGCGGTGGCGCGTCGCTCCCGGGCGAGTACGTCGACAGCACGCCCCCTCCTTCACCGTCGCCCCCGCGAGGCGTCCGCCATACTGAGCGCGGCGACGGTTCGGTGCGCGCGTCGGTCACACGAGGCCCCCACGAGCGTGCGCGTCACCGTTCGGTTCGGTGACGGACTCTTGCGTGCCCTTTGGTCACCTGTCAGGATGGTGATCGTGAACCTGCATCATGTCTTCGTCTGCGGAAACCCGGCCCTCGACTTCGCGGCCACCCTCAGGGCGCGCCGTTCCACGCGGTTCGAGATGTTCGCGAGCCCCGACCGCCTCGACGCCTGGTACCTGGAGTCGGGTGTGGTCGACTCGGTCTCCCCCGCCGGACAGAGCGATGTCGAGCTGGCGACGTCCGTGCGGGAGGCCGTGTACGAGCTGGTCACCGCGCGCCGCCTCGGCGAGGAGTTCGGCGAAGCGGCCCTGGCCGCGCTGAACGACGCCGCGCGCAAGCCGGCCGCGGCCCCGCAGCTCACCCGCGCGGGACGGTGGACGGCGGCGACTCAGGAAGAGGCTCTCGCCACCGTGGCCCGGGAGGCCGTGGAGGTACTGAGCGGGCCTGACGTGCCCCTCCTCAAGGAGTGCGGCAACCCCGAGTGCACGCGGGTCTACATCGACCGCTCGCGCGGTATGCGTCGGCAGTGGTGCGGCATGGAGTCCTGTGGGAACAAGATCAAGGCGGCCGCCTACCGCGCCCGCAAGAAGACCGCCGAGTCGGCGCCGGCCCACTGACGGGATCGCGCGGCGCCGGTCCGGGAAGCCGGACCCGCTCCGGACCCCAGGGCCTGGCCGACCATTCCCCGTCTGCCGCGCGACGCCGTGTACGCCCTCTCGCAGCACCGGGCGAAGACCCGACGTCCGATAAAGGAGGGCCCGCGCCCGGCACCCCGGGAGCGCGCACGTGACACCGCGCGGCCGCTCTCCGGGTGACGACGGGGTCGTCAGCCAGCCCCTAGAAGCGCTGGGCGACCACGAGACGGCAGCGCGGGCTGCCGTCGGGGCGCCGGCCGAACTCCTTGAGCGGCAGCAGCCGCACCTCGAAGCCGGCGCGCAGAAGGTCGTCGCGCACCGCGCCGAGCGGCCAGGTGCGGTAGTACATGACGAACGCCGGACGGCGGACGAGATTGCGTACCCGCATCGCCGCGTCGAAGCCGGAGGTGGCCCAGTAGGCGGCGCTGCGCGGCCGGGGCGGGGCCGCCAGCGGGAAGGCGAACATCCCGCCGGGCCGCAGGGCCTGCCTGACCTGGGTGAACAGTCGCGGTCGCTCGGCCGGGAGGAAGTGCCCGAAGGCGCCGAAACTCACGGCGAGGTCGTAGCCCCGCCGGAAGGGCAGGGCCAGGGCGTCGGCGCGCACCCAGTCCACTACCGGGCGTCCCGGCCCTCCGGGGCTCCCCGCGACGGCGTGCCGGGCCTGCTCCAGCATCCCGGCGCTGAAGTCCACGCCGGTGACCCTGGTGGCGCACAACGGGCGGAGCACGTCGAGGCCCGCCCCCGTCCCCGTGCACACGTCCAGACCCGCGTCGAAGGGCCCGAGCGGGCGCAGCGCCGTGGTGACGGCGGTGAGCCAGCGTTCTGGCGTGCGGAAGGGGGTGTCGTCGAACTTCGGGGCCAGGAGGTCGTAGCCCCGCTCCACGGAGGAGAGGGCCTGCACGGTCAGTTCGCGGAGGCTCGGGCCTCGGGAGGTGAACACGCGACCGAGCGTAGTCGGGGCGGTACGCGGGGATGGAGGGGCGTCCGGGGGGAAGGCGGCCCACAGGACGCGGGCCCGGCGCCCGGCAGCGGCACGGAGACGGCCTCGGCCCGCGGCGGACTTCCCGGTCATCGTCCGTGACCCGGCGGGCGGCCTGAGCGACGGCGGGACGATCGCCACGGAACCCGGAGCGAAAAGTACCGTTACGCGCGCTGCGTAGTGATATGACTGCGGCGATACGGGGTACCCGAAGCATATGGACACTACCCACTGGCAACTGGCGCTCGGGACGACGGCTCTCATCATGCCGCTCGTCGGTATCGTCGTCGTCGCCGTGCTGCTCGCGGCCTTCGTCTGGGGACGCAGGCTGCGCGCGCGACAGCCGGCACCCCCGCTTCCGGACGAGCAGCCGCACATGCCACCCGAGGGCCCGGTCGGCCAGCAGGACGAGCGGCGCGAGCCGGACGAGCTGGCACCGCGCGACGCCCGGCTGACACCGCACGAACTGAACGGCGGCGGCACCGGTCAGGACCGGCGCAGTCCCTCGCAGAAGGAGCGGAAGTGGAACGACAACAGTAGCGGTGGCTTCGGCAGCGGCGGCTTCGGGTGAGCCGACCGCCGAACCGCTTCACCAAGGTGACACGGGGCGCGTCGGGCCGGTGACGGCCGGACGCGCCCCGCCGCCGTGTACGGAGCGCGTGCGGGTGCCGCGCGGCGCCGGGCGCACTCCGTAAACGGCGGGCGCGGCGTACCGGTGGGGGGGGGGGGGGGGGCCGCGGGGGGGGGCCGGGGGCGCCCCGGGTTTGGCCCGGGCGGCGGGCCGCGCACACATATTGCGGCCCCGCCGGCCCGGGCCCGGCCCCCCCCCCCCCCGCCCGGGCCGGGGGGGCGGGGGGGCCCGGGGGCCCCCGCCCCCGCGCCGCTCCGTCCGCCAGGAGGACGCCGTGCGCTCACGCCACCAGTCCGTCCCCGCCGCGCTCGCCGGTGCCGGCCTCGCCGTCCTCGCCCTGGTGTGCGGGGCCTGCGGCACCCAGCAGCGCAGCCTCGGCGCGGCCGGCGGCCCGCTGCTCCAGGCCGCGGCGGACCGGGGCCCCGACGCCTTCACCGCCGGCAGCGTGCTCGGCACCCCGCCGCCGCTCACCCGTACGGAGCAGCCGGTGCCCACCGCCACGGCGGACGACACCCGCGCCGCCCGGGTCACCGGGGACAGCCCCGGCCTGTACGCCGGGACACCGGCGCGCGGCAGTTGCGACGTCGCGCGCCAGACGCGGCTGCTGACCAAGGACCGGTCCCGGGCCACCGCCTTCGCCCGCGCCTCGGGCGTCGCCGCCGACGGCCTCGACCGCTACCTCGACGACCTCACCCCGGTGACGCTGCGCGCCGACACCCTCGTCACCTCCCACGGCTACCGCGGCCAGGAGGTCACCACCTACCCGGCCGTTCTCCAGGCCGGCACCGCCGTCCTCGTCGACGCGCGCGGGGTGCCCCGGGTGCGGTGCGCGTGCGGCAACCCCCTCGGCGAGCCCGGGGGCGACGCGCTGCGCGGACACCGCGGCACGGCGTGGAGCGACTACCGCGCCGGGCGGGTACACGCCGTGACGCCCGCGAGCCGGGCGCTGCCCGCCCTCGTCCTGGCCGACCCCGCACACGGTCTGTACCTGGAGCGGCCGGTCGGCGACGACGGCGGCCACGACCGGACCGTACCGGCCCCGGAGCACACCCCGAAGCCGCCGCCCGAGCCCGAGTCGAGCGCACCGGACAGCCCGAGCCCCGACTCCACCAAGCCCTGGGAGTCCACCCCGCCGCCCACCCGGCCCGGCGAGGAGGAGACCCCGGAGTCCGGCGAGGAGACCGCCCGCCCGGCCCACCTGCTCAGGCGTCCCACGGACGGGTGAGCGGGCCGCGTCCCGAGAGGTCGGGCCGCTCACGCCGCCTTAGGCGATGTTCGTCGTGCCGTCGGGACCCGACAGGCACACGAAGGCAACGAGCAGGGCCGCGCTCAGGTCCTCCGCCACCGCGGCGAGCGGATCGGGGGCGCCGCACAGCGAGAAGGCCTTGCGCCAGGCCGCCCCCAGAAGCGCCCCGCCGAGCGCCGCCGCGGCCCCTGTGGCGGCGGCGACGGGGACATCGGGGCCGCGCCCCTCCCGGCCGGCCACGACCGCGCAGGCGAGGGCGCCGAAGGCGAGCCGGGGCAGCAGCCCCTTCGCGCCGAGACGGCTCGGGGCGGCGGGTGCCTTGTCGGCGGCCGACTCGCCCAGCGCCCCCAGAGCGCACAGCGCCTTCGCGGCCGGACCCCGGAACAGGGAGGCGGGCGGGGAGATCTCGTCACGGCGGGTGGTCAGGGCCACGCCCGCCAGCCCGAACTGACTGCGCATCCCGGAGGCCACACCGAGCAGGACGGCACGCGGATCGAGGGCCGGGCTCATCCGGGAGGCACCGGAAGCGAGCACGGAGAACACGGGCGAGGGCGGCAGAGGGGTCATGCCGCCCACCCTCCCCGGCCCGCCGCACCGCGAAACCGCGCCCCGCCCGTCCGGGTGAGCGCCGCGCGGTCCGCTCGCCGACGGGACGCGAGAGCCACCCGCCGCGCCGCGCCCCCTCCCGTCACAGCGTGTGCGAGACCCCTGGACAGCCCCCGTCGTCCGTGCTGTCATACCGCCGATTCCCCGTTTCCAACGTTGCAAGGAACGAGGGCCAAGGGGGCGCGCCGGGACCGCGCCCACCCCACCGACACCCCACCGAACAGATCTGCCGAGCCGACAGGACCCAGGAGCCCCCACCATGCACCTGAACCGCAGACAGTTCGTCTCCGCCTCCGCGGCCGCCTCGGCCGCCCTCGTGCTCGGCGGGCGCTTCGCCGGCGCCGCGACCGCCGCCGGGGCCGGCACCGGGCCCGCGCCCGGTGGCCACTACACCCCGAACGCCGCGCCGCTCGCGCCCACCGCCTTCCTGCGACTGCCGCCCCAGGCCGTCACCCCGAAGGGCTGGCTCGCCGTCCAGCTCGGCAAGGAACTGGACGGACTGTGCGGGCGGTACGCCGACATCTCCCACTTCCTGGACTTCGACACCACCGGCTGGGTCCACCCGGAGAAGGAGGGCTGGGAGGAACTGCCGTACTGGCTGCGCGGATACGTCGACCTGGCCGTCGTCACCCGCGACCGCGCGGCGCTGACCGAGGTGCGCCGCTGGATGGACGCGATCCTCGCCACCGGACAGGACGACGGCTTCTTCGGACCCGGCCGTCTGCGCACCTCCCTGAACGGCGGACCGGACTTCTGGCCCTTCCTCCCCCTGATCCAGGCGATGCGCTCCTGGCAGGAGTACGACGGCGACGAGCGCGTCGTGCCCTTCCTCACCGCCTTCTTCCGGTACATGAACGCCCAGGGCCCCGGCGCCTTCAACACCAGCTGGGTGTCGCTGCGCTGGGGCGACGGGCTGGACAGCGTCTACTGGCTCTACAACCGCACCGGCGACACCTTCCTGCTGGACCTCGTCGACAAGATCCACGCGAACGGCGCCGACTGGTCCGCCCGGCTGGCCGGCCCGCACAACGTCAACATCGCCCAGGGCTTCCGCGAACCCGCCCAGTACGCGTTGCGCAGCGGGCGGGAGGCCGATACCCGTGCCACCTACGACACCTACCGACTCGCCCTGGCCCACGGACAGTTCCCCGGCGGGGGCTTCGCGGGCGACGAGAACATCCGGGAGGGGCACGACGACCCCCGGCAGGGCTTCGAGAGCTGCGGAATCGTCGAGTTCATGGCCAGCCACCAGTTGCTGACCCGCCTCACCGGGGACCCCCTGTGGGCCGACCGCTGCGAGGACCTCGCCTTCAACTCGCTGCCCGCCGCGCTCGATCCCTCCGGGAAGGCCATCCACTACGTCACCAGCGCCAACAGCGTCGACCTCGACAACCGGGTCAAGACCGACCGGCAGTTCCAGAACGGCTTCGCGATGCAGGCGTACCTGCCCGGCGTCGACCAGTACCGCTGCTGCCCGCACAACTACGGCATGGGATGGCCGTACTTCACGGAGGAACTGTGGCTCGCCAGCCCCGACCGGGGCCTGGCCGCCGCGATGTACGCGCCCAGCGAGGTCACCGCCACCGTCGCCGACGGCAGCGAGGTCACCGTCACCGAGGACACCGAGTACCCCTTCGGCGACACCGTCACCTTCACCGTCCACACCGCGAAGAAGGTCTCCTTCCCGCTGCGACTGCGCATCCCCGCGTGGTGCGAGGGCCCGCGGCTCACCGTCGCGGGCAGCCCCGTGGACGCCCCGGCGGGTCCCGCCTTCACCCGCGTCGAGCGCATCTGGTCGGACGGCGACACCGTCGTCCTGCGCCTGCCCCAGCGCACCACCGTGCGCACCTGGCAGGACAACCACGACTCCGTGAGCGTCGACCGGGGCCCGCTCACGTACTCGCTGCGCGTCGGCGAGACGTACGAACGCATCGGTGGCAGCGACCGGTTCCCCGAGTACGCCGTGCACGCGAGCGGCCCGTGGAACTACGGGCTCGTCCTCGACGCGGCCGATCCCACCGCCGCTCTGCGCCCGGTCCGGCGGCGGACGGGGGCGGCGGCCGACCCCTTCACCCTGGAGGGAACCCCGCTCGCCCTCACCGCCCGCGCCCGCCGGCTGCCCGACTGGAGCGCCGACGCCCAACAGGTGGTGTGGCCGCTCCAGGACAGCCCCGCCCGTACCGCGGAACCCGTGGAGACGGTCACCCTCGTCCCGATGGGCGCCGCCCGGCTGCGCGTCACCTCCTTCCCCACCGCGAGCACCTCGGGCCACGCCTGGCTGAGCCGTAGGTGGTACCGGCTGCGCAACAAGCACAGCGGGAAGGTGCTCGGCGTGGACGGCATGTCCACGGCCAACTCGGCCCACGTCGTGCAGTTCCAGGACAACGGCACCGACGACCACCTGTGGGAACCCGTCCCGGAGGGCGACGGCTGGTACCGGCTGCGCAACAGGCACAGTGGGAAGGTGCTCGGCGTGGACGGTATGTCCACGGCCGACTCGGCCCACGTCGTGCAGTTCGACGACAGCGACACCGACGACCACCTGTGGCGGTTCGTGCCGGACACCGGCGAGGGCTTCTTCCGGCTGCGCAACCGGCACTCGGGAAAGGTGCTCGGCGTGGACACCATGTCCACCGCCGACTCGGCGCACGTCGTGCAGTTCGAGGACAACGGCACCGACGACCACGTGTGGGAGCTGCTGGGCTGAGGGGCGCCGGGGCGGGGAGGAGAGCCGGACCGCTTCCTCCCCGCCCCGTTCGGCTGGTTTCGCCCACACGCATGGTCTTGACGAGTTCATGCCACATTTCCGGCTTCGGGAGGCGCGCGTCCCCGTACTCGGGTAAGTGGAGTCACTGAGGAGGAACGAGTCAGTGAGGGGGCGCGAAGGGTCCGGGAAGGTGAAAAATCGAGATATGGCCCCTCTGATGGGAAGGTGGCTCCATGGCCGAACCGGGAGCGACTGCCCAGCCGGCGCCGGAGGACTGGCCGGCCGGCCCGAACCCCATCCTGGCCATGAACAGGATGGGGAGCTTCGACTGGGATCTCGACAGCGGCCGCATGCATCTCGACCGCCAGGCGCTGGCGATCTTCGGGGTAACCCCCGAGAGCTACGACGGACTCGCCACCACGGCCTCCTCCCGGATGCCGGCCGCGGAACGCGACCGCATGGGCAACATGATCAAGGACACGATCCGCGCGGGCTCCGAGACCTACGCCGCCTACTTCCGGGTACGGCGGCCCGAGGGCGGTCTGCGCTGGACACACACCCAGGGCACCATCCGGCGCGACTCCACCGGCCGCGCCCGCCGCGTCTTCGGCATCGTCCGGGACGCCACCCAGGAACTCCGCGACACCACGGCCCGCCGCGAGCAGGCCGCGGAACTGCGCCGCCAGACCGGGATCGTGCAGCGCACCACCGCGGCCCTCGCCTCGGCCCGCACCGTCAAGGACGTCCTCGACGTCCTCCAGAAGAGCCACGGCCTCGCCCGGCTGGGCGCGGACGACCTCGTCATGGGACTCCTGGAGGACGGCCGCATCCGCCTCGTCGCCGACGGGCCCGAGGGCGGCTACGTGCCGGGCACCCGCTGGACCCGGGTGGAGGACCCGTACCCGATGAGCGACGTCATCCGGAACCTGCGGCCCGCCTTCCTCGGCACCCCGGAAGCCTTCGCCGTCGCCTACCCCGCCCTCTGGCCCCGGATCGAGGGGCTCGGCGTGTCCGCGGCCGCCTACCTCCCGCTCGTCGCCCAGGGCGAGCCGATCGGCTCGATCGGCCTGCTCTACCGCGACAAACGCGGGTTCACCGCCGAGGAGCGCAACGTCCTCGTGGCCCTCGGCAGCAGCCTCGCGCAGAGCCTCCAGCGCGCCGTGCTCTACGAGCAGGAAAAGGACCTCGCCCAGCACCTCCAGCACGCCATGCTGCCGCGCACCATCCCCGCGGTGGCGGGCGCCGACCTCGTCGTCCGCTACCGCGCGGCCCGGCACGGGCGGGACATCGGGGGTGACTGGTACGACGTGATCCCGCTGCCCGGCGGCCGGATCGGGGCCGTCATCGGCGACGTCCAGGGGCACGACACGCACGCCGCCGCCGTCATGGGCCAGCTGCGTATCGTCCTGCGCGCCTACGCCGCCGAGGGCCACCCGCCCGCCACCGTCATGGCCCGCACCTCCGCCTTCCTCAACGAACTCGACACGGACCGCTTCGCGACCTGCCTGTACGCCGAGGCCGACCTGTCCACCGGGGTCCTCCAGCTCGTCCGGGCCGGCCACCTCGACCCGCTCCTCGCCGGCCCCGACGGCACGGCCCGGCGGATTCCCGTCGAGGGCGGGATGCCGCTGGGCCTGAGCACCCAGTTCGGCTCGCTCGGCTACCCGGTGTCCACCGTCGAACTCGACCTCGGGGCGACCCTCCTGCTGTGCACCGACGGGCTCGTCGAACAGCCGGGGGCCGACCTCGACGACGGCGTCGACGCGCTCATCGCCCAGGTCGGCCGGGGGCCGCACGATCTGCGGCTGCTCGCCGACCAGCTCACCGCGACCGTCGAGGAGCGCGGCGGCGAGGACGACGCGGCCCTCCTCCTGCTGCGCCGCCGCGCCGCCGGTATCCCGCACTACGGCGGACGGCTCCAGCAGTCCGTGTCCCAGGGACAACCACGCGACCTCCCCCAGGCCCGCCACCTCATCCGCTCCTCCGCCCACGCGTGGGGCGGCGGCGACCGCGGGGAGGAGGCCGAACTCGTCGCCGACGAACTCATCACCAACGCCCTCACCCACACCGACGGACAGTGCGTCGTGACCCTCCGCGTCCTGCGCGACGGCCCGGAGCGCCGCCTGCGCATCGAGGTCGAGGACGCCTCCAGCGTCCTCCCGCGCCGCCGCCCGACCCGCCCCGAAGGGGTCTCGGGCCGCGGACTGCTCCTCGTCGACCTCCTCGCCGACGACTGGGGGGTCGAGGGCCGGGGCAACGGCAAGTGCGTGTGGTGCGAGTTCGTGATCCCCGCGCCGCCCGGCCGCGGGCAGGGGTACTGATCCCCGCGCCGCCCGACGGATGGTGGACCCGCCCCCCGGCGCCGCGACCACGACGGCCCTCTCACCATGGGGCCTGGCGTCCCCAGGAGCCCTACGCCCGGAAAGGTCACCGGGTCCCGGGGCGGACGAGGGCAAGGAGGCACCCGTCGCCGCCCGCTTCCTGGACGTGACCGAGTACCACTCCTTCGGCCCCGCCGTGTCCCGGGCGAGCTGAAGCCGGCGCACCGCTCCGCACGACTCCGGGGAGCCCGCGCCCCCGACCGGCCCACGCCCCCCGCCCACGTCCCCGACCGGCCCACGTCCCCGACCGGCCCACGTCCCGAGCCGCCGCGGACCCGGCCGTGGCTGGACCGCGGCCGCCGGACGCCTCCGGTTCGCCTCCGCGCGCCCGAGGCGGCACCCTGGGAGCATGCCCGAGCTGCCCGAGGTCGAGGCCCTGCGGGGTTTCCTCGACGACCACCTCGTCGGTCACACCGTGACGCGCGTCCTGCCCGTCGCGATCAACGTCCTCAAGACGTACGACCCACCGCTCACCGCTCTGGAGGGGCGCGAGGTCACCTCGGTGCGGCGCCACGGCAAGTTCCTCGACATGGGGACCGGCGGCGGGCCGCACCTCGTGACCCACCTCGCCCGCGCCGGCTGGCTGCGCTGGCAGGACCGTCTTCCCGAGGCTCCGCCCCGCCCCGGCAAAGGGCCCCTCGCCCTGCGCGTCGCCCTGGAGGACGGACAGGGCTTCGACCTCACCGAGGCCGGCACCCAGAAACGTCTCGCCGTGTACGTCACCGAGGACCCCCTGCGCGTTCCCGGCATCGCCCGGCTCGGCCCCGACCCGCTCGCCGACGACTTCGGCCGCGACGCCTTCGCCGCCCTGCTGCGCGGGGAGAGCAGACAGCTCAAGGGCGCCCTGCGCGACCAGAGCCTGATCGCCGGGATCGGCAACGCCTACAGCGACGAGATCCTGCACGCCGCGAAGATGTCCCCGTTCAAGAACGCCGGCCGCCTCACCGAGGACGAGACCACCCGCCTCCACGAGGCCCTGCGCACGACGCTGGAGGAGGCCGTCGAACGCTCGCGCGGGGTCGCCGCCGGCCGGCTGAAGGCCGAGAAGAAGAGCGGGCTGCGCGTGCACGGCCGCACCGGCGAACCCTGCCCCGTGTGCGGCGACACGATCCGCGAGGTGTCCTTCGCCGACTCCTCCCTCCAGTACTGCCCCACCTGCCAGACCGGGGGGAGACCCCTCGCCGACCGCAGACTCTCCCGCCTGCTCAGATGACCGCCGCCGCGGGACCGCGCGGGACACGCCCATTGGCGGTGTCCCCGGCAGCCCCTACACTCCAGCGACATGCTGCGCGTACTGGCTGTGGACGACGAGGAACCCGCGCTCGCCGAACTGCTCTACCTGCTGCGGGCCGACCCCCGGGTGGCCGGCGTCGAGGGGGCGACCGACGCGACCGGCGCGCTGCGCCGGCTCGGCCATGCCCTCGACGCGGGCGACGAACCGGGCGCCGACGCCTTCGACGTGCTGTTCCTCGACATCCGGATGGCCGGGCTCACCGGTCTGGACGTGGCCCGGCTGCTCACCGGATTCGCCCGCCCGCCCCTCATCGTCTTCGTCACCGCCCACGAGGACTTCGCGGTACGCGCCTTCGACCTGAAGGCCGTCGACTACGTCCTCAAACCGGTGCGCAGGGAACGGCTCGCCGAGGCCGTACGCCGAGTCGTGGAGCGGATCGAGGCCCGCGACCAGCAGCGCCGCCCCGCCGCGCTGCCCGCGACCGCCGCCGAACACGTCCCGGTCGAACTCGGCGGCGTCACCCGCCTCGTACCGGTCGCCGACATCGCGTACGCCGAGGCACAGGGCGACTACGCGCGCCTGCACACCGGTGAGAGCAGCCACCTCGTCCGCATCCCGCTCTCCACCCTGGAGGAGCGCTGGCAGCCGCACGGCTTCGTACGCGTCCACCGCAGCCACCTCGTCGCCCTGCACCGCATCGAGGAACTGCGCATGGACGGCGGCGGGATGAGCGTGCGCATCGGCGGCGCCGAACTGTCCGTCTCCCGGCGGCACGCGAGCCGGCTGCGCGAACTCCTCGTCGAACGGGCCGGGCGCTGAGCCGCACCGCCCTTCCCCCTCCGCCCGCCACCCGCCTACACTCCGCCCGTGCCCGCAGAGCAAGTGCCCCGGCGTGAGATCGTGACGGGGGAGCCCAGGACCGTGCGCCGGCTCCCCGGGCGGCGCGCCCCGTCGGAGATCCACGAACAGACCACCCTCGGAGCCGCCTACGTGCGCTCCCTCATGCGCAGCCAACTGCGTACCGGACTGGCCGCGTTCGCCGTCCTCGTGCTGCCCGTGACCACGCTCCCGCTGTTCTTCGGGGCGCTGCGCAACGCCACCGTGGTCTGGGCCGTCCTCGGCGTCGGCTGCTACCCCTTCCTCGTCCTGATCGCCTGGGCCTACGTACGCCGCGCCGAACGCAACGAACGGGACTTCGTGCGCCTCGTGCGCGGGGCCGAACGCCCCCGGGGCCCGGCGCGGACGCGGGGGCCGGCCGCACCGTGAACCAGGCGTACGCGATCCCGGCGGTCGCCGTCGTGGTGCTCGCGACCGTGCTCATCGGCGGCTTCGGCCTGCGCGTCTCGCGCACCACCTCCGATTTCTACGTCGCCTCCCGCACCGTCGGGCCCGCCCTCAACGCCGCCGCCATCAGTGGCGAGTACCTGTCCGCGGCCTCCTTCCTCGGCGTCGCGGGACTCGTGCTTCTGCACGGTCCGGACATGCTGTGGTACCCGGTCGGCTACACCGCCGGCTACCTCGTCCTGCTCGTCTTCGTCGCCGCCCCGCTGCGCCGCTCGGGCGCCTACACGCTGCCCGACTTCGCGGAGGGCCGGCTTGAGTCCTCGGCGGTGCGGCGCATGGTCAGCGGCTGCGTCGTCGGCGTCGGCTGGCTCTATCTGCTGCCCCAGCTCCAGGGCGCGGGCCTCACCCTCCAGATCCTCACCGGCTCGCCCCGCTGGTTCGGCGGGGCGCTCGTCGCGGCCGTGGTGATCCTCTCGGTCGCGGCCGGCGGCATGCGCAGCATCACCTTCGTCCAGGCGTTCCAGTACTGGCTCAAACTCACCGCCCTGCTCGTGCCCGCCCTCTTCCTGCTGCTGGCCTGGCACGGAGACCCGGGCACGCCCACCGGTCCGGGCGCCGACGCCGCCTCCTGGGGCGGGGCCGGCGCCGATCAGCCGCTCGCCACCAGCCGCGCGGACCATCCGCTGTACGCGACCTACGGGCTCATCGTCGCGACCTTCCTCGGCACCATGGGCCTGCCGCACGTCGTGGTGCGCTTCTACACGAGCCCGGACGGACGCACCGCGCGCCGCACCACCGTCGTCGTCCTCGCCCTGATCGGCGCCTTCTACCTGCTGCCCCCGCTGTACGGCTGGCTCGGCACGCTCTACGCCCCCGGGCTGAGCGACCCCCGTACCACCGACGCCGCCGACGCCACCGTCCTCCTGCTGCCCGGCCGGATCGTCGGAGGGCTCGGCGGGGACCTGCTCGGCGCCCTCGTCGCGGGCGGCGCCTTCGCCGCCTTCCTGTCCACCGCCTCCGGGCTCACGATGGCCGTCACCGGAGTGCTCACCCAGGACGTGCTGCCTCCGCGCGGACTGCGGCACTTCCGGCTCGCCACCGTGCTCTCCGTCGCCGTCCCGCTCGGCGGCACCCTGCTCGTCGACGGCGTCCCGGTCGCCGACGCCGTCGGGATGGCCTTCGCCGTGTCGGCCTCCTCCTTCTGCCCGCTGCTCGTGCTCGGCATCTGGTGGCGGCGGCTGACCCCGCCGGGCGCCGTCGCCGGACTTCTCGCGGGCGGCGGCTCCGCGATGCTCGCGGTGGCCCTCACCGTCGCCGGACTCGTACGGCACGGCTGGCTGCACACCCTCCTGGCCTGGCCCGCCGTGTGGTCGGTCCCGGTCGGTTTCCTCGCGATGATCCTGGTCTCCCTCGCGACTCCGGGCAGCGTCCCCCCGCACACCAGCGCGACCATGACCAGGCTGCACCTGCCCGAGTCGCTGAGCGCCGACGAGGACCCGGCGGGCGGACCACGGTGAGCGCGGCCCGTCCGGAAGGACCCCCGCCGTGACCGCGACCGCCCTGCTCCTCGCACTCTGCCCCGTCCTGCTGGCCGGCGGTTTCCTGCTCGGACGGCGCACCGCGCACCCGGCCGGCCGCAGCGATCTGGGCACCCCCGTGGAGCGCGCGACCTTCGACACCCTGCACACCGCCTCGCTCGCCGCGCCCCCGCTGCGCGCGGGGCTGACCGAGGAGAGCGCCCGCAAAGCCCTGCGCCGCCTGCGGTCCCTGCTCGGCACCGACGCCCTGTGCCTCACCGACCGGAGGCGGGTGCTGGCCTGGGACGGGCACGGGGAGCACCACGCGCGGCGCGTCATGGAACAGGTCGCCGCGGTCCTCGAATCGGGGCGCGGCGCCGCCTTCGCCTGCGGCTGCGGAAACCCGGACTGCCCGCTGCGCTGGGCGGTCGCCGCCCCCGTCGTGGTCGAACACCGGTTGCTGGGCGCCCTGGTGACCTACGCGCCGCGCGAGTCGGCGGTACTGGCCCGCGCCGCCGACGAGGTGGCTCGCTGGGTCTCGGTACAGCTCGAACTCGCCGAACTGGACAACTCCCGCACCCGGCTCATCGAGGCGGAGATCAGGGCGCTGCGGGCCCAGATCTCCCCGCACTTCATCTTCAACTCCCTCGCCGCGATCGCCTCCTTCGTACGCACCGACCCCGAAAGGGCGCGGGAACTCCTGCTGGAGTTCGCCGACTTCACCCGCTACTCCTTCCGCAGCCACGGCGACTTCACGACGCTCGCCGACGAACTGCACTCCATCGACCAGTACCTCGCGCTGGTCCGGGCCCGCTTCGGGGACCGGCTCTCGGTCACCCTCCAGATCGCCCCCGAGGTGCTGCCCGTGAGCCTGCCCTTCCTGTGCCTGCAACCGCTCGTGGAGAACGCCGTCAAACACGGACTGGAAGGCGCGGTGACCCGCAGCCGCATCACCATCGGCGCCCGGGACGCGGGCGCGGAGGCCGAGGTGGTCATCGAGGACGACGGGGTCGGTATGGAACCCGGGCGGCTGCGCCGCATCCTGCGCGGCGAGGGCGGCCCCTCGACCGGCATCGGGCTGCTCAACGTGGACGAGCGGCTGCGGCAGGTCTTCGGCGACGCGTACGGGCTGGTCATCGAGACGGGGGTGGGGGCCGGTACCCGCATCACGGTACGGCTGCCCAAGTACCGTCCCGGTGTGCACTCCACACCGCGGACGGCGCGCCGCGAGGAGGGCTGAACGCGCGGCGCGACCCCGCTCGCCGGGCCCCGGCCCGCGTCCGCCAGTCCCTCTCCGCCGGACTCAGAACAGGTGGATGGCGAGGTGCCCCAGCGGCAGCCCCAGCCGCCAGGCCGGCGTCCACACCTTCGGCCCGTTCTCCTCCTCGGGGACCGGACCCGCGCCGGGCACGGCATCCAGGTCGGGGGCGAGCAGTTCCGTCTCCCGCAGCCAGCGCCAGGCCGCCGCCGCGAGCACCAGATCGGCCTCGGCGGTGCTGCCGGCGGGCGCCCCTCTCTCCAGCAGGTGCAGACGCTCGGCGACCCAGTCCTGCCAGGGCTGGTCGTACGCGGTCAGCGACAGCCAGGTCTCCAGCTGGGTGATGACGCGGATGCCGCTCAACTCGCCCTCGGTGTCGGCGAGGAACACGGTGAGCGCCAGGGCGTCCCGCCCCGCCCGGAACTCGAAGGAGGTCGGCGGCATCAAGTCGCCCGTGCGCAGCAGTTCGTCGGCGATGTACTCGGCGTACAGCCACCCCATCGGCACCGTCAGTTCGCCGCTCACGGCGCCTTCCCCGTGTCCCATGGTGTCCGTCCTCCTCCAGGTCCGTGCAGTGGTCACTGGCCCCCGGCCTATGCCGCGCGAGCGGGCGCGCGGGACTCCGCGCACGGCGGGACCGGACGCCGCGGATGTGCGGACGGGTACAGCCGATTACCTGAAGGGGCCCTTCAGCAAGGGGCTTTGCGGAGACTTGACCCAGTGTCCGGTTTCAGAGGGCCGACGGGGCGTATCCCGGCAGAATCCCGCGCAGAACCCGCAGTGCGTAGTATGCGCGCGATTTGACGGTGCCCTCGGGAATGCCCAGCACGGCCGCCGCCTCCGCCACGCTCGCCCCCCGGAAGTACACCTGCACCAGGACCTCGCGGTGCTCGGGGCTGAGGGTGCGCAGGGCCTCGCGTACGTCCAGCGCGGCCGCCGAGCGCTCGGCGTGGTCCGCGCTCACCCGCGCGCCCTCCAGGACCGCGCCCTGCACCTCGGCGGGCCGCGCCTGCCGGGCCCTGCGGGCGTCGATCGCGAGCCTCCTGCCCACCGTGAACAGCCACGGCCGGAGCGAGGCGTAGTCGGCGCGCAGCGCCTCCGGGTGCTGCCAGACCCGGAGGAAGGTCTCCTGCACGAGGTCCTCGGCGCGCTGCCGGTCGCCGTCCGACAGTCGCAGCAGCAGTCCGAACAGGGCGTGGCCGTGGACCCGCTGCACCTCGGCCAGTTCGCGTTCCCCGGCCCGTTCGCCGGTGCGGCGGTGGCGGGGGAAGGCGGTCCGGCCCTGGTGAAGGGTCCGGCGGACCTCAGGCAACGTCGTCGTCGGCGGTGTCATGGCGGTATGGCAGCGCAGCCGGCGCCGTACGGCCATAGCCCCGCGCGGCTGTGCGACGGACGGTCGAAGGCGTCGGTGAGTGGTGCGACGAGCGGGCGACCGGCCCCGGACGACGGCAGTGGGGGAGCGGCCCCCGGCCGCAAGCCACCAGGGGGCGGGCGCGCGGGGCTATTGGGGTCACGTCGGCCCCCGGCCGGACGGAGCCTTGCACGAGCGGTGCGCTTGTATGGCCTGTCGTGACACCGTATGTGACGTGATGTCGCGACACCCCGCTTCACCTTCGCCCCGCCCGAACGGTCCTGCGGACGCCGGACGGTGCGGAAGGCCGAGTACGTACCGCAGTGGTCCGACACCGGGGCCGCCCGGGTGGTCAACGTGCCCGAGGCGGTCGCGCACGGCAGGGACCTCAGCGCCGTACGCGAGCGGCTGCGCGCGGTCGTCCTCCGCCGGAAGGCCGCCGGAAGCGGTCTGCGGACGGGGCGTTGAGCGCGCGTCCGGTCACGGCACGACGGTGACCGGCCAGCGCCCCGCCTTGACGAGGCGGATCGCGACCGAACCGACGAAGCGGTGCCCGGCCTGCTCCGAGGCGCCCACCACGACGGCGTCCGCCTGGAGTTCGTCGGCCGCCGTCACGAGCCCCGTATAGGGGTCGCCCCGGAAGGTGTGGAACTCCCACCGCACGTCGAAGATGTCCTTGACCTGCTCCGTCGACCGCTTGATGTCGGCGACCAGGCTGCTGGCGATCTCGTCGGTGGTGTCGGCCACCGGAGCGCCCATCGTGGCGCCCGCCGACAGCACCGGCTTGACGTACACGAGGACGAGCAGGGCCCGCTGCCTACGGGCCAGACCCCCCGCGTACGCGGCCGCGCGCATCGAGGAGGCCGAGCCGTCGACCCCCACGAGGATCACTTTCGGGCCGTCGGTGCCGCGTTCGAACTGATGTGGCTGCTGTTCGGTCACGCAGAGAGATTAGTGGGTGGGCGGGCGGAGCGATCACCCGCTTCCCCCCGGTGAGGGAAGCGGAGCCCGGCCACCCCCCTTCCGGGGCGTCGGTGGTGCTCCTGGTGCGGCCGGCCGGCGGATCGCGACCTCGCGGGCGAAGACCACGACGTTCCCCTCGTAGCCCGAGCCCCTGCGGTACCGCCCGCCGCACGTGATGACCCGCAGCTCCGGCCCGCCGGTGGGCCCGTACACCCGCTCGCCGGGGAAGCTCTCCTTCGAGAAGACCTCGACGCCGTACACCTCGAACACGGCGGTCCCCCCGTCCGCCCGCTCCACCTCCACCCGGTGCCCCTTGCGCAGGGCCCCGAGGCCGTAGAACACGGCGGGGCCGCGGTCGTTGTCGACGTGCCCGACGATCACCGCGGCGCCCCGCTGACCGGGCGAGACGCCCCCAGTGAACCAGCCCGCCAGGTTCGGGTCGGCGGGCGGCGGGGCCGCGACCCAGCCCTCCCGGTCCAGGCCCACCGGGCGCACCGGCGCGTCCACCGATATCGCCGGTATCCGCACCCGGCGCGGGACGGAGAAGCCCAGCACCCGCCCGGCGGCGGGAGCGGGGGAGCGGCCCGTGGCCGCCGCCGCGGAGGAGGCGGGCTGCGGCGGACCGCTCGTGACCTCGCCGCAGCCGTGGCGCATCAGGGCGAGTCCGGTCAGCAGGACGAGCGCGACGAGCCCCCACGGCGCCGCCCGGCGCCATGGATTCCCCGCGCCGGAAGTGCTCATCCGTCCTCCTCGTCCCTCCTCGTCGGCCTCGGCACACCGCTGTCGGGGCGCCGTCCCCGCGGGGCCCTGTCCGCCCCACCGGCACGTCGCCGCCCCTGTTGCCAGCACGCTAGGCGCGCCCCCTCGGGGCGGCGACAGCGCGACGGCGAACGGGTGGGCCCACCCCGCGGGCGGGAGCCCCCCCCGCCACCGGGGCCGTCGCGGCGGCCGACCGCAGTGCCTGCGCCGTCCGGGTACGACCGGCGCAACCCCCGCGCCCGCGTGTGACCTGGGGCGATGATCCTCCCTTCGCGGATCTCACGGCCGGTCAGGTCCACCGGACGGGGGTACCCCGACATGCGGCGGCCCCGCCACCGGCCGAAGGTCGGTCACGGAGGCGCTCGCACCGTCGAACCGGGACCGGACCCCGGGGCGCCCTCCGGGAGGGCACCCTCATGCGCACCACCCCAGCCCTGGCCGCCGGTCTCGCCGCCGTGGCTCTCGCTCTCGCCGCCCCCGCCGCGTGGTCCGCGCGGGCAGGATCGGCCGAGGTCGTCGTCGCCCCCGCGGCCGTGGCGCGCGGGACCGGCCTGACCGTGGCGGTACGGGGAGCCGACTGCGCCGAGGGCACCGTCGAGTCGCCCGCCTTCGCCCGTACCCCGCTGCACCGCGCCGAGGACGGGGACACCGTCCGGGCCGGTGCCGTCGTCGAGCGTTCGGTCGCCCCCGGCCGCTACGACGTCACCGTGCGCTGCGGCGGGCTGCGGCTGACCCGGTCCTCGGCCCTCACCGTCTTCCACGGCGGGGTACGCGGCGGAAGCGGAGGCTCGGGCGAACAGGCCGCCCATGACGCGGACATGCTGGTCGGCGGCGGACTGGTCGCCGCGGCGGTGATCGGCGGCGGACTGCTCTGGCTGCGCGGCCGCGCCGAGGAGAGGGACCGGCCGGACGCCTGACCGGCCCCGCCCCCGTACCGCGGCCCGGGGCCCGTGGCGCTCGGGACGCGGCGTCCTCCCTCGTCCACCGCCGCGTGAGCCGGTAGGCGGCCCCGAGGCCGCCCGCGACCAGGGCCGCGCCTCGCCGCACGCCCCCAGCCGGACATCACCCCGTAGGCCGCCCCGGCCCCGCCGCGCGGTCGGCCTGCCGCGGTGGCCTCCTCTCCGGGCGGCACCACGACCGAGTCGAAGACGCCCGAACCCACCTCGGCGTCCCGCTCGCGGCCCACCGCCGACAGCCGCACCCCTCCGCCCGAGAACCCCGCGCCGGGGAGGGAGGCCGCGCCGCCGGTCCACACGCCCCGGAGTGAGCTGCCAAGTGTGCGACCCATAGGCCGAGTTCGCGGGCAGGCACGTTTCGCCCCCGGGCCGGCACCCCGTATTGTGCGGGGCGGACGCGAGGGCGCGGCGGACGGGCCGCATTGCGGACAAGTCGCAGGTGATGGGCCAGAACGGACGGTCATTTTCCGTTTTTCCTCGCCCTTCTGGCGGTTGATCAGTAGCCTCTGCGCGGAGCCCTCGGCTCCCTCCGCCCGCACCGCACCGCGTCCGCACCCGTGCCGCAACGACTTGGAGCATCGATGGAGCGTCCCGCCTGGGCCCCTCAGGGAATCGACATATCGGTCCCGAGCGTGTCCCGCATCTACGACTACTACCTGGGCGGTTCGCACAACTTCGAGGTCGACCGCGAGGCCGCCCGCAAGGCCATGGAGCACCTCCCGGGGCTCCCCAAGATCATGCAGGCGAATCGTGCCTTCATGCGCCGGGCGGTACGGTACGCGGCGGCCGAGGGCGTCACGCAGTTCCTCGACATCGGCTCCGGCATCCCCACCTTCGGCAGCGTCCACGAGGTCGCCAGGTCGGTGGCCCCCGACTCCCGGGTCGTCTACGTCGACCACGACCCCGTCGCCGTCGCGCACAGCGAGGCGGTGCTCGCCGGGGACGAACGCTCCGCGGTGATCTCCGCGGATCTGCGCAAGCCGCAGGAGATCCTGGCCGCGCCCGCGCTGCGGAACCTGCTCGACCTCGACCAGCCCGTCGCCCTGCTCCTCGTCGCGGTCCTGCACTTCCTCGACGACGAGGAGCAGCCGCAGGCCGCCGTCGCCGAACTGCTCTCCGCCCTCGCCCCCGGCAGCCTCCTGATCCTCACCCACGCCGCGTACGAGGGCATCCCGCGCTCCCGGGAGGACGCGGGCAACGCCGTGGACGTCTACCGGAACATCCGCAACCCGCTGATCATGCGCGACCCCGGGCAGATCGCCGCCTTCTTCGCCGGCTGCGAGCTGGTCGAACCCGGGCTCGTGCAGATGCCCGAGTGGCGGCCGGAGGGCGGGCGGGTGAGCGAGAACGAGGACCCGTACGCGTACTCCGGTTTCGCGGGCGTGGGGCGTACGGCGTGAACGAGGCGGTGGACGACCCCGACAGCAGAGTGGAGCGGTTCGCGACGATATGGAGCCGGACCCTGTTCCCGCTCACCGCGACCTCCCTGACCCGCGCCGAGTTCGAGGCGCTGCTGAGCCCCCTGGCCCACCGGCTGCGCGACGCCCTGCACGCCAGGGTCTTCGACGCGGCCGAGGCCCGGTCGATCGGCGCGGCGCTCGTCCAGGCGCACTGCACCGACCCCGAGGCGCTCAGCCGCACGCTCGACGTCGTGGACGCCTACCTCGTGCTGTACTGCGGCGTCGACGGACGGCAGGAGGAGCTGACCGCCCGCGCCGCCCGCCTCCAGCACGCCCTGGCGGCCGGGTTCGCCGGGGCGCTGCGCGAGCGCACGCTCAGTGAGCAGGAGGCGATATCCCGGGCCGCGCTCGCCGCCCGCGCCGCCGTCGAGCAGGCCCTGCACGTGAGCGAGGCGCGTTTCCGCGCGGTGTTCGAGGGCGCCGCCATCGGCATCTCGATCGCCTCGATGGACGGCACCATCCTGGAGGTCAACGACGCTCTGGTGGCGATGTTCGGCGGGGTGGGACGGCTGCGTGGCCGCAACGTACGCGACTGGGGCCACCCCGACGACCCGCCGACCGTATGGCGGCTCTACGAGGAGCTGACGGGCGCGGACCGCGAGTACTTCCGCGCCGAGAAGCCCTTCTACCGGCACGACGGCACGGTCCTGTGGACCAACCTCACCGTGTCCCTGCTGCGCGACGCGAACGGCGTGCCCAACTACCAGCTCGCGCTCTTCGAGGACACCACGGAACGCCGGCTGCTCAACCTGCGGCTGCGCTACGAGGCGACCCACGACGCCCTGACCGGTCTGCCCAACCGCACGCTGTTCTCCGAGCGCCTGGAGAAGGCGCTGACGGCCGGGGAGGGCCAGCGCTTCGGCCTGTGCTACCTCGACCTCGACGGCTTCAAGACGGTCAACGACAGCCTCGGTCACGCGGCGGGCGACCGGCTGCTGGTCGAGGTCGCCGACCGGCTCCAGTCCTGCGCGACGGCGCCCGGCGAGATCGTCGCCCGGCTCGGCGGCGACGAGTTCGTGGCCCTGACCACCGGCCCCCGGGCCCATGTCGAGGTGCACGAACTCGCCGGCCGGATCATGAACGCGCTGGCCGGCCCGGTCCGGGTGGACGGCAGGGAACTGACCGCGCGCGGCAGCATCGGCATCGTCGAGGGCCCGGCGGCGGGGGAGCGCGGGGCGGCGGAGGTGCTGCGCAGCGCCGACATCACGATGTACCGGGCCAAGGCGGCGGGCGGCAACCGCTACGAGGTAGCCGACGCCGACGCGGACGCCCGCGCGATCACCCGGCACGGCCTGACCACCGCGCTGCCCGCCGCCCTCGAACGCGGCGAGTTCTTCATCGAGTACCAGCCCCTCGTCCACCTCGGGGACGGCACCGTGCGCGGGGCCGAGGCCCTGGTGCGCTGGTCGCATCCCCAGCACGGCATCCTCGGCCCGGACCGTTTCATCACCCTCGCCGAGCACACCGGCCTCATCGTGCCGCTCGGCCGCTGGGTCCTCGACGAGTCGGCCCGCCAGGCCCGGCAGTGGCAGGAGGCGCACGGCGCGGGGCTGGACCCGGTGCCGCTGCGCGTCAACGTGAACCTCTCGCCCTGCCAGCTCCAGCACCCCCGGCTGGTCGCCGACACCGTCGAGATACTGGAGCGCACCGGGCTGGAACCGGGAGCGCTGTGCCTGGAGGTCACCGAGTCCGCGCTGATCGGCGCCGACGACGACCTCCTCAAGCCCCTGCACCGGCTCGCGGAGATGGGCGTGGACATCGCCCTGGACGACTTCGGCACCGGCTACTCCAACCTCGCGAACCTGCGCCGCCTGCCGGTCAGCGTCCTGAAGCTGGACCGTTCCTTCACCCAGGGCATGCAGCACTACCCCGCCGACCCGGTCGACCTCAAGATCGTCGAGGGCATCGTCGCCCTCGCCCACAGCCTGGACCTCGCGGTGACGGTCGAGGGCGTGGAGACCGGCGCCCAGGCCGACCAGCTGCGCGAACTGGGCTGCGACACGGCCCAGGGCTGGTACTACGCGCGGCCGGGCCCGGCGGAGCGGGTGCGCGAACTGGCCCTGGTCGACGCGGCCGGCTGAGCGGACAGGCCGGGGCCGCCCGCGGGAGCGACCGCCCCCGCGGTCTCAGCCCCGCTTCTTCGCCGGACTCTCCTCGCCCGCGACCCGCGCCGCCTCCCGCACCAGGATCTCCTGCAGCTCGCGGGCGGCCCTGGGCGGCGCGACGTCGCTGCGGTGCGCGAGGGCGATCGTGCGGCGCATCCCCGGGGAGGCCAGCGGGGTCACCCGCAGACCGGCCCCGGGGCGCTCGGCGACCATCCTCGGGACGACGGCCGCCCCGAGCCCGGCCCGTACGAAGCCGAGCACCGCGTCCATCTCGCCGCCCTCCACCGCGAAGACCGGCTCGAAGCCCTCGGCGCGGCACGCCGCGACGGTGAGCTCCCGCAGGTCGTAGCCGTGCCGGAACATCACGAGCCGCTCCTCGCGCAGGTCCCGGATGCGCACGCGCCGGCCGCGCCCCGAACCGTGGCCGGGGGCCGGCCGCACCAGCGAGGAGACCACCACCAGATCCTCGTGCAGCAGCTCGACGGTCTCCAGAGCCGGTGAGGCGGTCGGCAGCGGCAGCACCACCAGGGCGAGGTCCAGGGCGCCGCGCGCCAGCTCCCGCACGAGGTCGTGGGAGCCGCCCTCCTCGATCAGGAGCTGGATGCCCGGATAACGATCGTGATACGTCCGCAGGACGTCCGGCAGTAGTCCGGTGCACAGGCTCGGGGTCGCGCCGAGCCGCACCCGCCCCCTGCGCAGCTGTGCGATTTCTCCCACCTCGTGGTGGGCCGTCTCGGCGTCCTCCAGAATGCGTCTGGCCAGCGGGAGGAGGGCCTCACCGGCGTCGGTGAGGGTGATGTTCCCCCGCGCGCGGGAGAACAGTTCCGCGCCCAACTCCCTCTCCAGGGACTTGATCTGCTGGGACAGAGAGGGCTGGGCGACATGCACGATCTCGGCGGCGCGGGTGAAGTGCCGGGTCTCGGCGACGGCCACGAAATACTGGAGCTGCTGGAACTGCATACAGCCACGATAGGCCAGGGCTATGGAAATCAGGCTCGCGATCTCTTGGACCTCTTGGGCCGTTCGGCCCTACCTTGCTTGACATGGCTCTGGCACCAGGGACGGACCGACGGCCGTCCATGACGCGAACGATCTGGGACTCCTCCGTCGGCAAGAAGACCGTGATGGCCGTTTCCGGCATCATCATGCTGCTCTATCTGGTTGTCCACATGTTCGGCAACCTCAAGATCTTCTTCGGGCCCGGCACCTTCGACGACTACGCGCACTGGCTGCGCACCATCGGCGAACCGTTCATGCACTACGAGTGGACGCTCTGGGTCATCCGCGTCGTCCTGGTGGTCGCCGTCGTCGCCCACGCGGTCTCGGCCTACCAGCTCAGCCGCCGCGACCAGAGGGCCCGGCCGACCAAGTACGTCCACAAGCGGGGCCGTGCCTCCTACGCGACCCACACGATGCGCTACGGCGGCATCGTGCTGGCGCTGTTCATCGTCTGGCACATCCTCGACCTGACGACCGGTACCGTGCACAGCGGCGGCTTCCAGGAGGGCCACCCGTACGCGAACGTGGTGGACACCTTCTCCACTTGGTACGGCAACCTCATCTACATCGTCGCGATGCTCGCCGTGGGCCTGCACGTCCAGCACGGTTTCTGGAGCGCCGCCCAGACCCTCGGGGTGGGCAGCAGGCGCAGGGACCTCACGCTCAAGACCGTCGCGAACGTCCTCGCCGTCGTGATCACACTCGGCTTCATCGCCGTCCCGGTCGGCGTCATGACCGGATTGGTTGACTGACATGACTGACTACACGCGCTACTCCACCGGGGAGCCGGTCGTCGACGAGAAGGCCCCCAAGGGCCCGGTCGCCGAACGCTGGGACACCCGCCGCTTCGAGGCGAAGCTGGTCAACCCGGCCAACCGCCGCAAGCACCGGGTCATCGTGGTGGGCACCGGCCTGGCCGGCGGTTCGGCCGGAGCCACCCTCGCCGAGCAGGGCTACCACGTCATCCAGTTCTGCTTCCAGGACTCCCCGCGCCGCGCCCACTCGGTCGCCGCGCAGGGCGGGATCAACGCCGCGAAGAACTACCGCAACGACGGCGACTCGGTCCACCGCCTGTTCTACGACACGGTCAAGGGCGGAGACTTCCGCGCCCGCGAGTCCAACGTGCACCGGCTCGCCCAGATCTCCGTCGAGATCATCGACCAGTGCGTCGCGCAGGGCGTGCCCTTCGCCCGCGAGTACGGCGGCCTGCTCGACAACCGCTCCTTCGGCGGCGTCCAGGTCTCCCGTACCTTCTACGCCCGTGGTCAGACGGGCCAGCAGCTCCTGCTCGGCGCCTACCAGGCGCTGTCCCGGCAGGTCGCGGCCGGCAGCGTCGAACTGCACGCGCGCACCGAGATGCTCGACCTGATCATCGTCGACGGCAAGGCGCGCGGCATCGTGGCCCGCGACCTGATCACCGGCAAGATCGACACGTACTTCGCGGACGCCGTCGTCCTCGCCTCCGGCGGCTACGGCAACGTCTTCTACCTGTCGACCAACGCCATGAACTCCAACGCCACGGCGATCTGGCGCGCCCACCGCAAGGGCGCGTACTTCGCGAACCCCTGCTTCACGCAGATCCACCCGACCTGCATCCCGCGCACCGGCGACCACCAGTCCAAGCTCACGCTGATGAGTGAGTCGCTGCGCAACGACGGCCGGATCTGGGTCCCCAAGGCCAAGGGCGACACCCGACCGCCCAACGAGATCCCCGAGGACGAGCGCGACTACTACCTGGAGCGCATCTACCCGTCCTTCGGCAACCTCGTGCCCCGTGACATCGCTTCCCGCGCCGCGAAGAACGTGTGCGACGAGGGACGCGGCGTCGGCCCCGGCGGCCAGGGCGTGTACCTCGACTTCGCCGAGGCCATCGAGCGCATGGGCCGCAAGACCGTCGAGGCCAAGTACGGCAACCTCTTCGACATGTACCAGCGGATCACCGACGAGGACCCGTACAAGGTCCCGATGCGGATCTACCCGGCTGTGCACTACACGATGGGCGGGCTGTGGGTCGACTACGACCTCCAGACCACCGTCCCGGGCCTGTTCGCGATCGGCGAGGCCAACTTCTCCGACCACGGAGCCAACCGCCTGGGCGCCTCCGCGCTCATGCAGGGCCTCGCGGACGGCTACTTCGTGCTGCCGTCCACGATCAACGACTACCTCGCCAGGAACCCCCACAAGGACGAGGTCGACGCGAGCCACCCGGCGGCCACCGAGGCCGTCCGCGAGACGCAGGAGCGCCTCACGCGGCTGCTCGCCGTCGACGGCGACCGCACCCCCGACTCCTTCCACCGCGAGATCGGTGAACTCATGTGGGAGTACTGCGGGATGGCCCGCACGGAGGAGGGGCTGCGCAAGGCTCTGCGGCGCATCCCCGAGATCCGCGAGGAGTTCTGGAAGCGCATCAAGGTGCCCGGCACCGGCGACGAGTTCAACCAGTCGCTGGAGCGCGCCAACCGGGTCGTCGACTACCTGGAACTGGCCGAGCTGATGTGCCTCGACGCGCTGCACCGCGCCGAGTCCTGCGGCGGCCACTTCCGCGAGGAGTCGCAGACCCCGGACGGCGAGGCCGCCCGCAGGGACGAGGAGTTCTCCTACGCCGCCGCCTGGGAGTTCACCGGCACCGGCGACGCCCCCGTCCTGCACAAGGAAGATCTGGTCTTCGAGTACGTCCACCCCACTCAGCGGAGCTACGCATGAAGCTCACCCTGCGCGTCTGGCGCCAGAAGAACGCCGACGCCCCAGGAGCCATGGCCACCTACGAGGTGGACGACATCTCGCAGGACATGTCGTTCCTGGAGATGCTCG
Source organism: Streptomyces sp. NPDC007088 (assembly GCF_042869355.1). Lineage (NCBI taxonomy): Bacteria > Bacillati > Actinomycetota > Actinomycetes > Kitasatosporales > Streptomycetaceae > Streptomyces > Streptomyces sp. NPDC007088. Next base: position 83,046 of record NZ_JBIAFO010000004.1, read on the forward strand.
ACACCCTCAACGAGGAACTCACCCTCAAGGGCGAGGACCCGGTCGCCTTCGACCACGACTGCCGCGAGGGCATCTGCGGTGCCTGCTCGCTCGTGATCAACGGCGACGCCCACGGGCCGGAGCGCACCACCACGTGCCAGCTCCACATGCGGTCCTTCAAGGACGGCGACACGATCGACATCGAGCCGTGGCGGGCCTCCGCCTTCCCGGTCATCAAGGACCTCGCGGTCGACCGCGCGGCCTTCGACCGGATCATCCAGGCCGGCGGCTACATCTCCGCGGCCACCGGTACCGCCCCGGAGGCGCACTCCACCCCGGTGCCCAAGCCGGACGCGGACTACGCCTTCGAGCACGCCGAGTGCATCGGCTGCGGCGCCTGCGTCGCGGCCTGCCCCAACGGCTCCGCCATGCTCTTCACCTCGGCGAAGATCAACCACCTCAACGTCCTCCCGCAGGGCGCCCCGGAGCGCGAGAGCCGCGTGCTGGACATGGTGGGCCAGATGGACGCGGAGGGCTTCGGCGGCTGCACCCTGGCCGGCGAGTGCGCCACCGCCTGCCCGAAGGGCATCCCGCTCTTCTCGATCACCAGCATGAACAAGGAATGGCTGCGCGCCACCCGCAAGGCCGGAAAGCGCTGAACCCGGCCCGAGCGACCCGCCCGCCCCGGGCGTCCTCCCCGTACTGACGGCGGGGGGACCGCCCGGGGCGGGCGCCGCGCGCGGGCGGGCTCAGCGCTCCACGTGCCGCTCCAGCCACTCCAGCAGCAGCGCGTTGAACTCCTCGGGCCGCTCCTGCTGCACCCAGTGCCCGCAGTCGTCCAGCAGGTGACTGCCGGACAGGCCCGGGAGCGTCCGCGGATACGCCTCGATCGCGGCCGAGAGCCAGCCCGTGGACGCCTCGTCCTTCCCGGCCACGAACAGCGAGGGCTGCCGCAGCGGCTCACCCGTCCAGGCCGCGAGGTCCGCCCAGTCCCGGTCCACGTTGCGGTAGCGGTTCAGCGGTCCCGCGAACCCGGAACGCTCGAACTCCGCGGCGTACACGTCGAGGTCCGCCTCGCTCAGCCACGCGGGCGGCGGACCGTCCGGGAAACGCCCCGACATCCGCTCCCCGCGCGGGATGAAGAAGGGACCGGAGCCCACCTGCACGGCGCCGCCCGACAGCGCCCCGTAGACACCGGCCAGCCAGCCGCGCACGTCCGGCTCGATCTCGGCCTCCGCGCGCCCCGGCCGCTGGAAGTACTCGACGTAGAACTCCTCGTCCCCGCCGATCCGCGCGAAGGTCTCCGAGGGCCGCGGGCCGCCCGGCGGGGTGTACGGCACGCTCAGCAGGGCGACGGCCGTGAACACGTCGGGCCGCAGCAGCGCCGAGTGGGCGGCGATGGGAGAGCCCCAGTCGTGCCCGACCACCGTCGCCGTCCGCTCCCCGAGCGCCCGCACCACCGCGACGTTGTCCGCGACATGGGCGAGCATCCGGTACTCCTCCACCGCCGTCGGCTTCGAGGACCTGCCGTACCCGCGTACGTCGATCGCGACCGCCCGGTAACCGGCCCGCGCGAGCACGGGGATCTGGTGGCGCCACGAGTACCAGGACTCGGGAAAGCCGTGCACGAGAAGGACGAGCGGACCGCTGCCCTGCTCGACGAGGTGGACGCGGCCACCTCCGGGAACGTCCACGAGGCGGTGGACGGGAGCGGGAGCGGTCATGGGTACCTCCGGAGGGCGTACGGACTGTTCGGTCCCAGCATGGTGACATCCGAGGCCACCCCCAAGATCCCTTGCCGGACCGGCAAGGGCACCTCGCAGATGCGGACCGCGTACGGGCGGGGGCCTCGCACCTGCGGATCACGCCCCCAGAGCGCGCCGCAGATATCGGGCCGTGGCACTCACCCGGGAGGCGGCCACCTGCTCGGGGCGGCCCTCGGCGACGATCCGGCCGCCCCGGTCGCCCCCGCCGGGCCCCAGGTCGAGCACCCAGTCCGCGCCCGCCACGACCGCCATGTCGTGCTCCACGACGACCACCGTGTCGCCCGCGTCCACCAGGCCGTGCAACTGGCCGCTCAGCACCTCCACGTCGGCCGGGTGCAGCCCCGTGGTCGGCTCGTCCAGGACGTACAGGGTGTGCCCGCGTCGCACGCGTTGCAGCTCGGTGGCGAGCTTGATGCGCTGGGCCTCGCCGCCCGACAGCTCGGTGGCCGGCTGTCCGAGCCGCAGATAGCCGAGCCCCACGTCGAGCAGGGTCCGCAGGCTGCGCTCGACCCCCTCCACCCCGGCGAAGAACCCGGCCGCCGCCTCCACCGTCAGGTCCAGCACCCGCGCGATGTTCCTGCCCCGGTACTCCACCTCCAGGGTCGGCGGGTTGTACCGCGCCCCGTGGCAGTCCGGACAGGGCGCGTAGGTGCTGGGCAGGAACAACAGCTCGACCGAGACGAAGCCCTCGCCCTGGCAGGTCTCGCACCGCCCGCCCCGGACGTTGAAGGAGAAGCGCCCCACCCCGTACCCGCGCTCCCGGGCGGCCGGGGTCCCCGCGAACACCTTGCGCACCGTGTCGAACAGCCCCGTGTAGGTCGCCAGGTTGGAGCGCGGGGTGCGCCCGATGGGCCGCTGGTCCACCCGCACCACCCGGTGCACCGCCTCCGCCCCGCTCAGCCCCGCGTACGCGGGGTGCGGCGCCCGCTCCTGCCCCTCCACCGGCCGGGTCAGGGCGCCCGCGAGGACCTCGCCGACCAGTGTGGACTTGCCCGAGCCGGAGACCCCGGTCACCGCCGTGAACACGCCGAGCGGGAAACGCGCGTCCAGACCGTCCAGGTTGTGGCGGCGCACCCCGGTCAGCTCGACCCAGCCGGAGGGCTCCCGCAACGGCCGGGAGCGCGGGGCGGGGGCCCCGAACAGGAACCGCCGGGTCGCGGACTCCTCGACCGTCCGCAGCCCGTCCACCGGACCGCTGTGCAGCACCCGCCCGCCGTGCTCGCCCGCGAGCGGGCCGACGTCCACCAGCCAGTCCGCGCGCCGTACGACCTCCAGCTGGTGCTCGACCACGAACACCGAGTTCCCCGACTCCTTGAGCCCGTGCAACACGTCGAGCAGCGCCTCCGTGTCCGCCGGGTGCAGGCCCGCCGAGGGCTCGTCCAGGACGTAGACCACCCCGAAGAGCCCCGCCCGCAACTGGCTCGCCAGCCGCAGCCGCTGCAACTCCCCGGCCGAGAGGGTGGGCGTCGGGCGGTCCAGGGACAGATAGCCCAGGCCCAGCTCCACGATCGTGTCGATCCTCGGCAGCAGGTCCTCGACCAGCACCCGAGCCGTCTGCCCGCCGCCCGCCGCGCGCAACAGCCGCGCCAGTTCCGCCACCGGCAGCGCGACGACCTCGGCGACCGTCCGCCCCGCGAAGGTCACCGCCATCGCCTCCGGCCGCAGCCGGCTGCCGTGGCACACCGGGCAGGGGGTGCTCTCCAGGTACCGCGCGGCCTTCGCCCGCAGCGCCTCGCTCTTGGAGTCCGCGAAGGTCTTCAGCACGTACCGCCGGGCGCTCATGTAGGTGCCCTGGTACGGCCGCTGGATACGTCCGGCCTCGCGCACCGGCTCGACGGTGACGGTGGGCTGCTCCTCGGTGAACAGGATCCACTCGCGGTCGGCCGGGTCCAGCTCGCGCCACGGCCGGTCCACGTCGTAGCCGAGCGCGTTCAGCACGTCCCGCAGGTTCTTGCCCTGCCAGGCACCGGGCCAGGCCGCGATCGCGCCCTCCCGGACGCTCAGCGAGGGATCGGGCACCATCAGCTTCTCCGTCGTGCGGTGCACCCGTCCGAGTCCGTGGCACTCGGGGCAGGCGCCCACCGCCGTGTTCGGCGAGAAGGAGTCCGAGTCCAGCCGCTCCGCTCCGGGCGGGTAGTCACCCGCCCGCGAGAACAGCATCCGCAGCAGGTTCGACAGCGTCGTGACCGTGCCCACCGAGGAACGCGAGCCGGGCGCCGAGCGCCGCTGCTGGAGGGAGACGGCCGGCGGCAGCCCGCTGATCTCCCCGACCTTCGGCGCTCCCACCTGATGGATCAGCCGCCGCGCGTACGGGGCGACGGACTCGAAGTACCGCCGCTGGGCCTCGGCGTAGATCGTCCCGAAGGCGAGCGAGGACTTCCCCGATCCCGAGACCCCGGTGAAGACGGCGAGGACGTCCCGGGGCACGTCCACGTCGACGTCGCGCAGGTTGTTCTCGCGGGCGCCGCGGACGCGGACGTACGGGTCATGAGCGCTGTCCATGGGGAAATCCTACGGAGGAGCGCCGCTCCCGCGCGGCAGGGAGGCCGGCCGGACGGGAGCGGCGCCGCTCAGCCGAAGCTCACCAGGGCGCGGGCGCCGGCGGCTCCACGACCTGCGGCCGGTCCTCGCAGGTGATCGTGTTCGGCAGCTCCCACGGCGCGAGCCAGTCGCCCTTCGCGCCGCCCCCGTCGTTGCCGCCGAGGTCCCGCACCGTGAACTCGGAGCCGCTCGCGGGGAAGTTGAAGGAGCCGCAGTTGTTGACGCCGACCGCACCGACGTTGCGCGCGTCGACGTTCTCGAAGGAGGCCGAGCCGGCCACCCGGGCGCTGAGCACCGAGGTGCCCGTGCCGTCCACCCGGACGTCCTTGAAGTGGACCCCCTTGACCGACCAGAGGTCCTTCACCGGCCAGTCGGCGACCATCATGATCGCGTTGTAGGTGCTGTCGAGGTAGTGGTCCCCGGTGACCCGGATATCGGCGTCGATGTCCTTCTCCAGCGCGTAGAACCACAGGGCGCCGAGCCCGATCTTCCAGTTCAGCTCGTAGGTGCCCGCCCGTACGGTGGTGTTGTCCCGCAGGTGCAGGTAGCCGCCGAACTTCTCGGCGCCGAAGCGGGAGCCGATGTGCAGGGCGCTGCCCTCGCGGACCGGGTCGGCGATCAGGTTGTCGCTGACCGTGTTGTCACTGCCGCCGTAGACCGCGATGCCGTTGGCCAGGACCGGGGTCTGCACCGTGTTGTGCGAAAGGGTGTTGCGGGCGTCCTCCCGCTTCTCGGACCACATCGCGAGCGCGTCGTCCCCCGAGTTGCGCACGAAGTTGTCCGTGACGAGCGAGTCGCTCACGCCGGTGTGGAAGTTGAGGCCGTCGGCGATCTGGTCGACGATCACGTTCCGGGCGACCCGCAGGTTGCGCATCGGCCCGTCGAACCACAGCCCGACCTTGGTGTGCCGGATGTGCAGGTCCTCGACGCTCGAATCGCTCATCGCGCCGCCGACGCCGTTGACCTGATCGGTGTCGACGCGTTCACGCACATCGCCCTCGATCGCGAAGCCGGACAGGTGCACGTTGTGGCTGCCGCCCTCGGCCGCGTCCTTGCCGTAGAAACCGACACCGGTGTGCACCGATCCGTCCGGGGCCGGCTTGTCGAGGGCTGTCTGGCGGCCCTTGACGGTGGTGTACCAGCTCCCGGCGCCCTCGATCGTCACGTCGTCCACGACGATGTGCCGGTTGACCTGATACGTGCCCGGGGGGAGGTAGACCTTGAGGTGGGCCCGCCGCGCGAAGGCGATGGCCTTGTCGATCGCGCCCGCGGAATCGCGCCGTCCCGTGGGATCGGCTCCGAAGGCCAGCACGTTCGCCGACACGGGGGCCAGGTGCGGCAGGCCGATCTTCTCGGAGTCCAGCAGGTCGATCACCGTCCACGCGGCGCGGCTCGCGGCCGGGACGGTCAGCCGGACCTTCTCCCCGGCCCGGTAGGTGCGGCCGAGCCTGAGCCGCTGCTCGTCGTAGAAGTGACTCGGGCGGAAGGGCTTGCTGATGGCGGGCGCCGGGCTCGTCGAGGCCGGTACGCAGTCGCACTCGGTGATCCACCAGTCGGGGTGGAGCAGGTCCGCCTTCGGGTCGTTGGAGAAGGGGTACTGGTTGTAGAGCCAGGAGTACTGCGAGGTGAGCGTCATCGTGGCGCGTTTCGCGCCGCCCACGGACACGTCCAGCGGGGCGGTGATGCCGCCGCCGTCCGGGGCGTCCGGGATGCTGTAGCGCACGGTGATCGCGTTCGCCGCCTTCGGCAGGGTGAACTCGACGTGCTCTCCCGGCGTCAGCCGCACGGCCGAGCGGCCCGAGGCCTCCGAGGGCAGCGTGTAGGCGGTGCGGTCCGGTCCGATGACCCGGCCGTTCGTGGTGGCGTTCTCCGCCTCCTGCTCGGCGAAGCCGACGCGCGCGCCGCGCCCCTCGACCAGGGCGGGGTCGAGACCGGCCCGGGTCACCGAGGGGGCCTTCCCCGCGGCGGCGCCGCCGCTCGCGGACCCGGGGGCGGCCAAGGCGGGCGAGGTGCTCAGCAGTCCGGTGGCCAGCACGGCGCCGAGGGCGGCGAACAGGGTGGCGGATCTGCCCGGCCGCCGGCCCGCCCTGCGGGGCGGAGCGGTCGGATCGGGTCTGCCGGGCGGGGCGGACGCAGGGGGCCGGGTCGTCACGGGCACGTTCCTCTCGACATCACGGGGCACGGGGGAGCGGTCGCGTGCGGGTGGGGGCGTGCGCGTGGGGAACGAACGGTCGCCGGGAAGCTCCGGACACATTAAGGACCGCGTGGACGGGGTTCCACAAGGCCCGTGCGAGCGCTTTTCTCTCCGTTGTTGAACACCTGCGTGCGGATGTCGTTTTCTTGCGGTGACTTGCGGCGACTTGCGAGGGCGTGAGGCGGGGGCCGGATACGCGAAACCCCCGTCCTCCCGCGACGGCGCGAGGGGACGGGGGCCTTGGACCCGGGTGGGCGCGGGTCGCGCCGGCTCAGACGACGGTCGGCGCCACCGCGTCGTCCGGGGCCAGGCTGTCCATGAAGGAGCTGACCGAGAACACGGCGTTGCCCGCTCCGGGCGGGCCGTAGCCGGGAGGAGAGGACAGACCGAACTCCTCCATCGTCGCGCGGTACGCCTGGAGCAGCCGGATGTGGTACTCCAGCGGCGCGCCCTGCGGGTTGGCCTTGCCCAGCGGCGTGGTCGGCTCCGGGCACCACGTCGTGAAGCGCGGGGTGATGCCGTGCGACATGAAGAACCGCAGGCCCTCGGTGGTCGAGGCGATGGCCTCGTCGACCGTCGTGAAACCGAAGGGCTCGGCCATCTCGACGCCCGCGACGAAGTTGGGGATCACGTTGCGCGCCCCGAACACCTCCGTCGAGTCGAGGATGCGCTTGTGCCACTCGTCGCGGCCGACGTAGCGCTCCTTGCCGGGGCAGTACAGCTCGAACAGCCGCTGGTCCCACACCTCGAAGTTGGGGTGGTAGATCTGCACCCCGTAGTCCTTGAACCGCTGCACGTCCGGCTTGGGCAGCGCCTGCGCGACGACCTTGCCGATCCACCGGCCGGGGAAGCGCTCCTCGATGGCCTTCGCGTAGTGCCCGTAGAAATCGGCCTCGTCGCGGCCCGCGACCTTCGAGGTGATCGCCCCGCCGGTCAGCGTGTACGCGGTGGACGTCTTCGCGGTGTCGTAGCGGTCGATGATCTCCAGCGCCTCAAGGACCTCCTCGACGTCCTTGACCCCGGTGTAGGGCCGCCCGGCCGCCTTGTGCTGGCGCCAGTTGTGGTTGATGTCGCAGTACTGGCACTCCTCCTTGGCCCCGAAGTACTGGCACACCCGGAACACCGTCAGGTAGATCAGGTAGCCCCACTGGATCGTCGGCGCCACCTCCATGACCGACTTCCCGTTCGCGAGCTTGTGCCGGTAGTACTCCGGCATGGGCGGCACCCCGACGTCGGCGATCCGCTTCCCGTCCAGGAACAGGGCGAGCATGCCGTCCTCGTCGGCGGCCACCCGGTAGGGGGAGGACGGGTTCACGCGCACCGACACCACCGTGCGGCGCAGGTCGTAGGGCCCGCCGGTCAGGACGATCTCCTCGGGCGGCCGGCGCAGCGCGGCCTCGCCCAGCTCCGGCAGCGTCCCGTGGTCGAAGGAGAAGATGAAGTACGACTTCGGTTTGACCTCACCGGACTCGTTGTCGCTCAGCGCGGACTTGTCGAAGGCGATCCCGCCCCGCAACAGGTCCTCCTTGAACACGGCTTCCCTTGGCACCCCGGGAAACCGCTCCAGCAGGTCCTCCACCAGTGCCGTACGGCTGCTCATGCCTTCTCCTCACTCTCCCCCGACCGTTCCCCCGACCACCGTAATCCCCGCCGCTCACGCTCCTCACCGCGCCTGCCCGCCCGCGCCGTCCTGATGTCCGGCCAGGCCCGCCACCCGCGCGAGCCGGCGGTAGGAGCCGGTCAGCGCCTCCCGGTCGTAGGTGCTGGTCGTCACGAGGTACTCGTCGGCTCCGGAGCGCTCCAGCAGCTTCTCCAGCCGGGCGGCCACCTCCTCCTCGGTCCCGCTGACGTGTCCCCGCAGCGCCTCCTCGAAGAGGGCACGCTCGCGGCCTCCCATCGGCATCCGCGCGATCTCCTCGGCCGGGACCAGCGCCGGGAAGACGCCCCGGGTGCGGGAGTACGCCGTGGACCACGCCTCGGACAGCAGCATGCGGCGCGCCTCGGCCCCCGTGGCGGCGACCGCGACCGTCCCGGACAGCATCACGTACGGGCTTGCCGAGAGGCCCGAGGGGCGGAAGGCGGACCGGTACTCCTCGACGGTGCGCAGCAGCGCCTCCTCACCCCGCACGGCGGCGATCACCAGCGGCAGGCCCGCCTCGGCGGCCGTCCGCGCGCCCCGGCCGGTGGCGAGTACGAAGGCCGGGACCCGCAAGCCCTCCGCGGGCCGCGCGTGGACCTGCGGATAGGCGTCCTGGGAGCCGTCGAACCAGCCGAGGAGCTCCCTGAGCTGCCCGGCGAAGTCCCGCGCGTCCTCCTTGTCGTGACCCAGCGCCCGCCGGATGCCGTCGGTGAAGCCCACGGAGCGGCCGAGCCCCATGTCGATCCGGCCAGGGAACAGCGACTCCAGGACCCCGAACTGCTCGGCGACCACGAGCGGCCGGTGGTTGGGGAGCATGACGCCGCCGGTGCCCACCCTGATCCGCGAGGTGGCCGAGGCGACGGCGGCGGCCAGCACCGCCGGGGCCGAACCGGCGACCCCGGGGACGCCGTGGTGCTCCGACACCCAGAACCGGTGGTAGCCCAGCTCCTCGGCGAGCCGGGCGAGGGCGACCGTGTCGCGCAGCGCCTCGGGGCCGCTGTGCCCCTGCCGGACGCGGGAGCGGTCGAGGACGGAGAATCTGGTGGTGGCGATCGCAGAACTCACACCGTGGTCAACGTGTGCGGCCACGGGGGATTCCCGCCGGCCCACAGGCCCCGTCGCCGGGCGAGTCCCGGGCCCGACCGGAGCGGACCGGGACCCGCCCAGCGCGGTGGCCGAAATCCGCCCCTCGCCGTCCTGCCGGGGAATGCCCCGGCGGCCCGCTTTCTTGGCACGGACACGCGTACGCGATCACCCGCGCGCGCTTTCGTCCGTACCTACGGCAGGGGGCAGGTCGTGACCTTTCTGGTGACCGGAGCACGAGGACAGGTGGGCCGCGCCGTGGCGCGGGCGCTGCTCGACGAGGGCCGGCCCGTGCGCGTGGCGAGCAGCGGCCCTCAGAGCGCCCTCCCCGGTCTCACGGCGCAGACCGTCCCCTTCGACCAGCGCGATCCGGCCGTGCTGGCCGCCGCCCTCGACGGGGTGCGCGGGGTCTTCCTGTACGCCCGGCCCGAGGGCATCGACACCTTCACCCGCGTCGCCCGCGACGCGGGGGTCGAGCACGTGGTGCTGCTCTCCTCACTCGCCGTCCTGGCCCAGGGGGCACAGGACAGCACCATCGCCCGCTCGCACCGCGCCGTGGAGGAGGCGCTGACCTCCTCCGGTCTCGCCACGACCCTCGTGCGGCCCGGGGCGTTCGCGAGCAACACCCTCCAGTGGAGCGAGGCGATCCGTGCGACACGGCGGGTGGACCTCGCCTATCCGGACGCCCACACCGAGCCGGTCCACGAGCGCGACATGGCCGAGGTGTCGGTGCGCGCGCTCCTCGACCCCGCGCACCGAGGAACCGTCCCGCACCTCACCGGCCCCGAGTCGCTCACCCAGGCGCGGCAGGTGGAGCTGATCGCCGAGGCGATCGGCAGCCCGGTCACGGTGCGCGAGGTGAGCCCCGAGGAGTACCGGGAACGGCTCGCGGCGCACCTGCCCGGCCCGGTGGCCGACGCGGTGCTGCGCGGACAGGCCGCCCGCGTCGGCCACCCCGGGCCGACGTACGACGGGGTGCGGGAGGTGCTCGGCCGGCCGGCCGCCGACTTCGCCCAGTGGGCGCTCGACCACGCCGACGACTTCCGGTGACCGGCGCGGACCACCCGGTCCGCGCCGGTCACCGCCCCGGAGACCGCCTCGTCAGCGCGAGAAGCGCCCGAGGCGATGGCCGCGCCGAACTCCGCCCCGCGTCACGGCACATGGGCAGTACGATCACCGCAGGCCGCGCGGACCGCGCGCCCGGCACCCCGAGGAGACCGCCATGTCCGAGCAGCCGTTGCCGCCCTCCGTGCGCGACCGGATCAACACCACGCAGGCGCACACGGCGCGCATCTGGAACTACTGGCTGGGCGGCAAGGACAACTACGAGGTCGATCAGGCGCTGGGGGACCAGATCCGGTCCCTGCACCCCGGGATCGGGGACTACGCGGTCGCCGACCGGCGCTTCCTCGGCCGGGTCGTCCGCCACCTCGTCCAGGACCTGGGCATACGGCAGTTCCTCGACATCGGCACCGGCCTGCCCTCGGCCGACAACACGCACGAGGTGGCGCAGCGTCTGGCGCCCGAGTCCCGGATCGTCTACGTGGACAACGACCCGCTCGTCCTCGCGCACGCCCGCGCCCTGCTGGTCGGCACCCCGCAGGGGCGCACCGACTACCTGGACGCCGACCTGAGGGACGTCGACCACATCCTCGAACAGGCCGCCAAGACGCTGGACTTCGACCAGCCGATCGGGCTGATCCTGCTGGGCGTGGTGATCTTCCTCGGTGAGGACGAGACGGCGTACGGCACCGTGCGCAAGCTGCTGGACGCGCTGCCCGCGGGCAGCCACCTTGTCCTGTCGCACACGGTAAGGAAGCCCGACATGCCCGACGTCGACGAGGCCGTCGCCTTCTGGAACGCCAACGGCACCCCGAAGCTCACCCAGCGCACCCCGGAGGGCATCGCCCGGTTCTTCGACGGCCTCGAACTGCTGGAGCCCGGCGTCGTCTCGTGCAACCACTGGCGCCCCGAGGACCCGGCCGAGGCCGCCGCGCCCGAGGTCGCCATGTTCGGCGGCGTGGCCCGCCTCACCGGCGGGGAATGAGGCGCCGGGGCCGTAGGGCCTTTTGGGCTTGTCCGGCCATTCCCGTCCGCCGCGCGACGCCGTGCGCGCACCCCCGGGGTGCCGGACGCTGAACCGAGTACGTCCCGTACGAGGGTCTGCGCCCGGCACCCCGTGAGCACGCGCCTGACGCCGCGCGGCCGCCCTCCGGGCGACGACGGGAATCGTCGGACAGGCCCTAGGCTCACGGTGTGCACAACGCCAAGGAAGCGAAGGGGTCCCGGCCACCACTGGCCCTCTTCGACCTCGACAACACCCTGTCCGACGCGGCCCATCGCCAGCACTTCCTGGAGGGGCCGCGCCGGGACTGGGACGGTTTCTTCGACGCGGCCGGCCAGGACCCGCCGCTCGCCGAAGGGGTCGCCCTGGCCCTGCGGACCGCGAAGGACTGCGCGGTCGGCTATCTCACCGGGCGTCCCGAGCGCTGCCGCGCCGACACCCTCGACTGGCTCACCGCCCACGGCCTGCCCGCCGGACCGCTGTGGATGCGGCAGAACCAGGACCGCAGGCCGGCCCGCCGCACGAAGCTGGAACGGCTGCGGGCGCTGAGCCGCGAACGGGAGATCGTGCTGCTGGTCGACGACGACGAACTGGTCTGTCTCGAAGCGCGGAACGCGGGCTTCCGGGTCGTCCGCGCCGACTGGGCGCAGCCCTCGGCGCCCCTGCGCCGGGCCCAGGAACACGAGGGCCGCACCTGAGGCGCCCCGCTCGCGCGGGGTGCGACCGCCCGTCAGGCGAACCGCGCGCGCAGCGGGGCGAGGTCCCCGGCGGTCAACTCCGGTACGACGAAGGCCCGTGCGCGGACCAGGGAGAGGAACGCGGCGGGCAGCGCCACGTGGTAGCGCCCCACGTAGTAGGCGAGGTCCGCGCGCCAGGTCCAGGTGCCGTCGGTCAGGAGCGTGGCGCCGCCGGGCAGGACAGGCCCGGCCGGGTCCACGGCGTCACGCTCGCTCTCCCGGGCGGCCCGCACCGTCACGCCCGACCGCAGATAGTGCAGTATCTCCGCCTCGTCCGAGGGGCCCGTCGAGCGGGTGAAGTCCCGTATCGGACCGCAGCGTCCCACCCCCTCGGGCGCGGACAACTCGTCGAAGAAGCCCACCGTTCGCGACACCAGTTCCCTCCCCCCGGCGGCCGGATTCGCACGACGTCACCCGCGGGCCGCCCGCCCGTGGCCGGCCGGCCCCACGGGGCGGGCCGGCCGGGTGCGGTGGGCGGCGCGGCGGGCGGCACCGGTCCCTCAGGTGTGCGCGTCGCCGCTGTCGGAGGTGCCCTCCTCCAGCCGGAAGCCGACCTTGAGCCCGACCTGATAGTGCTCGACCTCGCCGTTCTCGATGTGCCCGCGCACCTGCGTGACCTCGAACCAGTCGAGGTTGCGGATGGTCTCCGCGGCGCGCGCGATGCCCTTGCGGATGGCGTCGTCCACGCCCTGGGTGGAGGTGCCGTAGATCTCGGTGACCCGGTAGACGTTCTCGGTCATGGAACCGTGCTCCTCGTTGTCAGAAGATGGCCGGAGATATGCAGAATCCATACGGCGGCCGGCGAAGGACGTCGCACCACCGGGCTGCACGGGGCAACCGTCCCGCTCGTTCCCCCTCCACGGTGCCGCACTCCCGCCGGGTGCGCGAGACGGAGCCGTCCACGGCTGCCACGCGGACCTCCGCCCCGGGTGGCAGCACCCTCCGTGGACCGCCCGACACCTTTTCGTAGCCCTCTCGTGTCACACATGTACCTTGACGGCCTCTTTGGTCCATACCAGACTTCGAGCACACCCGTGCGATTCGCTCGCGTCCCCCACGTCGGGTCAGCCCTGCCCTGTCCGCAGACAGAAAGCCACCCACGTGAATCAGCGCCGCCTCCTGGCTGTCGTCGTCCTGCTCGCCTCCAGCGCCTCGCTCTCGGCCTGCGGCGTACTGCCGGGCTCAGGTGAGGACCGCAAGACCGTGACGGTGTGGCTCATGAAGGACAGCGCCTCCTCGGCCTTCCTCAAGCGCTTCACCAGCGCGTTCGAGAAGGAGCACAGCGATCTGCGACTCAAGATCGAGATCCAGTCGTGGACCGGGATCGGCGACAAGGTCACCAAGGTGCTCAAGGGCGGCGACGACGTCGACGTCCCCGACGTCATCGAGGTCGGCAACACCCAGGTCGCGCAGTACGTGGACCAGGGCGGCCTGTACGACCTCACGCTGGAGTCGATGCGCGACCTCGGCATGGAGGACTGGATACCCGGCCTCGCCGAGCCCGGCCAGTTCAACGGCTCCCAGTACGGCATCCCGTGGTACGCCGCCAACCGTGTCGTGATCTACAACAAGGAACTCTTCCAGTCGGCCGGCATCAAGACGACGCCGAAGACCCGCGAGGAGTGGCTGCACGACACCGAACTGCTCAACCGCGACGGCCACCAGGGCATCTACCTCGCGGGCCAGGACTGGTACACGCTCTCCGGGTTCATCTGGGACGAGGGCGGCGACATCGCCAAGGGCTCGGGGGGTCTGTGGAAGGGCAGTCTCGACACGCCGCAGGCGCTCGCCGGGATGGCCTTCTACGAGCAGCTCCAGGCCCTGGGCAAGGGGCCCAAGGACGCCGACGAGGAGAACCCGCCGCAGACCGGGGTCTTCGCGAGCGGCGATGTCGGGCAGATCGTGGCCGTGCCCGGCTCGGCCGCCGTCATCACCGAGAAGAACCCCGAGCTGAAGGACAAGATCGGCTTCTTCCCGGTCCCCGGCAAGACCTCCGCCAAGCCCGGGTCCGTCTTCACCGGCGGCTCCGCCCTCGTCGTCACCCAGCGCTCCGGGAACCACGAGGCGGCGCTCGACGTCGTCTCCGCGCTGGCCGGCGAGAAGTGGCAGACCGACCTCGCCCGCACCATGAACTACGTGCCCAACAAGACCTCCCTGGCCGGCGCCGTGGTCGGCGAGCCCGGCGTGGGCGCGATGGCCAAGGGCGCGGAACAGGGCCACTCGGCGCCCGCCTCCCCGCGCTGGGCCGCGGTGGAGGCCAACAACCCCATCAAGACCTACATGACCCAGGTCCTCACCGGAACCGACCCCCAGAAGGCGGCCCGCGAGGCCTCCGAGAAGATCACGAAGGCGCTCGACACGAGCCGGGCGGAGTGAGGCGGACGGCGGCGGCTCGCCGGGCGAGCCGCCGCCCGCGCGGCGGCTACCGCCCCGCCTCGTCCACCCCCCACAGGGACAGGGCGAAGCGGCCGGCCTCGTCCGTCCACCAGCGCACCGGAGCCAGGCCCACGGCGGCCAGCTCCGCGCGGGCGCTCTTCTCGCGGAACTTGGCCGAGACCTCGGTGCGCAGCTCCTCGCCCTCCGCGAAGTCCACCGTCAGGTCCAGCGCGGGGATCTTGACGCTCTGGCCGAGCACCGAGCGCAGACGCATCTCGACCCACTCCTGCTCGGAGTTCCACACGGCCACGTGCCGGAAGGTCTCCGGGTCGAAGTCGGCGCCCAGTTCGCGGTTGAGCACGTACAGCACGTTCTTGTTGAACGCCGCCGTGACCCCGGCCGCGTCGTCGTAGGCGGCGACCAGCGTCGCCTCGTCCTTCACCAGATCCGTGCCGAGCAGTAGGAGATCGCCCGGCGCCAGCAACCGCCGTACGGAGGCGAGGAAGGCCGCGCGCTCCACGGGCAGCAGATTGCCGATCGTGCCGCCCAGAAAGGCGATCAGGCGGGGCCCGGGGGTGTCGGGCAGCGCGAGCGGCGCGGTGAAGTCGGCCACCAGCGCGTGCACCGACAGGCCCGGCCGCTGTGCCGCGAGCGCCTGGCCCGCCGTACGCAGCGCGCTGGCACTGACGTCGACCGGGACGTAGGTGTGCAAGGAGTGCAGTTCGTCGAGCAGATGCCGGGTCTTGTCGGAGGAGCCCGAACCCAGCTCGACGAGCGTACGCGCCCCGGAGACGGCGGCGATCTCCGCCGAGCGGGCCAGCAGGATCTCCCGTTCGGCGCGGGTCGGGTAGTACTCGGGCAGCGTCGTGATCTCGTCGAACAGGCGGCTGCCGCGCGCGTCGTAGAACCACTTGGGCGGCAGTTCCTTCGGTGTCCGGCCGAGACCGGCCAGGACGTCGGCGCGCAGCGCGGCTCCGGTCGTGTCCTCGGGCAGGGTGCGGGTCAGGGCGAAGGCGGTCACTGCGGCGGCTCCTTGAGAGGGGTCAGCAGGATCTCGGCGCGGCTCGCGCTGAGCAGCGTGCGGTCGGGCACCTCACGCCACAGCGGATCGTCGTCGTAGGGCTCGGAGGCGACCACCACGAGCCGCCCCGGATCGGACAAATACCACAGCGAGTCGCCCCACGCGCTCGCCGTGATCGACACGCCGTCGGTCATGAGCAGGTTGAGCCGGGAGCCGGGCGCGGCCCCGGCGACCTCCTCGACCGTGTCCCCGAGCGCCTGCTGCGCCGTGTCCCCGGTACGCAGCCGGTGCACGACCAGCGCCCACACGAACGCCGCGTCGCACCGCGCCTCCAGGGACAGCAGCAGCGCCGGCGGCAGCGTGGCCGTCAGCCCCGCCATCGAGTGCGGCCAGCCGCTCACCGCCCCGTTGTGGCTGAACAGCGAGCGCCCGTCGGCATAGGGCGCGCTCGCCGCCTCGTCGTCCGCGCCCGGGACGGTCGCGTCGCGCACCGCGGCGAGCAGCGCCTCACTCCGCACGACCCGCGCGAGGTCCTGGAACGAGGGGTCGCCCCACATCGGTCCCGACCTGCGGTAGCGGGCCGGGACCGGATCGCCCGGGGCGTACCAGCCCACCCCGAAACCGTCGGCGTTGACGGTTCCGTGACGCTGCCGGCGCGGGGCCCACGCCTGCCGGTACAGGCCGTGCGCGGGCTCGACCAGACGCCGGCCCAGCGGCTCCGCGGGCCCGGTGAGCACCGCGATGTGGCGGCACATCAGGCGCCCTCCCCGGGCGCCGCGTCCCGCGCGGTGCGGAAGCCCGCGAAGATCTGGCGCCGCACGGGGTAGTCCCAGTTGCGGAAGGTGGCGCGCACCACGACCTCGTCCGCCGCGAAGGAACCCCCGCGCAGCACCTTGTGCTCACTGCCGAAGAACACCTCCGAGTACTCCCGGTAGGGGTAGGCCACGAATCCGGGATAGGGCAGGAAGTCGCTCGCCGTCCACTCCCACACGTCGCCGATCAACTGCCGTACGCCGTGTGGTGAGGCCCCCCGCGGATAACTGCCGGCCGGCGCGGGGCGCAGGTGACGCTGCCCGAGGTTGGCGTGCCGGGGGCCCGGCACCTCGTCGCCCCAGGGGTAGCGGCGCGAGCGCCCGCTTCCGGGGTCGTGGCGCGCCGCCTTCTCCCACTCCGCCTCGGTCGGCAGCCGGCGCCCCGCCCAGCGCGCGTAGGCGTCGGCCTCGTACCAGCTCACGTGCACGACCGGTTCCGCCTCACGGACCGGCTCGTCGACACCGAAGCGGCGCCGCCACCACGTACCGCCCTCGCGCCTCCAGAACAGCGGGGCCGACAGGTTCTGGCGGCGTACGAGCTCCCAGCCCTCCGGGGCCCACCAGCGCGGATCGGCGTAGCCGCCGTCCGCCATGAACCGGAGGTAGGCCCCACAGGTGACCGGAGCGGTATCGAGGTGGAAGGCGGGCACCAGCCTGCGGTGCGCGGGCCGTTCGTTGTCCAGCGCCCAGGGCTCGTCGGAGGTCCCCATGGTGAACGCGCCGCCCGGGACGAGCACTTCGTCTGGACCGGCGTCACCTCCCGCGCCCTCCGGCTCGGGGGCCGACAGAACGGCGGGTCCCTTGCGCAACTGGTGCGTGATGAGCATGGTCTCGTCGTGCTGCTGCTCGTGCTGGGCGACCATCCCGAAGGCGAACCCGGCCTCGGTCAGGCCCGCCCCGAAGCCGCGGGAGCCGAACTCCGCGCCCGCCAGCAGGTCCAGGACCCGCCCCCGCACCTCGGCGGCGTACGCGCGTGCCTCACCGGGCGCCAGCAGCGGCAGCGAGGGCCGCTCCGCACGCGGGTGCTCGAAGGCGTCGTAGAGCGGATCGATGTCGGGCCGCATCGCGTCCCGGCCGGCCACGGCGCGCAGCAGCCACAGCTCCTCCTGGTTGCCGATGTGCGCGAGGTCCCACACCAGCGGCGACATCAGCGGCGAGTGCTGGGCCACCAGATCGGGACCCTCCACCACGTCGGTGAGCAGCGCGGTCCGCTCCCTGGCCCGGCGCAGGACGGACACGGCCCGCTCCCGCAGCGCCTCCGCACCGGTCCCCGCCACGGCGGGGTCCACGGCCGTACCGGTTGCCTCAGGCCCGTTCGTCATGACAGGACGTCCTTCCTGCGCTGCGTCGTGGGGTGGGCCGGGGCGCGGTCCGCCCACAGTCCGGGCGGGGAGGCGAGCGCCTCCGGCGAGAGATCGAGCAGATCGTCCGCGGGGCAGCGGCCCCGTTCGACATAGCGGTCGGCGAAGGACGCCACGGCGTCCGCGACCGCCCCGCTCGCGCCGAGCCGGGGCAGCGCCTCGGCGGCCGCCGCGAAACACGTCCGCGCCGCCTCGCGCAACTCCGGGTCGTGCAGGGCGTCCCGGGCGGCGTCCTGCCACAGCCGGCCGCGCGGCGGCGCCTCGGGACCCAGCCGCTCGGCCAGCGGCTTGACCGCCCGCGCGGCGGTCTCGGTGGCGGCCGGGTCGTCGAACAGCGCGGTGGTGACGGCGAGCGGTACGACCCAGCCGTCGGCCCCGCGCTGCGCGTCGATCATCCGCAACTCCAGATGACCCCTCGGACGCACCGGCGGGAAGAGGGTCGTGATGTGGTACTCCAGATCCTCCCGGGTCGTGGGCCGGTGGCGCCCGGTCCGTGCCCACTCGCGCAGCGTCAGCCCCCGCGGCACCGGCCACGGCCCGCTCTCGGACCGGACGCACATCACCGGTGTGTCCAGGACATGCGCGGCCCACGCCTCGCGCGGCCGGTCCGTCACCGGGGGAGCGGCCGAGCGGCCCGGTTCGATCTCCGCCCACAGCGCCTGCCGAGTGGAGCGCCACCCGGTCCGCCGCCCGCCCAGGTAGGGCGAGTTGGCGAAGGCCGCGACCAGGACGGGACCCAGCAGGTGGGCGAGTCGCCAGCGGTGCCCGAGCCCGAGGGCACCCGGTTCCTCGTACCCCGCGTCCAGGCACACCTGCACGGAGGCCGAGCAGCACATCATGTTCCGGCCCGCCGGGCCCGCGCGGTCCAGATACTGCTCCATCGCGTCGTAGCGGGGCTCGCGCAACATCCTGCGCGGGCCCCGCCACGGATCGGTGCCCAGGCCGCTCAGCGCGAGGCCGAAGGGCTCCAGCGCGGTCCGGACCAGACGCAGGTCCGCCCGCACCTCCTCGACACACGCCGTCAGGGAGGGGGCCGGCAGGGAGCTGATCTCCAGCTGTCCGCCGGGCTCCACGGTCAGCGGCGCCCGTAGTGGCAGCTCGCGCAGCCGCTCCAGGACCGCGCGCAGCAGGCCGGGGGTGAGGGGGAGCGACGGCCGGTCCGGGGCGTGCACCAGCCACTCCAGTTCCACGCCCACCGCACGCGGCGGGCCGGTCTTGAAACAGATACCGCGGACCAGGGCCTCAAGATCGGCCTCGGTCACGGCCTCCTCGTCCTTCATGGGAATCGGTCCTCCGGGTCGGAGCACGGTCATCGCACCCTCCAGCCAAGACCAGCCCACGCGATCCCACAAGGCCACCCCGGGCCGTCCGCCACGGCCGAACGGATGAACCGAAGCTTTCCGGCCCCCGGGCGGCGACACGGCCGACCGGGGGCCGTGGCGCCGCGTTCACCGGGCACCACCAGTGGGCAGGGGGCGGGTCGGGCCCCCTCGCGTCTTCCCCGACCGGCTACCCCGTCACCGCCAGCCGTACCGCTCCTGGAGCCGCCGCACCACCGAGTTGAAGCGCATGCGGTCCAGGGCGCACGCCTCGCGCCGCATCCCGCGTTCGTGCACCCGCAGGACCCGGTCGACATCGACCCAGGAGTCGCGACCCGAACGGTCCCAGGGCCCGCTGCCGAGCGGCACCCACTCCCGGTCGCCGTCGTGCCGCCTGCTCGACAACTGCACGGCGAGCACCGTCCCGGCGGCCTCGCGCGCCACGACCAGCACCGGGCGGTCCTTGCCCCGCCCGTCGTCCTCCTCGTAGGGGACCCAGGTCCAGACGATCTCGCCGGGGTCCGGGTCCCCGTCGTGGGCCGGCGCGTAGGAGGTGCGCACCCGGCCCACCTCACGCGGATCGGCCTGGGTGGTGGCATACGGCCCGCGGCGTCCGGGCTCCCCCGGTCCTGAGGTCTGCCCGGCCCCGGGCGGCGCGGGGCGAGGGCTGGTGGTGTCATCGGTGAAAGCGGTCACCGGGTCACCGTAGACGGTCCGGCCCGGACACCGCCGCTCGCCCCAACTCGGCTGATTCACAAGGGTGACGGGCCCGCTCCACCCTCTTCCCGCACGGAGGTCCTGCCGTGTGCCACTGATCACCGGGGGACTAGGATGGCGCGCGCTCAACCAGATCTGACCGGATGTGAGCACCAGTCAGCGGTCACGTGTGCCCGCGTGCCCTCCCCCCACCGCGTGCCCCGACCGCTGCCCGCGCGCACTCGGCCCCGGACCACCTGACTGGAGACGCGCCCCATGCCCCTGCTCGATCCCAAGTCCTGGCAGCCGAACCCACTGTCGGGGGCGGAGCACACCGTCGTCGAACCCGCCACCGGGGAAGAGCTGGGCCGGCTCACCCTCGCGGCGGCCGAGGACCTCGACGCGGCGGCCGGGGCGGCGGAGACCGCGCGCCGCGCGTGGGCCGCGACGCCCTACCCCGACCGCGCCGCCGTCCTGCGCCGGGCGGGCGACCTGTTCACCGAGCACGCCGAGGACCTGCGCGACTGGATCGTCCGGGAGACCGGCTCGATCCCGGGCAAGGCCGCGTTCGAACTGCACGTCGCGGCTCAGGAGTGCTACGAGGCCGCGGCCCTCGCCTCCCGGCCGCTCGGCCAGGTACTGCCCAGCGAGGCCCCGCGACTGTCGTACACCCGCCGGGTCCCGGTCGGCACGGTGGGCGTCATCGCCCCGTTCAACGTGCCGCTGATCCTCGCGCTCCGCTCGGTCGCCCCCGCCCTGGCCCTCGGCAACGCGGTGCTGCTCAAACCCGACCCGCGGACCGCTGTCAGCGGCGGACTCGCCCTCGCCGCCGTCCTCGCCGAGGCGGGACTGCCCGAGGGGCTCCTGCACGTGCTGCCGGGCGGTGCCCCGCTCGGACAGGCCCTCGTCGCCGACCCCAGGGTCCCCGTCATCTCCTTCACCGGCTCCACCCGCGCGGGCCGCGCCGTCGGTGAGGCGGCCGGCCGCCACCTCAAGCGCGCCCACCTGGAGCTGGGCGGCAACTCCGCGCTGGTCGTGCTGGAGGACGCCGACCTCGACGCGGTGATCTCCGCCGCGGCCTGGGGCTCGTTCTTCCACCAGGGCCAGGTGTGCATGACCACCGGCCGCCACCTCGTGCACGCCTCGCTCTACGAGGAGTACGTCGAGCGGCTCGCCGCCAGGGCCGACTCCCTCGCGGTAGGCGACCCCTACCGGGAACAGGTGCACCTCGGCCCGGTCATCGACCAGGGGCAGCTGTCCCGAATTCACCAGCTCGTCGAGGCGAGCACCGCGCGCGGCGCCCGGCTCGCGGCCGGCGGCACCCACGAGGGGCTGTTCCACCGCCCCACGGTCCTCGCCGACGTCGACGAGGACACCCCCGCGTACACCGAGGAGGTCTTCGGCCCGGTGGCCCCCGTACGCCCTTTCACCGACCTCGACGAGGCCGCGCGACTGGCCTCGGCGGGCCCCTACGGGCTCGTACTCGGCGTCGTCACCCGCGACACCGCGCGCGGCCTCGCGTTCGCCGAGCGCGTCCCGACCGGGATCGCGCACATCAACGACCAGACCGTCAACGACGAGGCCGTCGCCCCCTTCGGCGGGGTCGCCGCCTCCGGCACGGGGGCGCGGTTCGGTGGCGAGGCCAACCTCGACGCGTTCACCGACCTGCGCTGGACGACGGTGCGCGAGGACGTCGCCGGCTACCCGTTCTGAGCGCTGCCTGACGCCCCCGGGATACCGGGTACCGGGTACGCCAAGGGGTGTTCACCCGTGTGAGTGAACACCCTTTGGGGAAGGTGCGGGTCAGCGTCTGTCAGGGCCCGTCGGCGGTGTCACCAGCGGCGCAGTCGTCCGCCGGGCGAGTCCGCCGGTGCGGTGTGCTCAGGCGCTCTCGCCCGGCTGCGGGGCCTGGCCGCCGGTGCTCTGCTCGGCCTCGGCGATCGACTTGCGGACCTCCGCCATGTCCAGCTCGCGGGCCTGGCCGATGACGTCCTGGAGGGCCGACTCGGGCAGCGCGCCGGGCTGGGCGAAGACCGCGACCTGATCGCGCACGATCATGAGGGTCGGGATCGACTGGATACCGAAGGCCGCGGCCAGCTCGGGCTGCGCCTCGGTGTCCACCTTGCCGTAGAC
The DNA here is from genome assembly GCF_042869355.1 of Streptomyces sp. NPDC007088. Lineage (NCBI taxonomy): Bacteria > Bacillati > Actinomycetota > Actinomycetes > Kitasatosporales > Streptomycetaceae > Streptomyces > Streptomyces sp. NPDC007088. The sequence continues at coordinate 104,768 of NZ_JBIAFO010000004.1, forward strand.
GAGATCGGGATTCTCCTCGGCCGACTTCTCGTACACCGGGGCGAAGGAGCGGCACGGACCGCACCAGGACGCCCAGAAGTCGATCAGGACGAACTCGTTGTCCGTGACCGTCTGGTCGAAGTTCTCCTTGGTGAGCTCCACAGTGCTCATGCTTTCCCTACTTCCTGGACTTCTCGGCGTCCGTGCCTGGCATGCGTTGCTGGCGTCCGGGCGGACCCGCTACGCACAACCCTGCCCCAGCACGTCGTATTCCGGGTTCCGCTACCCGTGTGGCAACCGTCCACACCCTCCGACAGACTGGCTCCCATGACGGATTCCGGAACGCCGCAGCACACCGAGTACGACGTCGTGGTCATCGGGGCCGGGCCGGTGGGCGAGAACGCCGCCGACCGCACGCAGGCCGCGGGACTGAGCACCGCGATCGTGGAGAGCGAACTGGTGGGCGGTGAGTGCTCCTACTGGGCCTGCATGCCCAGTAAGGCCCTGCTCAAGCCGGTTCTCACACAGGCCGACGCGCGCCGGCTGCCGGGTCTGGCCCCAGCGGTCTCCGGCCCCCTGGACGCGGCCGCGGTACTCGCCCGCAGGGACTCGTTCACCTCGCACTGGAAGGACGACAGCCAGGTCGAGTGGGTCAACTCGGTCGGCGTCGCCCTGCACCGCGGCACCGGCCGGCTCGCCGGTCCGCGCACCGTGACGGTGACCGCCCCCGACGGGACCGAGACGACGCTCGGCGCCCGGCAGGCGGTCGTCGTCGCGACCGGCAGCCGCGCCGTCCTCCCCGGTCTGCCCGGGATGGACACGGCGAGGCCCTGGACCAGCCGGGAGGCCACCAGCGCCCAGTCCGTGCCCGCCCGTCTCGCGATCGTCGGCGGCGGCGTGGTCGCCGTCGAGATGGCCACCGCCTGGCAGGCGCTCGGCTCCCGGGTGACGCTGCTCGTACGCGGCGCCGGACTCCTGGAGCGGATGGAGCCCTTCGCCGGGGAACTCGTCGCCCAGCGCCTCGGCGAGGCCGGGGTGGACCTGCGCCTGCGCACCTCGGTCGCCGAGGTCTCCCGGGACTCCGAGGACGGCCCCGTCACGCTGACCCTCGGCGACGGCGGCACCCTCCAGGCCGAAGAGGTCCTGTTCGCGACGGGCCGCGCCCCGCGCACCGAGGACCTCGGCCTGGAGACGGTCGGGCTCGAACCGGGCACCTGGCTCGACGCGGACGACAGCTGCCGCGTCAAGGGCACCGACTGGCTGTACGCGGTCGGTGACGTCAACCACCGCGCGCTCCTCACCCACCAGGGCAAGTACCAGGCCAGGATCGCCGGGGCGGTCATCGCGGCCCGCGCCCAGGACGCCGACGTCGACGCGTCCCCGTGGTCCCCGCACCAGGCCACCGCCGACCACGCGGCGGTCCCGCAGGTCGTCTTCACCGACCCGGAGGCCACCTCGGTCGGACTCACCCTCGCCGAGGCCCGAGCGGCCGGACACCGGGTCCGCGCCGTCGACCAGGACCTCGGCTCGGTCGCCGGGGCCGCCCTGTACGGGGACGACTACACCGGCCGGGCCCGCATGGTCGTCGACGAGGACCACGGCTTCCTGCGCGGCGTGACCTTCGTGGGTCCCGGGGTCAGCGAGCTGCTGCACTCCGCGACCGTCGCCGTCGCCGGAGAGGTCCCCCTCGACCGGCTGTGGCACGCCGTCCCGGCCTACCCGACGATCAGCGAGGTGTGGCTGCGGCTCCTGGAGGCGTACCGGGGCTGACCGCCCGCCACGGGGCCGCGTGGGCACGGTGCCCGCGCGGCCCTGGCGACGGGCACGCCCGACCGGTCCTCGTGGCGGGGGCCGCGGGGCGCCCGTGGCGGCACGGGGCGCGGTTCAGGCCGCGAACCGGGCCACGAACCGCCGTTGCCACGGCGTCTCCACCGCCCGCGCCGCGTAGTGACGGCGTACGTAGGTCACCGCCGCCGAGGGCGGCACCCCGTCGAGAACCGCCAGGCAGGCCAGCGCGGTACCGGTTCTCCCGTACCCGCCCCCGCACGCCACCTCGACCCGCTCGGCGGCGCAGCGCTCCCACACCTCACGCAGTACCGCCGCGAACCCGGCCCGGTCGGCGGGCAGCCGGAAGTCCGGCCAGCGCACCCACCGGTACTCCCACACCGGCTCGGGCGGCGCCTTCCCCAGCAGATACACCCCGAAGGCGGGCAGCGCCCCACCGGCCCCGGGCTCCCCGTGCCGCAACCCCCGCCCCCGCACGCTCCGGCCGGAGGGCAGCACAAGCACCCCGTCCGCGCCCTGCGGCCACACAGATGTCATGGACGGCGAGCGTAGTGGCGAGCGGAACGGCCCGCCAGGGCCCGTGGCGTCCACCCCCCAGCACGCCGCGGGGTGCGTGTTCGCCACCCCGCGCCACGGGCCGGGCCTGCGCGGCAAGGTCCCTGCAAGGGGACGGCAAGGAAAGGGCCAAGGCTTCCGGGCATCAGCTCGTGCGGAACGTTGTACGCAGCCGACCACCATGGGGGAGCACGTGTCTGTGGCATACACGAGAACAGCGCTGATCGAACAGGGGAGGTGGCTCACCGTCCAGGGCTGCAAACGGGTCCTGGTCGTCGTCCACACGGTGACGTACGCGCAGCGACTGCGGGCCTTCGTCAGTCTCCTGGAGGCCGACCTGCGGGTCCAGGTGATCTTCACCGTCGCCCCGCACGCCTTCGGTACGGGCGTCGTGGAGTACCTGCGCGATCTCGGCATCACCACCGTGCCCTGGAGCGAGGCGGTGAGCGCGGAGTTCGACCTCGCACTCGCCGCCGGATCGCGTGGCATGCACGAGGTGCGTGCTCCGGTCGTCCGCGTCTCACACGGCGCCGGTCACATCAAGCCGGTGCCGGGTCCCGTGGGGGCGTCCCCGGACGAGGAGCGGCCTCCCGGCATGCTGAGCCGCACCCATGTGACGCAGGGGGGCCGTGTGGTGCCCGCCGCCCTGGCCTACGCGCACGAGCGGGACGTGCGGGAACTCGCCCGCTTCTGCCCGGAGGCGGTGCCGGTGGCACACGTCGTGGGAGATCCGTGCGTCGACGGCATCAGGGCCGGTGTCCCACAGCGCGAGCGGTACCGGCAGGCCCTCGGCGTCGGCAAGGGGCAGAAGCTCGTGGTGGTGACCTCGACGTGGGGAGCGACCTCCACCTTCGGCCGCCTGGACGCCCTGCTGCCGCAACTGATCGGCGGTCTGCCGCGGGACCGCTACCGTGCGGCCTTCCTCATCCACCCCAACGTCTGGGCGGGTCACGGGAGATGGCAGGTACGCAGCTGGCTCGCCGGGCTGCGGGGGCGCCCCGTGGCCGTGGTGCCGCCGGAAGCCGACTGGCAGTCCCTGCTCATAGCCGCCGACGTCGTCGTCGGAGACCACGGCTCCCTGACCGCCTACGCGACGCTGACCGACGCGGCCCTGATCCTCACACCCGGGGCGGGGCGGGGGATCTCCGCGTACTCACCCGCCGCCCTGCTGTCGGCGATCGCCCCGGTCATCTCGCCCCTGCACTCGCTCGACGAGCAGCTGCGGCACGTGAGCCATGAGCACCAACCGGGCCGCTACGCCGAGGTGGCGACCCAACTGTCCTCCGCACCCGGGGAGTTCCATCGCAGGATGCGCAGGCTGCTGTACCGGCAGCTGGCGCTCGGGGAGCCCGCCCGGGATGCCGGTCCGGTGCCGCCGCCGCTGCCCCCCGGCCTGTCCGACTGGGAGACCCCGGCCAGGGAGGAGGCGTCGTGACCGCGGACCCGCCGGTGACCGGACTCGACTCGCCCCCCTGCGCGGCCTGGGTGACGGTACGCCTGGGCGGGGAGGGGCGGGCCGGTGAACGGACGCGGACCCCGGTCCGGTTCCTGTGGCGGGCGTGGGCCTCGCCACTGACACGGACGTTCCGCCTGACCGCGCTCGGGCACCCCGGGCCGGCAGTAGACGGGAAGGGCGGTACGGGCACCCCGGACCGCCACCTCTGGGCCGACACGGACACGGCCGAGGGGCTGCGGATCGCCGACTGCGCGGACGTCGTCCTCGCGGGAACGGTCCGGACCCTCGCGACGGCCCGCCGCGACACCGACGCCCTGGTGCGGCGCCACCCGGGCTGTCTGTTCGCGGGGGCGGCCACGCGCGAGGGCGTCGTGTGGAGAGGGCGGACCGGCGAGGGCGGCACCCTCGCCGGCCCGGTCCCCGGTCACCTCCTGCTCTCCCTACTGCACGCCTGGACGGTGCGCGGTGGCCGGCCCGGCGAGGTGCGGGGAGTGCTCGTGGACGAGGGGTACGGCGGCGGCTGAGACGTCGCACCTGGCTGAAACGGCGGGTCAGGACACCGTTCCCGGCCCGCTCTCCAGCCGTTCGCGGATCCGCTCGGCCTTGGCCGGATCGAGCAGCCTGAGGACGGCGTGTGCCGCTGCCAGCCGGTCACGCGCCGTCTCACGGTCACCCTGCTGTTCGGCGATGTCCCCGAGCCAGACCAGGCAGGTGCCCTCCCAGTGCGGCGAGCGGGTGCCCGCCGCACCGAAGACGCGCAGGGCCTCCTCGACGAGCCGGGAGCCCGCGTCCGGCTCTCCGCGAAGGGCGGTCGCACGGCCCGTCAGGGCGGTGGCGCGAGCCGCCTCGTAGGTCTCCTCCAGACTGGCCAGTTCGGCGCGCGCACGGGACAGCTCTCGGACGGCGTCCTCGTGATGTCCCTGCGCCAGCGCGACTTCACCCAGCCGCACCCGGCTCAGCGCGGCCCCCCGGTGGTAGCCGACGGACTCCCGCAACGTGAGTCCCCTTGCGAGATGCTCGCGCGCCTCCGTGAACCGGCCGGTCAGCATCGCCAGGTGTCCCAGCCCGTTGTGCGCCTGGGCCTGCTCCTTGAGATCCCCGTCCGCGCGCGCCAGGTCCAGCGCGCGCCGGTACCAGTCCCGGGCCTCATCGAACCGGCCGTCCTCCCGCAGCCCGACGGCCCCGGACGTCAGCATCCGGGCCACCCCGGCGCGGGAACCCGCCCGTTCCGCGGCGTGCAGACCCAGACGGTGCGCCTCGCTCCACGCGCCTCGCGGACGAATACGCTGGAAATAGGGCCACATGGCATCCACCAACTGCCAGCACAGGGCGTCCCAGCCGGCCGCGTGGGCGAGCCGTACCGCCTCCAGGAGGGCGGGCCCGTGATCGCTCAGCCAGCCGAGTGCCTGCGGCGCGTCCTCCAGTGCCGTGCAGGCGACGGGTGCGGGCGGCTCGACGCCCTTGGGTCTGCGGTGGCTCGGGGTCAGGAGGCGTTCGGCCTCGGTGGCGCCGGCCAGACACCACCGCAGGAACCGGCACCCGTATCGCTCGCGCTCGCCGTCGTCCGCCTGCTCGCCCCGCAGCGCGGCATGAGGCCGGACGAGATCGTGGAAGCGGTGCACGCCCGGACCGGTCTCCTCCAAAAGGTGTGCCTCCAGCAGCGCGTTGACCGCGAACTCGGCCTCCCGGGACGCTTCGGGCCCGGATCCGGTACCGCACAGGGCCGTCAGCAGGGACAGCTCGAAACGCTCCGGGGGCAGGACACCGAGCGCGCGATAGAGAGCCGCGGCCTGCTCGGGCAGTGACGCGTGGGCGAGGTCGAGCGCCGTGCGGACGACGGCCTCGCCGTCCACACGCAGGGCGGCGAGAGGTCCTCCGCCCTGGGCCAGCGTGCTGGCCAGGGCGGAGACGGTGTGCTCGGGACGCGCGGCGAGCTGGGCCGCGGCCAGACAGACCGCGAGGGGCAGCCCCGCGCACAGGGTCACCACCTCCCGCGCGGCGGCCGGCTCCCTGGCCACCCGCGCGCCACCGCCCGTCGCCAGCAGTTCGACCGCCGCGTCGGGCGGCAGGGGGCGGAGGTGATGGGTCAGCGCACCGTCGGGGGCCAGCCCGGTGAGCCGTTGCCTGCTGGTGACGACCGTGAGCCCGGTCGAGGAGCCGGGCAACAAGGGGCGGACCTGGGCGGAGGTGGCCACGTTGTCCAGCATGAGGATCAGTCGCAGCTCCCAGGTGAGTGACCGCCACAGCGTGACGCGCTCGGAGAACTCGTCGGGGACGGCGCTCGCGCCCAGGGCCCGGAGGAAGGCGCTCAGGACCGAGGCGGGTGCGACCGGCCCGTCCCGGCCCTCCGCCCGGTGCCCGCCCAGATCCGCGTACAGCTGACCGTCCGGGTAGTGGTCCACCCGGTCCTTCAGCCAGCGGGCGACGAGTGTGGTCTTCCCGACCCCGGCGAAGCCGCTGACCACCAGCAGGACCGGATGCTCGCCCGCGCCGAGCCGGTCGAGCGCGCGCAGGTCCGCTCGCCGGTCGGCCAGCCAGTTGCGCGTCGGGGGCAGCTGGCGGGGCACCGGTCTCGGGGAGGCGGACGCCGGGGAGGCCGCGTGGAAGTGGACCCCGCCGTGAATCGTTCCGGACTGCACCGTCGGCCCGTTGAGTACGCTCCCGCTCACCGCGTTCCCGTGCGCGGATGACGGCGTACCGGGCGCCGCGTACCGCTCCAGCCACGAGCCGAGACGATGGCCGGTCTCCGGATCCTGCGCGGCGCGGGCGCACAGGGCGGCGCTGAACGCGGAGCCGGCGGGCGTCTGCCACCACAACCGCGCGAGCCTCTCGTCCCCGGCGGTCAACGGCAGGACGATGCCGGACAGTTCGAGCCAGGCCGGAGACCAGCGCTGGTGCTGCCACCGGGCGACCGCCCGGTGAAGGGCCCCGGCGTCCCACGACGACGAAAGTGGCATTCCTTGATCCCCCGAAGCGTATTCAGTCACTCAGCATATGCCCGTGGCAATAATCGCCCTTTTGGTGCCCTGAAGTTCTCCCCGGTTTTCGGCGCCGCCCAACGAGATGACGAAGGAGTCGATCAGTTTTGGACATCGATTGATGCCATGTAGTCGATTTCGATGATCCCATGTCAGTCTTGGTCGCTTGGACACAAGCCCTTTCCGTAGGGGGGCGTTGGTGGAATTCGAGATTCGGCTTTCGGGTTCGGTCGAAATTCGTACGGCCGGCATCTGCCATGCCCTCGGGCCACCGAAGACCCGGCTGACGCTCGCCGTCCTGGCCTGGGAGGCCGGGAACACCGTGGGCGTGGAGAGCCTCGTCCGCAGGGTCTGGGGCGAGGATGCCCCGCTCAAGGCCAGGGAAGCGCTGCACAGCCATGTCTCCCGGGTCCGCCGGGCGCTGCGCGAGTGCCGTCTCGACGCGTCGATGATCGTCAACAGGGGCAACGCCTACCTGCTCGCGGTCGAGCCGGATCAGGTGGACCTGCACCGCTACACCGATCTGTTGCGTCGCGCGCGGGCGCTGTCGAGAGGCGGCGCCGGAGGCGAGGCGTGGCAGGTCCTCGACCAAGCCGACGCGCTGTGGCGCGGGGAGCCGCTGGCGGGACTGGACACGGCCTGGGTCGAGCGGCTGCGCGCCACCGTGGGGGACGCGCGGATCGGCGCCCGGAGTCTGCGCGCGACGATGCTCATGCGGGCCGGCCGGTACGAGGAGGCGGTGCCGTTGCTGGTGCCGTTGCTGGAGGACCGGCCCGTCGACGAGCGTCTCGTCGCCCAGTACGCACTGGCCCTGCACGGGAGCGGCCGAACGGGGGAGGCGGCCGCGGTGCTCAGGTCGGCCCGACAGCGCATCGTGCGGCGCACCGGGATCGACATAGGTGAGCGCCTGACCGCGATCCACTCCGGGGTACTGGCCGGGACGCCGGCCGGCGACCTCCTGGACCCGCCCTCGGAGCCGACCGCCCGCAGGCGTGCGGGCTGCCCGGACAACCTGCCCAGGGACGTGTCGTGGGTCGGGCGGCGCGAGGAGGTGCGCAGGCTCACCACGGCCCTCAGCCCGAAGGCCGGCGCGGCCGGCTCCGTGGTGACGGTCGAGGCGCTGGGAGGCATGGGCGGACTGGGCAAGACCGCGCTGGCCGTACATGTGTTCCACCGGCTGCGGGACCAGTTCCCGGACGGCCGGTTGTACGTGAACCTGCGCGGCCACACGCCGGGGCACGCGCCCCTCACTCCGGAGCAGGCGCTCACCGAGCTGCTGCGGCTCCTGGAGTTCCCGGCCGAACGTATCCCGCACCGGCGGCACGAACTCGTCGCCCTGTGGCGCGGCGTGCTGAGGGAGCGCCGGATCGCGGTACTGCTCGACGACGCGGCAGGGCCCGAACAGGTCAGGGAACTCCTGCCGGGCGACTCCCCGGCGGCCGTCGTGGTGACCAGCCGGCAGCGGCTCAACGGGCTGACAGGCGTCCGGCACCTCACCCTCCCGCCACTGCCGCAGGAGGACGCTGCCGCCCTCTTCCTGCACCGGGTCGGACTGGAGCCGGATGCCTGGAAACCCGAGGTCCAGCGCGTGGTCAGACTCTGCGCCGGCCTCCCCCTGGCGATCGAACTGGTGTCCAGTAGGCTCCTTTCGCACCCTTCCTGGCGAGTGTCCGATCTTTTGGAGAAATTACTGAGTGGACCTGACCGGTTAGGGGAGCTACGTGATGGCGAGAAGGCGATCACGCAGGTGATCGCATCCTCCTATCGTGTGCTTACGCCCCTCCAGAAACTGGTTTTCCGCCGGGCCGGTATGCATTTCGGAAACGAGTTCGGTCCTGAGGCTGTGGCGGCACTGGCGGATCTTCCGGTGGCAACGGCCGAACGCGTAATCGAAGAATTGCTCGTCAGGCACATGATCATAGAACCCAGTCCGCACCGGTACGGCATGCATGATCTGTTGCGTTCGTACGCCCGCCTTCTGGTGGGAGGAGATGGCGCAATTCGCGCGGAGGTCGACGGACTCGCCGAGGTGGACACCGAGGCCGAGGCCCGCCAGGCTCGCCTACGCCTCGTGGACCACTATCTCCGCGCCGCCGATCACGCCGACCGGGCGGCCTACGCGTGGCGCGTGCGCGCACCGGTTCCCGGGTCACGCTCCTGGGCCCGCGGTGCGAGCGCCCAGGAGGGGCCGGACGCCGCCACGGAGTGGTTCGTCAGGGAGGGGGCCAATCTCCTCGGTGCTCTGGAGTGGCTGCGCGCCAATGGACCTGAAGACCAACTCGCCTTGTTCGTACACGTGTTGAGCGGGTTCCTTGATGCGGAGGGCTATCTGGCGACGGCTGAACCCCTCCAGCGCGGAGCCGTGACGTACTGGCGGGCCGCCGGTGAGGCGAGCGCGACGGCGGCCGCGCTGCTCGATCTGAGCGCGGTGTGCGCGCATCGGGGCAAGTACGGGGACGCGCGCCGTGCGGCCCTCGGGGCGCTGTCACTGGCGCGCTCCCAGGACCTCCCGCCCATCGAGGCGGAGGCGCTGCATCAACTGGCGACGTCGTTGTGGTACGTCGGGAAATACCGGTACGCGCGGCCATTCGTGAAGCGAGCCATGCGCCTCCGCTCCAATGACGCTCGGCAGTTGGCGCGGGGCAACAACCTGATGGGGATTCTCGCCCTGCACACGGGGGATGATCAACAAGCTGTCGAGTGCCTTGTTCCAGCGATATCCGGATTTACCGCGGTGGGTGATCGACGGGGTCTGTACCGAGCTCTGAACAATATCGCCGAGCTTTATCAGCGTATTGGCCGGACCCAGTCGGCGGAACACGCTTACCGGCAGGCGATCAAGGTTTTCGAATCGAGCAGTGGGCGTGGGGACAACGCCACTCTCCAGATCAATCTGGCCACCGTCCTGACGACTCTCGGTGAGGCGGAGGAGGCGCTGAGTCTGCTGGAGCGGGCCCTGCCGGCGCTCCGTAGCGTGGGTGACACCCGGGGGGAGGCCCTGGCGCTGAACGGCCTGGGGAGGGCGCTGCGGGTGGCCCACCGGTACGTCGAAGCCGTCCCGCGACACTTGGCTTCCCTTGCCTTGCTGCGTCAACTCCGTGCTCGGGGTGACGAGGCGACCGTTCTGTACGATCTTGGCCGGACCGAGCAGGCGATGGGGCAGGCGCGGGCGGCGGCCGAGCATCTCCGGCAGAGCCTGGAGATCAGCAACAGTCTGGGCTCGCGCTCCGAGGCGGCCCACACGCTCCGTGCGCTCAGGGCGCTCGCGGCGGACGAGGGGCTGCCGGATAGCATCTGAATACTGCCCTGGCATATGCCAAAAAGATATTCAATGACCCTGGGAATTTCCCCGGAATCCTCACGATCATTGCTCGCGAAGTGGTGCGTGAGTGCTTTGTGGTTGATCTACTATCTGCATGCGAGAACGCGCCGCAGCGGGCATGTCGTGCCGACTTCCGGCCGTCATCTCTGTGGTGCATGCAAATAAATGGATCGAGGAGATTCCTGTAGTGAAAAGCACCAAACGGCTCTCTGGGCTCGGCAGATTCATCGTTCTGGGATTCCTGGTGGCCGTGCCGGTCGTCGGGGGGATATTGACGCCGACGCCGGCCACGGCGCTCGCGGCGACCCGGACCTGTATGCCGTACAGCCCGGCCGCCGCCTGAACCCCGCCGGGGCGTGCGGCTGAGGCCGCGCGCCCCGGCGTGCCGTCACTGGCCCGGCTCCCGCCCCCGCACCCCCGGTGTGCTCTCCCGCTGCTCCAAGGGGCACGGCCCGACGTTGCTGTCCGCGTCCCGGTGGACGAGGGCTGTGATCCGGCCGTCCGGGCCCGGGTCGCCGGTACTGAATGAGCCGCCGCACGGGCAGATGCCTGAGGCCATCGCACTGCCATCCCTTCGCTGAATCTGCGCGATCCTATGCCCTCTCCCCGGGCCGTCCATGCCTGCGCCGCGCGACCCCGGGGAGAAGTCCGCGATCCGGTCCCCGCCGCGAGGGCCGACACGCTACCGTGCTTCCCGCGCGGCGACCCCACTCCCTCATGTCACGGAGTGGGCACGGCGACCCGGGCGGCCGTCACCCGTTCGGTGAGCGCCCGCGCGAGGGCCGGACGCGGGTGCCCGGTGGCCGCCGTCTCCTCCAACAGGTCCAACTGGGCCGTCGTCAGCCGGGCGTGGGCGTCCCGGCCCGGACCCAGCGGGAGCGCCGCGCGGGCGCGTCGACGACCGCCCCGGGTCAGCAGGCGGGCCGCGCCGGGGTGCGTACCGGGGGACAACAGCACCGCACGCGCACGCCGTCGCAGCCGGTGGCGCAGCACCACATAGAAACCGAGCGCCACACAGAAGTTGAGACCCGTCTTCGCCGCCGTGCCCACCACGCCCACCAGCAGGGGCGCGTTGAAGAACCAGTGCATCGCCATCGCGGTCAGCAGACAGCCGGCCGCCCCGGCCAGCCGCCCCCGCCAGGTCGAGGGCGGCCCGCACAGCAACAGCCCCACGCCCGTGCCCGCGACCGCCGACATCGTCCAGTGCGAGCCGAGCCCCGTGAAGCCGACGCGGCCCACGATCGACTGGAGCGCCGAATCGCCCGCCGACGTACCCCCGTCCATGAGCACGCTGTTCATCGCGTACGTCCAGTTCTCCGTCATCTGGAAGCCGATACCGGTGAACGCGCCGAGCGTCCAGCCGTCCATCGGGCCGCGCATCCGCACCGGTACGGCGACCGCGATCAGAACCACCCCGGCCGTCTTCAGCCACTCCTCGTTGAGCGGCGCCGTCAGAGCGGCCCCCCACGAGGAACCGAAGCCGACGCCGCCGATCCGTGACCACAGGGCCGACAGGCCGCCGTTGGCCAGCAGCGCGCAGCCCGTCGCCGCCGTACCGCCCCAGCACACCCCGGCCCAGGACCAGCCACGCGGCGGGGCCCGCAGCGGACGGATTCTGCGCAGAGCCGTGACACCGGCGTACAGCGCGACCAGGAGGAGGAAGGCGGAGAGCACCGCCGTACCGGCGAAGACCCGCACCGTCCCCCGGAAACTCCAGCCGAGCACCACCAGACCCACCGCGCACACCGCCGCCAGCGCCCACACGAGTCCCGCCCGCCCCGCCCGCGCCCGCAGGGCGTCCCGCCCGCCGGCACCGGACACGGCCCCGGCGGGCGGTGCCGCCGGTTGTGGCGCCGGGACCATCGCCGGGTCCAGGCCGCTCACACCCCCTCCCGCGCGAAGACGGCCGTACGCGCGAGCGCGTAGCCCTCCCGCAGGGCTCCCGCGTCCGCGCCCGGCTCCCCGAGGACCACCACCTGAAGCCCGTAGTCACGCGCCGGGGACGCGAAGGCGAAGGCCCGCCCCGAACGCCCGCCCTCCGAGACGCTCCCCGTCTGCCCCGCGCGCCCCGTGTCGGTACGCACCACACGCGGCGCCCCGAGCCGAGCCCCTCCGTCGGAGGCGCGCAGCACCTGCCGCAGACCGGTCCACAGCCGGTCCGCGTCCTGCGGCCGGGTCAGCCCCACCCGGCTCGCGCGCAGCCGTATCCCGTCCCGGGTCAGTACGAAGTCCGTGCCCGTGTCGCTCCGGTCGCGGCTCAGCCGCCAGCCCACGCCCGTGACCCGCAGGCTCACCCGCTGGGTCGATATGGGACCCAGGCGTAACACCTGTCCCGCACCCAGCCCCTCGCCGTCCGGCACCGCGCGCGCCACGAGCGGCCAGCCCGCGGTGAGCGCCGCGACCGTGCTGAACGCGAGGAACGCGGCGGTACGGCGGAGGCCGGGGGGCCCGGAGAACCCCGCGGGTTCCGCGGGCCCCGGGAGAGCGGGGGAGGGGGCGGCGGGAAGGCGCATGTGCCCACCTTGAGCAGGCCGCCCCTCCCGCGCACCCTCCGTAGGCCGTACGGCCGAAGCGCGGACGCCTCGCGGCCCGGCCGCCGCCCGCGCCCCGGCCACAGGAGGCTCAGCCTTCGAGCGCCGCCGCGACCACGGCCTTGGCCTCCTCCTGGACGAGCGCGAGATGCTCAGGGCCCTGGAAGGACTCGGCGTAGACCTTGTACACGTCCTCGGTGCCCGAGGGGCGCGCCGCGAACCACGCGCTCCGCGTCGTCACCTTGATGCCGCCGATCGCCGCGCCGTTGCCCGGGGCCTCGGTCAGCACCCCGGTGACCGGCTCCCCGGCCAGCGTGCCGGCCCTCACCTGATCGGGCGACAGCTTCGCGAGCACCGCCTTCTCCGCACGCGTCGCGGGCGCGTCGATCCGCGCGTACGCCGGGGCGCCGAAGCGCGCGGTCAGCCCGGCGTAGTGCTCGGAGGGCGTCTTGTCCGTCACGGCCAGGATCTCCGAGGCCAGCAGCGCGAGCAGCATGCCGTCCTTGTCGGTGGTCCACACGGAGCCGTCCTTGCGCAGGAACGAGGCGCCCGCCGACTCCTCGCCGCCGAAACCGAGCGAACCGTCGCTCAGCCCGTCCACGAACCACTTGAAGCCGACCGGTACCTCGACGAGCGTGCGCCCCACGTCGGAGGCGACCCGGTCGATCATCCCCGAGGACACCAGCGTCTTGCCGATCCCGGCGGCCACCGGCCACCGGGGACGGTGCGAGAACAGGTAGCCGATCGCGACGGACAGGTAGTGGTTGGGGTTCATCAGTCCCGCGTCCGGGGTGACGATGCCGTGCCGGTCCGCGTCCGCGTCGTTGCCGGTCGCGATCTGGAAGTGGTCCCGCTGTTCGATGAGCGAGGCCATCGCGTACGGCGAGGAGCAGTCCATCCGGATCTTCCCGTCCCAGTCGAGCGTCATGAACCGCCAGGTGGGATCGGTCAGCGGATTGACGACCGTGAGGTCGAGGCCGTAACGCTCCCCGATCCGCGCCCAGTAGTCCACCGAGGCCCCGCCCAGCGGGTCCGCCCCGATCCGCACCCCCGCGCCGCGCACCGCCTCCAGGTCGAGGACCGAGGACAGATCATCGACGTAGGTGCCCAGGAAGTCGTAACGGTCCGTCGTCGGCGCCGCGAGGGCCCGCGCGTACGGGACGCGGCGCACCTCCTTGAGCCCGCCCGCGATGATCTGGTTGGCCCGGTCCTGAATCCAGCCCGTCGCCTCCGAACCGGCCGGTCCGCCGCTCGGCGGGTTGTACTTGAAGCCGCCGTCACCGGGCGGGTTGTGCGAGGGCGTCACCACCACGCCGTCCGCGAGGTGCTCGCCGCGCCCCCGGTTGTACGTCAGGATCGCGTGCGACACCGCCGGGGTCGGGGTGTAGCCGTCCGCCGCGTCGACGAGGACCGTCACCTCGTTCGCGGCGAACACCTCCAGCGCGGTCACCTTCGCCGGCTCGGACAGCGCGTGCGTGTCCGCCCCGAGGAACAAGGGGCCGTCCGTGCCCTGGCGGGCCCGGTACTCGCAGATCGCCTGACTGGTCGCCGCGATGTGGTCCTCGTTGAAGGCCGTCGAGGTCGAGGAACCCCGGTGTCCCGAGGTGCCGAAGCTCACCCGCTGGGCCGGGTCCTCGGGGTCCGGGTGCAGCGCGTAGTACGCCGTCACCAGCCGGGCGACGTCGGTGAGGTTCTCCGGCCGCGCGGGCTGTCCGGCTCGTTCGTGGGGCATCTGCCACTCCTCGCTCAGGTCTTAGGTCGTCAGGTCCCGGTCTCAGGTCACAGGACCTGGACGGCCGGGGCCCGGGGCGCCGGGGCATCCTCGCGCAGGCGCGGGCCCATCATCCAGCGTCGCCCCCTTGTCCGGCACCTGCCCCGCCGCCTCCCTGACGACGCGCACCGCACCGGACCGGCCTCGCGGACCGGGCCCAGAGTCACCGTGCCGTCCGCCCGTCCCGTCCGGGCATGCCGTCGCGCCACCCGGGCAGGCGAGCGCCATGGCTGTCCTCAGGAGAATCGCCCGTCCGCTGCTCGCCTCGTCCTTCGTCAGCGGGGGACTGCGCACCCTTCGCGACCCGCACGCCGCCGCGTCGGCCGCCGCTCCGGTGCTGGTGCCCCTCGCGGCCCGGACCGGGCCTCTGACGAAGGACCCGGTGCGACTTGCCCGCCTCAACGGCGCGGTGCAACTCGGCGCCGGCACCCTGCTCGCCCTCGGCCGCTCCCCGCGGGTCTGCGCCCTCGCCCTGGCCGCGAGCCTCCTGCCGACCACGCTGTCCGGCCACGCCTGGCGGACGGCGGAGGACCCCGATGAGCGCAGGCGGGCCCGGGTGCAGTTCACGAAGGACCTGTCCCTGCTCGGCGGACTGCTCGTCGCGGCGGCCGACACCCACGGGAAACCGTCCGTCGCCTACCGCACCCGCGCCGCCGCCCGCTCCGGCAAACGGGAGGCCCTGGCCACGGCCCGTCAGGCCACGCACGCCGCGCAGGAGGTGGCCGACAGCGCGCGACACACCCTCGCCGACGCCTCCCACTCGGCGCGCTCGGCGGCGGGATCGGCCACGGCGGCCGCCCGCGAGAGGCTCCCCATCGGCTGAAGCCCGCGCCGGACACGCACCATCGGGGCCCGGGTGCGGTAGGGACCCGTCATGCAGACCTTCCTGCCGTACCCGGACTTCGTCCGCAGCGCCCAGTCCCTCGACGCCCGTCGCCTCGGCAAGCAGCGCGTCGAAGCGCTCCAGGTGCTGCGCGGCCTGACCGTGCCCGGCCACGGCTGGCGCCGCCACCCGGCGGTGCGCATGTGGACCGGTTACGAGGAGGCCCTCGTGCGCTACGGACTCGACGTGTGCGCCGAGTGGACCCGTACCGGCCGGGCCGACACGTGCGCCGCGAGTCTGCGGGCCGACCTGCGCGCGGCCCGGGGGATCAGCCGGGTCCGTACGCAGGACGTGCTGGCCCGTGCCGGTGAACTCCCGCCGTGGCTCGGCGACGAGGAGTTCCATCTCAGCCACCGCTCGGCCCTCGTCCGCAAGGCCCCGGACTTCTACCTGCCCCGGTTCCCCGGGGCCCCGGAGGACCTGCCCTACGTGTGGCCGCGCTCCGACCGGGAGGACACGGCCGCGGGGTGACGCGCCCTCCAGCGCGCGCCCGCGCTCCGGGCGGCCCCTCCCGCCCCCAGGCCGCCCCCAGGCAGTCGCCCGAACGAACGGCCGGAAGACGGGACGACGGGACGACCGGACGACCGGACGACCGGACGACCGCCTAGGATCGGCGCCGATCCGTCATCCGCCGTCGAAGGGACACACCGTGCGCGTCGCCGTGCTGGACGACTACCAGAAGGTCGCCCACCGATTCGCCGACTGGTCCGCACTCGGGGCGGAGGTCGTCTTCCACCACGACCCCCTCACGAGCACCGAGGAACTGGTCGCCGCCGTGGGGGACTGCGAGGTGATCGTGGCGATGCGCGAGCGGACCCCGTTCACCCGCGCACGCCTGGAAGCGCTGCCGGCCCTGCGGCTGCTCGTCACCACCGGCATGGCCAACGCCTCCATCGACCTGGCGGCCGCCCGCGAACGGGGCGTCACCGTGTGCGGGACGCGGAGCCCCGTCTCCGCCACCCCCGAACTGACCTGGGGCCTCATCCTGTCCCTCGTGCGCCACCTGCCCGACGAGGCCGCCGGGATGCGGGAGGGCGGCTGGCAGCACACTCTCGGCGGTGATCTCGACGGCCGCGTGCTCGGCGTGGTCGGCCTCGGCCGGCTGGGCGCGCGGGTCGCCGCGATCGGGCGGGCCTTCGGGATGCGGGTGCTCGCGTGGAGCAGCAACCTCGACCCGCAGCGGGCACGCGAACTCGGGACCGAGCCCGTCCCCAAGCGCGAACTCTTCTCCACCGCCGACGTCGTCACCGTCCACTACAAGCTGAGCGAACGCAGCACCGGCCTCGTCGGACGCACGGAACTGTCGTGGATGCGGCCGGAGTCCTACCTCGTCAACACCTCGCGCGGCCCGCTGATCGACACCCCCGCCCTCGTCGAGGCTCTGCACGAAGGGCGGATCGCCGGGGCGGGCCTCGACGTGTACGACGTCGAGCCGCTGCCGGCCGGCCACCCGCTGCGCACCGCCCCGCGCACCGTCCTGACCCCGCACCTCGGATACGTCACCGAGGGCACCTACGAGGTCTTCTACGGGCAGGCGGCGGACAACATCAGGGCCTACGCCGAAGGAGCCCCGGTCCGCGTGCTGAACTGATGCCGGACGCCGCCGCACAGCGGTGCGCGCGGTGGGCCGGGGCCGGACCGGGCTCAGGAGCTGGCGTGACGCGGCCGCTCCTGACCGTCGCGCGGCGGCGCCTTCACACCGTCTCCCCGCGCGGGTCCTCGTCGCCCGCGAAGGAGTACGGCACCCGGGGGCCGGTGGCCTCCACGGCGTAGCCCCGCAGCCGGGGATCGGCCTCCAGCGTGCTGATCAGCCTGCTGAGCCGGACGTGGTCCTCCCGCGCGACCAGATACGCGGCGTTCATCACCTGCGGACGGTCCAGGCCCGTCACCTCGACGCCGTGCGGCCTGCGGCGGACCGCCGCGACCGCCACCGAGCGCACCGTCCGGTCCACCAGATCGGCCACGTGCAGGCCCTGTTCGTGCTGCCCCCGCCGTTCGCTTACCTCGCGCGAGGACGTGTGCCCGCCGCCGGGCCCCGCGGGTTCCTCGGCGGGACCGGCCGCCGGGGCCGGCCCCGCAGCGCCGCCGAGGACCGGGCCCGCGCCGTCCCGGTGCACTTTGACCGCCCACTCGACATGCCCCGCCAGGCGGTGCAGCGCCGCGCCGAAGTCCTCCTCGCGCTCCTCAAGCGCCGCGCGGGCCCGCACGTCGTTGGCGTACAGCGTGGCGAGCGGCAGCGGCACGGTGGGCGCGCTGTCGGCGCAGGCCGTCACGATCGCGTCGTGGGTCCGCGCGCACCGCTCCAGTTCCCCGGGGTCGGCGAGGCGGCGCCGCATCGCCTCCCGCGTGAAGTCCTCGGCGGGCACGTCCTGCACGACGGCGACCAGCGCCCCGAACGGCAGCAGTCGCACCGCGCCACCGCCGGGGTGCCCGGGGACGTGCACCTCGGCGCCCCCGCAGCGGCGAACGGCGTAGACGTAGGTGGCGACGCTCAAACGGCTCATACGGTCCTCCCGCGACGCGTGGATGAGAGGGAGCCGGCCCGACCGGCCCCCGCCGGGGCGGGCGCCGCGGGCCCGGCGAGGGCCCCGGAACCGGTGCGCCACCCCGGACGCCGCCTCCGGCACGCCGTAAGAGCGCGGACCAAAGGCTCCGACGTCCGGGGACACGACGTCTCCGGGGACACGACGTCCGGCAGACCGGTCCCGAGGTCCCCGGCGATCCGGAAGCCCTCGCCGAGGACCCCTTCGAGGAGGTCGGCGAGGTGCGTGCCGCCCGTCCCGGGTGGCACGCGGTCCCGCTCCCGGCCGCCTTGCGGGCCGAGACCGGTCACGGCCTCAGACCCGGGCGTCCTCGGTCTCGTCCGCGTCCTCGTCGTCCTCGTCGTCCTCTTCCTCAGCCTCGTCGCCGTTCTCGGCGTCCTCGACCCCGTTCTCGTTCTCCTCGTCCTCCGGGCCCGCGTCCTCGTCCTGTTCGTCGTCCTTCAGGCCGTCCTCGTGCGAGCGGACGACCTCGCCGTCGCGCACCTCCCCGCGCCAGCCCTCGATCTCGTCCTCCTCCGCGAAGGTGACGTGCCGGGCGAAGTGCTTGAGGTCCAGGCGGAGCCGGCGGCCCTGGGCGCGCCACAGGTTGCCGGTCTTCTCGAAGAAGCCCGCGGGGGAGTACTCGACGACCACGACGATGCGGGTCAGGTTCGGCGCCAGCTCGTGGAAGCTCACCGCACCGTGGGTGCTGCCCTTGGCACCCTCGGAGCTCCACACGATCCGGTCGTCCGGCACCTGTTCCTCGATCGTCGCCTCCCAACTGCGTGCGGAGAAAGCGACCTTGACGTTCCAGTTGGTGCTGACCTCGTCCTTCTGGTCTACCGACTTCACCCCCTTCATGAAGCCGCTGAAGTCCTCGAACTGCGTCCAGTGGTCGTAGGCGGTGCGTACGGGCACGCCGACGTCCAGGGTCTCGATGATGTTGGTGATCTTGAGGTCGCCCGCGGCGCCGCCGCCCCCGCCCCCGCCGCCACTGCCCTCGTCGCCCCCGCCGCCTTTGCCGAAGGCGCCCTTCACTTTGCCGACCACGTTGCTCTTCACGTCCTTCGTCTTCTCGGAGAACAGCGCTTTCACAGGAGACTCGCCGCCCAGGACACGGGCGCCCGCGCGCGCGCCCGTCCCTTCGGCGATGTCGGAGAGCTTGCCGGTCAGGTCGCTGACCTTGTCTCCCGCCTTGTCAGCCAAGTGCTGTGCCAGGGCTTCGAGATGAGAGGTGACTTCCTCGAACAGATGCTCCAGTGCGGAGGGCTTCTCCTCGTCCTTCGCACCGCTCTTTTCCGCTGCCATCATTGATCACTTCGCCCGTCGTGAGGGCGCGGCGCTCCGGCCGGTACCGGCCGCCCCGCGCGGGGTGCTCTTCCTGGCGGCTTTCTTCGCGGGTGCGGCCTCCTTGGCGGGCGCGGCCTTCCTGGCCGGAGCCTTCCTCTTGGCCGTCCCGTCGTCCGAGGCCCGCTTCGCCGCGGCGGTCTTCTCTGCGGGGTTCACTCTCCCGCCGGGCGCCTTCTTGGTCGGGGCCCGGTGGGAGGAGGTCTTCGCGATGTCGCCGGGAGGAGTGACCGGGCGGCGGCCGGGCCGATGGGAGCCGGGCGCCGGTCCGTCCTCGCCCGAGTCCCCAGCGCCGTTCTCCTCGCCGCCCTCGCCGTCCTCGGGGCCTGCGTCGTTTTCGTCGGTGGCCTCCTCCGGTCCGTCCTTCTCCTTCTCCTCCTCGTCGGGTGTCTCGCCCTTGGGGCCGACGGAGACGCCGGTCAGAGCGGAGGTGCGCTCGCGCAGGAGGTCGGCGAGGGAGGTGAGGTGACGGTCGGCGGCGGCCGAGACGGCGGTCCGGCCCGCCGTGAGCAGTTCCTGCCGCACCTGTTCGCTGAGCGCGGCGTACTGCGGTGTCTCCCGCAGCCGGGTCAGTCCCTCGTCGAGGAGGCCGCGGGGTGTGAGGCTGTGCAGGGACAGCCCGTAGCGACGTCCGGCGAGGTACGAGCCGACCGCGAGGGCGAGTTTCGCCTTGCGGGTGCGGCCCAGGAGATAGCCGCCGGCGAGCGCGGCGGCGAGGACGGCCTTGCTGTTGTCGTTCATGTCTGTCTTCCCGGGGCAGGGGACAACGCGGATCGGGGGCGGGGCAGACCGGTGGACAAGCCCGTCTCGGGCCGCCCGTCGACTCCGGTGGTGCTGGCGTGACGTCCGTCCTTCTCAGCCGTCGGTGAGGTCGTGGTCGCAGTCCCGGCAGGCGTGTCCCGCCGCTTCCCCGGCGCCCTTGGGCAGGTGAGTGGGGCCGTGGCCCTGAGGGAGGGGCCCGGGGAGCGGGTACGGTGCTCTGCCATGTGCCCAGCCTGGCCGCAGGGCGCCGGGTCCGCCCGCGCTGTACACCCGAACGGGAGCGCCGCCCTCGGGGCCGGTCCCGGCGGACAGGCCGGTCCGGCCGCAGGACCGCCTCGGCGCATGGAGAAGGCCCCGGACCGCGACCTCGGCGGGTCGTCGGTCAGGGGCCTTCTCCGGCTCGTGCCGGGCCTCGGCCCGGTTCTCGCGGCGTTCTGTCACCGGTCCGGTTCTGGCGGCGTTCTGTCACCGGTCCGGTTCTGGCGGCGTTCTGTCAGCGACGGCGGAGGACAGCCCGCCGAGGTCGCCTCAGCTCTCGCCGGACATCGCGGAGGCGAGCCGCAGGTAGGGAGCCGCGTCGGCGTCCCTGCCCTGGCGCTCCAGGGTGCGGCCCAGCATCAGCGTCGCGTAGTGCTCGACCGGGTCACGCTCCAGGACGGCACGCAGCTCCCGCTCGGCCCGGCCCAGCTGCGCCGAGTGGTAGTAGGAACGGGCGAGCAGCATCCGCACGGCCGTGTTCCGCGGGTCCTCCTCGACCAGTCCGCGCAGAATCCGGGCCGCCGTGCCGTACTCCTTGGCGGCGAAGAACATCTGCGCCCGGTCCCAGCGGTCCGCGGGCGTACCGAACTCGAAGTAGGCGTCGGTCACGGTGTCCCTCCTGGAGATGGTGGCGCCGCCCTGTGAGTGGCGGCCCCGGCCGATGCTGCCTGGCACGCGGTGTAACCGGAGCGGAAAGTTGAATATTCCACGACTGGGTGCTCCGCGACCGTACGGCCACTACAGCGCCCGGCCCAGCACGTACCCGAGCGTGGCCGCGCCGATCCCGGCGGCGACGGAACCGAGGACGTTGGCCGCGGCCTGGAACCGGTTCCCCGTCTCGGTGAGCCGCAGCGTCTCGTAGGAGAAGGTCGAGTACGTCGTCAGCGTCCCGCACAGTCCCGTGCCCAGCAGCAGCCGCACCCGTTCACCCGCGAGACCCGACAGGCTCGCGCCGGTCACGATCCCGAGCACGAGGGAGCCCGCGACGTTCACGCAGAAGGTGCCCCACGGGAAGACCCCGGAGTGCCGGGACTGCACCGAACGGTCGGTGAGATAGCGCAGCGGGGCGCCGACGGCCGCCCCAAGCGCGACGAGCAGCGCGTTGATCATGTGGGTGCCCCTCCCGTGCCCGCGCCGGTATCGGTGCCGCCGCCCGGTTGATGAACGCCGTAGCCCTCCGCCCCGCTGAGGACCGGGGCGCCCGCGAGCCCCGCGGCGTGCGCGCGGTGCACGATCTCGCCGTCCACGGGGCGGTGGTGCCAGGTGTCGGTGTCGTCGACGAGCACGGTGGGCCGCACCCCTTCGACGGCCGTCCAGCGCTCGGGCGCGGTGGACTCGGTCACGGTCGCAAGGTCCCTTTCGCGAGGTGTCCCAGCAGCCGCCTGGTGAGGCGGGCGGCGAGGGTGACGGCGGCGAGCGCCGCGACGGCGGTGGCCCCGAGGTAGGCGACCGCGGTCGTGGGACGGCCGTGCGCGATCAGTTGCTGGATGTCGACGCAGTACGTGGAGAAGGTCGTGAACCCGCCGAGGACACCCGTGCCCAGGAAGGGGCGCAGCAGCCGGTGGGCCGGGAAGATCTCGGTGACCGCGACGAGCAGGACGCCGATCACGAAACACCCGAGGACGTTGATCGTGAAGGTCGTCCAGGGGAACGCGTCGCGCGCGGTGGGCCACCCGAGCCCCAGGCCGTACCGGGCCAGCGCGCCGAGGACACCGCCCGCCGAGACGGCACCGACCACGGGCCCTTGGGAGCGCCCCGGGGCCGCCCGGCCTCCGGCGCGCCCGCGCAGGAACGCCCGGGTGTCCGGCTGGCGCCCGCCGGGCTCCACGTCCTCGATGTCCGGGTCCACCGGCTCGGCGGCGCGGGCGGGCCGTGCCGAGTTCCGTTCCGGCCGACCGGGCCTGTTCGAACGCATACCTCTCCCCACACGTGAGCCGCCCGGGACGCGGGCAGCACTACTCACGAGTAGGGACCGTTGGCGGCGTCTGCCGCGGTTCGGGTACGGCGGGCCCCACCGCCGCGAGTGCGTCCGCCCGGCGTGACGGCACTCAGCCGACAGCATAGCCCCGCCTGCGGGGGCGGCCCCGGTGGACGACCGCGTCGCGCCACCGGGCGGGTTCGCCGGGCGCCTCCGCACGGGCCGGCCGAGGTTCGTCCGGGTCGTGCGAGAACTCCAGGCCGGTAGGGGACGGAACGAAGAAAGCCCGGTCGTGCCCGCCCCCCCCCGGGGGGGGGCGGGGCGCCCCGGGCCGGCCCGCGGGGCGGGGGGGGGGGGCCCCCCACCCCCCCCCCCGGGGCCCCCCGCCCCGGGGGGGGGGGGGGCGGGCCACGACCGGGCAGGGCCGTCGGTCAGGGGTCCGTCGTCCCCACGCGGACCCGGGCCGGCGGCCGGCTCACGGGGCGCTCCGCTCACACGCCCCGGGGAGTCGGCTCCCAGGTGGGTGCGGCCGTCACATGTGGACGACCGGCGTCCCCTCCTCGGCGGCGGCGGGCTTGCCGCTGCGGTACATCAGCAGCGCGATGACCGCGCCGGCCGCGAAGAAGCCCGCCGACCACCAGTAGGCGGTCGAGTAGCTCTCCAGCTGCGCCTGCGCCAGCACCGCCTTGGTGGGCTGCTTGCCCGCGAGGTAGCTGGTCGCGGCGCTCGCGGCGAGGGTGTTGAGCAGCGCGGTGCCGACGGCACCGCCGACCTGCTGCATCGTGTTCACCGCGGCGGAGGTGGCACCCGCGTCCTGGGCGTCGACCCCGCTGGTGGCGAGGCTCATCGCGGGCGGCATGACCAGGCCGAGGCCGAGGCCCATCACCAGCAGTCCGGGCAGCACGTCGGCCGCGTACGTGCTGGAGAGGTCCAGGCGGGTCAGCAGGGCCAGACCGGCGGCCGCCATCACCAGGCCCACCGGCACGATGGGCCGGGCGCCCAGACGGGGCAGCAGGACGTTGGTCGCCAGCTGGGCCGTGACCATCAGGGCGCCGATCATCGGCAGGAAGGCGAGACCGGTCTTGACCGGGGTGAAGCCCAGGGAGGCCTGGAGGAAGTACGTCAGGAAGAGGAAGACCCCGAACATGCCCGCACTGGAGATCGCCACCGTGATGAACGAGGCGCCACGGTCGCGGTCGGTCAGGATCCGCAGGGGCAGCAGCGGGTGCCGGCTGCGCGTCTGCCACCAGGCGAACAGGGCGAGCAGGACCACGGCCGCGATCAGGAAGCCCCAGGTCAGCGGCGAGGACCAGTCGTGGGTCTCGGCGTTCGAGAAGCCGTAGACGAGACCGAACAGGCCGGCCGAGGCCAGCAAGGTGCCCGGCAGGTCCAGCTTGGGCCGCTCGGTCGAGGTGCCGCGGTTCAGGAAGATCATGCCGCCGACGAAGGCGAGCACGGCGAAGATCAGGTTGACGTAGAGGGTCCAGCGCCAGCTCAGGTGCTCGGTCAGCAGACCGCCGAGCAGCAGGCCGACACCGCCACCGGCACCGGCGATCGCACCGAAGATGCCGAAGGCCTTGGCCCGCTCCTTCGCGTCGGTGAAGGTCACGTTGAGCAGGGCCAGCGCGGCCGGGGCGAGCAGGGCGCCGAACAGCCCCTGGAGCACACGGCCGACGACCAGGACGCCGAAGCTTCCGGCGGCACCGGCGAGGGCCGAGGCGGCGGCGAAGCCCACCACGCCCACGAGGAAGATGTTCTTGCGGCCGAAGAGGTCGGCCAGCCGGCCGCCGAGCAGCAGGAGGCTGCCGAAGGCCAGGGCGTAGGCCGTGACGACCCACTGGCGGTTGCCGTCACTGAACCCCAGGGCGTGCTGGGCGGAGGGCAGCGCGATGTTCACGATGGTGGCGTCGAGCACCACCATGAGCTGGGCCAGCGCGATGACGACCAGTACCCACCAGCGGCGCGCGTGGTGGTGTGCCTGGTCGGTCGCGTCGGACGGCGGGGACGGGGCGACCTTCTCGTCGAGGGTCTGGGCGGATTCGTTCATGGGAAGTGCTCCATGGGACGCGTTCGAAGAAACACTCTGGCGAAACCGGCGAGGCGCCGTCGGCGACGGGCCGGGCAGGGGCCGGATCACAGCGCTGGGATCTCGGGCCTGCCGGAACGAAACGGTTTCGTACACGAACCGTACGTGGTCTGGTGTGCGATGGGAAAGCGGCACCGGGTGTGTCCACGCGCCGCGCTCTTTGCCGGATCGCCTACCCATATCGGGAATATGCAGCTCAGCGGCCATTTCTCGGGCCCTCGTGGGTCCTGATCGCGGCGCACGCGCGAACGAAACAGTTTCGTTTCTTTGCCGTCTCTTGGTAAGCTCGGCCCGAGACGGCTCAGGTACGGAGGGTGCGAAGCGTGTCAGTGACGAGCGGATCAGCGCCCGGCCGGATGAGCGCGCAGCGAGCCGACGCGCTCTATGAGACGGTACTCGATCTGGTCCGCGCACGCGGCTACGAGTCGCTCACGATGGACGCCGTCGCCCACAGGGCGCACGTCAGCAAAGCGACCCTCTACCGCCAGTGGGGCGGCAAGGCCGGACTGGTCGCGCGAGCCCTCAGACACGGCAAGCCCTCACCCAGCGCCTGTGGGGACACCGGATCGCTCCGCGGCGACCTCGAAGCACTCGTCGACCACTACGAGGAGAGCAAGACCGAGGAACAGACGGCCCTGTGGCGCAGCCTGATCCACGTCGCGCACACCAACCCCGAGTTCATGCACGCCCTGCGCGACCTGCTGATCGAGCCCGAGAACGACGTCCTGCGGCTGATCCTGCGCCGTGCCGTCGCCAGGGGAGAGGTGGCCGCCGACAACCCGGCCATCGACTACCTGGCGCACATGATGATCGGCGGGGTCATCGCCAGGGAACTGGTCGAGGACCACGCCGTCGACCGTGCCTTCCTGCGCTCCTACGTGCGCTCCGTGATCCTGCCCGCCCTCGGGCTCTGATCATCCCCACCGCACGCCTCCGCTCCCCGCCGGGGGCACGGGTCCCGCTTCGGGGGCACGGGGCCCCGCCCCTTCCTCCCGTGGGTGCCCGGTTCCGCCTTTCTCCCCTGTCACGCCCCGGTTGCCCCGCTGTCACGGCCCGGTTCCCCCGCGGGCGCCGCACCGCTCCAGTGGTGGGATGCGCCCGGCCGACGGAGGATCGAGCGGGGGACCCGGCGGGCCCACCGCACGTCACACGAGCGGACACGGACGCGCGGGGACGAGGACAGGAGTCGTGCCATGACCGCCCTCATCACCAACGCCACGCCCCCGGGCCGCCTGCTGCGGCTGCCGGGCGTCTACGCGCCGCAGTCCGACACCAGGCTCCTGCTGCTGGCGCTGGAGAGGGAACTCGCACCCGGCGCCCGCCCGCGCGACCTGCTCGACATCGGGACCGGCAGCGGGGTGCTCGCCGTCCACGCCGCCCGGCTCGGAGCACGGGTGACCGCCGTGGACATCGCCTGGCGCGCGGTGCTCTCGGCCCGCGCCAACGCCCTGCTCAGCGGCCAGCGGCTCACCGTGCGCCGGCACGACGCGGTCGCGGCCCTGACCGCGCGCCGCTACGACCTGCTGATCAGCAACCCGCCGTACGTGCCCGCTCCCACCCCCGGACCGCCCGTCAGGGGAGCGGCGCGCGCCTGGGACGCGGGGCACGACGGCCGTGCCGTGGTCGACCACCTGTGCGCTCTGGCCCCCGCGGCGCTGCGCAGCGGCGGTGTGCTGCTCCTGGTCCACTCGGCCCTGTGCGGTACGGACACGACGGTGCGCAAGCTGACCGAGGCGGGACTGCGTACCTCGGTCAGCGACCGGGCGAGAATCCCCTTCGGACCCGTCACCCGCTCGCGGCTCGGCTGGCTCAGGAACACCGGGCTGCTGGGACCGGAGGAGGACCGGGAAGAGGTGGTGGTGATCCGTGCCGAACGACCGTGAGACCCGCCGCGTCCGCGTGGCCCGGGACGGCCCGCTGCTCGTGGAAGGACCCGTCGAGGTCGTCGGCGAGGACGGTGGCGTCAGCCGCTCCGACCGCTTCCTCGTCGCCCTGTGCACCTGCCGCCGCACCCGCACCGCCCCCTGGTGCGACGCCAGCCACCGCCGCAGGGCCCGGCCCGCCCCGCCGCAGGAACCCGCCGACCCGGAGGAGCAGGGGACGCCATGATCCGTGAAGAGAGGCCCCCGACGACGACCGGGCCGCCACTGCCCACCGCGCGCGGCCCCGTGTCGCACGCGGTGATCGCGGCCCTGGCCGAGGACCGGCCCCTGACGCCACGACTCCCGGACGCCGACCCGTACGGTGACGACCTGCAACTGGCCCTGTACGTGCTGTACGAACTGCACTACCGCGGTTTCGCCGGGGTGGACGACGCCCGGGAGTGGGACCCGGTGCTGCTCGCCGCGCGCGAACGCCTGGAACGGAGCTACCTCGCGGCCCTGCGGGCGGACACGGGTACCGGCGGCACCGTGTCCGCCGCCTTCGAGGACCTGCTCGTCGAGCCGGCGGGACGCGATCCGTCGAGCGTCGCCCAGTACCTCCAGTACGAGGGGGAGCTGCGGCACCTGAGGGAGTACGCGGCCCTGCGCTCCCTGTACCACCTGAAGGAGGCCGACCCGCACGCCTGGGTGATCCCCCGGCTGCAGGGCCGGTCGAAGGCCGCGATGGTCGCCGTCGAGTACGACGAGTTCGGGGCGGGACGGGCCGAGCGCGTCCACGCGCGGCTCTTCGCCGAACTCATGGCCGGCCTGGGCCTGGAGGCCGGCTACGGCGGCTACCTCGACCACGCGCCCGCGGAGGCGCTCGCCACGGTCAACCAGATGTCGCTGTTCGGTCTGCACCGGGCGCTGCGCGGAAGCCTCGTCGGCCACTTCGCCTGGGTGGAGGTGACCTCCTCGCCCGGCTCCCGGCGGCTGGCCGAGGCGCTGCGCCGCACCGGAGGGGGGCCGGCGGCCGAGTTCTTCTACACCGAGCACGTCGAGGCCGACGCCGTCCACGAACAGGTCGTACGGCGCGACGTGGTCGGCGGGCTGCTGGAGGACCACCCCGACCTGGAGGCCGACGTCGTCTTCGGCGTCGAGTCCACCACCCTGCTGGAGAACCGGCTCGGCGCCCACCTCCTCGCCTCCTGGCGCTCGGGCCGCAGCGCGCTGCGCGCCCCCCTCGGCACGCCGGCCCGCCCGGTGCCACAGTGACGAGGCGCGCGCCGTGGGCCCGCTCCGTGGTCCTTCCCACCCACCGAAACGGCCCTCTCGGCCTGCGCCCAACAGGAAAACCACGGCTCCCGGTGGCAAGAATTGGCGAAGCAGCATGTCGCAGCAGTGGACCCTCGAGGTGGTGACCCCGGCATGAGCGCACCCAGCACACCCGACGACGGTGAGCTGTTCGCCGGTGTCGCCACAGCGGTCCTCGACCGTCGCGGCATCGTGACCCAGTGGTCCCGGGCCGCCGCGGAGCTGCTGGGACGCCCCGCCGGCACGGTCCTCGGCCGTTCCGTGCTGCGCCTGTTCGCCGACCGCCCCACCTGGGCGCGGTACGCCGCCGCCTCGGCCCCCGTCCCCGCCTACGGCACCGCCGCGCTGCGCACCGCGCGGGGAGACGTGATCACCGTCCGCTACGGCGACAAGGCCCTGGAGAGCTCCGCGCAGCGGCTGATCCTCGCGGTCCCCGCCGAGCGGGCGAGCCGCGCCGAGCAGGGGGAGGCGCTGGTGCGGGCCCTGCTCGGGCAGAAGCGCTTCGGCATCGTCCTGCGCGACACCGATCTGGTCGTCGTCCGTACCAACATCACCGAGGAGACCTTCGCCGGGCTGACCCTCCCGGTCGGCAGCCGCCTGAGCGACTTCATGGCGGAGGAGGACGGCCGGTCCGCCGAGGCGTCCCTGCGCCACGTGCTGGAGACCGGAGACCCGCTGGTCGGCGACGAACAGCGCATCACCCCCCGCAACGGCGAGCACGGGGACTGGTCGTTCTCGGTGACCGCCGTGCGTACGACGGGGCGCGACGGCCGCCCGACCGGAGTGGCCGTCCTGCTCACGGACGCCACCGAGCACTGGAGAGCGGAACGCCGTCGTGAGCTGCGGCACCGGGCGGCGGCCGACATCGGCGTCACGCTCGACGTCCTGCGGACGGCGCAGGAGGTCACCGACGTGCTGGTCCCCGCCTTCGGCGACCTGGCCTGGGTCGACCTGTCCGAAGCCGTTCTCGCCGGGGACGAGCCACCACGGACTCTCGGCGGCGGCGACCCGCACCTGCGCAGGACGGCCGTGCGCCGCGCCGACGGCGACTGGCCGGCCGGGCTGCTCCAGCCCGGCGAGTCCGTGCCCCCCTTCCCCGACCGCCCCCTGGTACGGGCGCTCCAGTCGGGCCGCACCGTCGTCCTGGACCGGGAGGAACTGGAACGCCGGATGGCGGGCACCCCGCACCTGCCGGTTCTCACCCCGGAGGACGGCCGTTCCGTGATCTTCGCCCCCTTGTTCGCCCGGGACCTGCTCCTGGGCGTGGCCGGTGTGTGGCGCACCCGCGCGACCCACACCTTCGACGAGGAGGACGCCGACCTGATGACGGAGATCGCCGCGCACGCCTCGCTCAGCGTCGACAACGCCCGCCGCTACCGGCGCGAGCACCGCTCCGTGGTGTCCCTCCAGCGGCGCCTGCTCCCGCAGTTCATGACCCGCACCAGCGCGATGGAGACGGCGGGCAGCTACCGGCCCGCCGAGGAGGGCTCCGAGATCGGCGGCGACTGGTTCGACGCGATCGCCCTGTCCTCCTTGCGCACGGCGCTCGTCGTGGGCGACGTGACCGGACACGGACTGCACGCCGCCGCCACCATGGGACGCCTGCGCACCGCCGTGCAGACCCTGGCCGACATGGACCTGGGCCCCGACGAGATGCTCACCCACCTCGATGACCTCGTCGCGCGGCTCGCCTCCGAAGCGGAACCCGAACACCGCGACTCCGTCGGCGCCACCTGCCTGATCGCCGTGCACGATCCCGTCTCCAGCACCTGCACGATCGCCTCCGCGGGCCACCTGCCCCCGCTGATGAGCCCTCCGGACAGCGTGACCGTGCCGCTCGCCGTCCGGCCGGGGCCCCCGCTCGGAGTCGGCGGACAGCCCTTCGAGACCACCACCGTCGACGTACCGCCCGGCAGCGTGCTCGCGCTGTACACCGACGGCGTGTTCCAGGGCTCCGGCCTGGACGTGGACGACGACGTCGGCCGTCTCGCCGGACGGCTGCACGCCCTTCAGCGCGAGGGCGACCACGACCTGACGTCCGTCGGCCGGGCCCTCATCGGGGGCGAGGAGGACCACGGTCCGCGCCGCGACGACACCGCGGTGCTCCTCGCCCGGACCGCCTCTCTCGGACCCGAAGCGGTGGCGGAATGGGAGTTCTCCGCCGCACCGGAAGTGGTGGCGCGGGCCCGGGACGCCGCCACCGGACAGCTCGCCGCGTGGGGCCTTGGGGAACTGAGCTTCTCCCACTCCCTCATCGTCAGCGAGCTCGTCACCAACGCCGTCCGCCACGCGGGCGGTCCCGTCCGGGTACGCCTCATCCGCGACCGGCTCCTGATCACCGAGGTGAGCGACCCCAGCAACACCCAGCCCAGGCTGCGCCGCGCGCACTCCACCGACGAGGGCGGGCGAGGACTGTTCCTGGTCGCGCAGCTCAGCCTGCGCTGGGGCAGCAGGTACGGGGCGACGGGCAAGACGATCTGGGTCGAGCAGGAGCTGTCGGCCGACTGAGCGGACGGCGCCGGGCCGGGGCGCACCGGGCGGCCCCGGCCCTCCTGGGACGCGCGGTCAGGACCTGCCGAGCTCCTCGCGGACGATCCGCGCGGCCGCCACGAGGTGTTCCAGGGAGGCACGGGTCTCGGGCCAGCCGCGGGTCTTCAGGCCGCAGTCGGGGTTGACCCAGAGCCGTTCGGCGGGGATGGCCCCGAGTCCGGCGCGCAGCAGGGCGGCCGCCTCCCGCGTGCTCGGTACGCGGGGGGAGTGGATGTCGTACACCCCGGGCCCGGCCTCACGCGGGTAGCCGTGTCCGGCGAGTTCGTGGGCGACCCGCATGTGGGAGCGGGCCGCCTCAAGGCTGATGACATCGGCGTCGAGGTCGTCGATGGCCGCCACGATGTCGCCGAACTCGGCGTAGCACATGTGGGTGTGGATCTGGGTGGCCGGGCCTGCGCCGCCGGTCGCCAGGCGGAAGGACTCGGTGGCCCAGTCCAGGTAGGCGGGCCGGTCGGCGGCGCGCAGGGGCAGGGTCTCGCGCAGGGCGGGCTCGTCCACCTGGATGACCGGGGTCCCGGCCGCCTCCAGGTCGCCGACCTCGTCGCGCAGGGCGAGGGCGACCTGTCGGGCGGTGTCGCCGAGGGGCTGGTCGTCGCGGACGAAGGACCAGGCGAGCATCGTGACCGGGCCGGTGAGCATGCCCTTGACCGGCCGGTCGGTGAGGGACTGGGCGTACGTGGTCCAGCGCACCGTCATCGGCTCGGGGCGGGAGACGTCGCCGGCCAGGACCGGCGGGCGGACGTAGCGGGTGCCGTAGGACTGGACCCAGCCGTGCTGGGTGGCGAGGTAGCCGGTGAGCCGCTCGGCGAAGTACTGCACCATGTCGTTGCGTTCGGGTTCGCCGTGCACCAGCACGTCCAGCCCGGCCCTCTCCTGGAAGGAGACGACTTCCCGGATCTCGGACCGGATGCGGTCCTCGTAGCCGTCCGTGTCGATCCGTCCCGCGCGCAGGTCGGCGCGGGCGGTACGCAGCCCGGTGGTCTGCGGGAAGGAGCCGATGGTGGTGGTCGGCAGCAACGGCAGCTTGAGACGGGCGCGTTGAGCGGCTGCCCGCTCACCGTAGGGCTGCGAGCGACGGGTCTCGGACTCGGTGACGGCGCCGGTTCGGGCGCGTACGGCCGGGTCACGGGTGAGGGGCGAGTGCGCGCGGGAGGCGAGATCGGCCCGGTTGGCGGCGAGTTGTGCGGTGATCGCCTCCGTACCGCCCGCAAGCCCCCTGGCGAGGGTGACGATCTCGGCGGTCTTCTGCCGGGCGAAGGCGAGCCAGCGCAGGATCTGCGGTTCGATCTCCCGCTCGGCCGAGGTGTCGAGCGGGACGTGCAGCAGGGAGCAGGAGGCGGACACGTCGACCCGCCCGGCCAGGCCGAGCAGGGTGCCGAGCACGGCCAGCGACCCGCTCAGGTCGTTGACCCAGATGTTGCGCCCGTTGACGACACCGGCGACCAGGCGCTTGCCGGGCAGGCCGCCCACGGCGGCGAGCGCGTCGAGGTTGGCCGCCGCCGACTCGGTGAAGTCCAGGGCCAGTCCCTCCACCGGCGCCTTGGCCAGGACCGGGAGGGCCTCTCCGAGGCGGTCGAAGTAGGAGGCCACGAGCAGCTTGGGGCGGTCGGTGAGGGCGCCCAGTTCACGGTAGGCGCGTTCGGCGCCGTTCAGTTCCGCCGGGGTGCGGTCCTGCACGAGGGCGGGCTCGTCGAGCTGCACCCACTCGGCGCCCGCCGCCCGCAGGTCGGCGAGGATCTCGGCGTACACCGGGAGCAGCCGGTCGAGCAGGGTCAGCGGGTCGAAGCCGGACGGCGCCCCGGGCGCGGGCTTGGCGAGCAGCAGGTAGGTGACGGGGCCGACGAGGACCGGCCGGGCGTTCAGGCCGAGTTCCAGGGCCTCACGCAGCTCGGCGACCTGTCGGCCGGAGTCCGCGCTGAACACCGTGTCCGCGCCCAGCTCGGGAACGAGGTAGTGGTAGTTGGTGTCGAACCACTTCGTCATTTCGAGCGGTGCGAGGTCCGCGCTGCCGCGCGCCATCGCGAAGTAGCCGTCGAGCGGGTCGGCGGCCACCGCCGCACGGTGACGCTCGGGGATCGCGCCGACCATGACGCTGGTGTCCAGGACGTGGTCGTAGTACGAGAAGTCCCCGGTCGGTACCTCGTCGATCCCGGCCTCGGCCAGCTGCCGCCAGTGGGCGCGACGCAGCCGGGCGGCTGTCGAGTGGAGCGAGGCGGCGTCGACCCGGCCCTTCCAGTAGCCCTCGATCGCCTTCTTCAGTTCCCGGTTCTGGCCCTGACGGGGGTAGCCGTACACGGTGGACCGTGCTGCCGCGGCTGCGGACTTGGGGGTCACGGAGATCTCCTTCGCGAGACGAGTCCCTGAATCCCGGGGACGGCACGCGAGCGCGAAGGGGTGACGAACCGGGCGGTGTGCCTCACGTGCCGGGCACGCGCGACTCTCCGCCGGGTATGTACGCCGACCCGCCCACGAGGTCACCGGGATGTCCGCGCACGAGCCGGTCGTACGCGGGCAGTGGCAGGTCTTCGGACTCGCGGGCCCGTCCTCTCGGGGGAGGACACCTACTGGCCGTCGCTTCCCAGGTCCCGTACGCCGGGGCCCAGTGCGTATGACGGCGGTCGTTCCCGCTCACCGCTGCGGGGCAGTCCCGGATTCCCACCGGGTTCCCTCTTGCGACGCCTCCCGCCTGGCGGACGGGGCGAACCAGCTGCGCCGACCAGCCTACGGTGCGCCACGGCCGCGCGGAGCGCCACGTCCAGCATGCGGATGGTGCGGGTGGCGCACGTCGGCGTGGCGAACGCCGCCGGCAGGACACGCCCGGGGGAGGGCGCCGCCCGCGGGCACGGTCAGGAGGCGGCCGGCGGCGTCCGGTCGTCGGCCGCCGCCAGACGGGCGGTGAAGTCGTCCGCGAAGCGGGTCAGGAGGCGGCCGAAGGTCCTGCGGTCCTCCTCCTCCCAGTCGGCGACCGCCTCGGCGAACCAGCCGAACAGGGTGCTGACGTACCGGGCGGCTCCCGCGGCGCCGGAGTCGGTCGGCTCGATGAGGCTGGCCCGCCGGTCCAGCGGGTCGCCGACGCGCCGGACCAGATGCCTGCGCTCCAGCTCCTTCACCTGCCGGGTGATGTGCGGACCGGCCATCTCCATGCGCTGCGCGATCTCTCCCACGCGCAGGGGACGGTCGGCCATGTGCAGAGTGAGAAGGACCGACAGGGCCGGCCGGTCCAGCCTCAGGTCCACGGACTCCATCGCGCGCTCGGTGAGCCGGCCCCGGCTGAGGGCGTTGCTCAGCCGCATCAAACGGGGCATCACCTCCCGGCCCAGGGCCTCGTCCGCCGGCACGGTAGGGGCGTCGCCCTCGGGGAGGGGTGGTGGAGTGCTCATCCTCGCCTCACTTGCCTACCTAAAGTAGGTATCTATATGGTGGTGGAAGCGGCACGCCCGGGGGGGCGTCTCCGCCCAAAAAGGATACCTAAAGTACGCATCATTGAGCGTACCGAGCACGGCTGGGAGAGCGACCCCATGAATCACCACGCCCGAAGGACCGTCCTCATCTCCGGTGCCAGCATCGCCGGACCGGCTCTGGCTTACTGGCTCGACCACTACGGCTTCGAGGTCACCGTCGTGGAGAAAGCGCCGTACCTGCGGGCCGGCGGGTACCCCATCGACATTCGCGGGACGGCGATGGAGGTCGTCACCCGCATGGGCCTGCGTCCGCGGCTGGAACGGGCCCACGTGGACAGCAGGCGGATCTCCTTCCTCGATCAGGAGGGGGCGCTCCTCGCCGCCGTACGCCCGGAGGTGGTGACCGGCGGTGTAGAGGGGCGTGACCTGGAGGTGCGCCGCGGGGATCTCGCCGACCAGCTGTACGCACTCGTGCGCGACCGCGTCGAGTTCGTCTTCGGCGACTCCATCGACACCCTCACCGAGGGCCCCGGCCACGTCGAGGTGAGCTTCCGCGGCGGCGAGCGGCGCACCTTCGACCTCGTCGTCGGCGCCGACGGACTGCACTCGAACACCCGCGGTCTGGTCTTCGGGCCCGAGGAGCGGTTCCACCACTACCTCGGCCACTGCTTCGCCGGCTTCACCCTGCCCAACCACCTCGGACTCTCGCACGAGGGCCTCGCCTGGAACGCCCCCGGCAGGGCCGCCGTCCTCTACGCCACCGATCCGCAGGCCCCCGTGTACGGCTTCCTCAACTTCGCGCGGGACGAGGCGCCCTACAGCGCCTTCCGCGCTCCCGAGGCGCAACGCGACCTCGTGGCGGCGCAGTTCGAGGGGGACGGATGGGAGGTCCCCCGTCTGGTGGCCGCCATGCGCGCGGCTGACGACCTCTTCTTCGACGTCGTGAGCCAGATCCACCTGCCGTCCTGGCACCGGGGCCGAGTGGCCCTGGTCGGCGACGCCGCCTACGCCCCGTCCTTCATGTCCGGCCAGGGGTCGAGCCTCTCGCTGGTCGGCGCCTACGTCCTCGCCGGTGAACTGGCCACCCACACCGACCACGGCGCGGCCTTCACCGCCTACGAGCGGGTCATGCGCGAGTTCGTGACCAGGAACCAGGCGCTCGCCACTTCGGGAGGCGCGACCCTGGTGCCCCGCACCGCGCCGGAACTGGCCCGCCGCAACGAGGCGTTGCGGTCCGCACCCGGCCTCCTCCCCGCCGCGGGAGGTGAGGAGGCCCACACCGCTCTGACGCTGCCTGAGTACCCGGCTCGTTGAGCGCGCGCCCCTCTGCCCTCCCGGGGGGTGAGGGATGGCACCCGGTCTCGCGTGCAACCGGACCGCCGCCCACCGTCGCAGAACACGAAGGGCAGCCACCGGCGGTCGGCGCGGGAGTCCTGGGCGGGGCGCCGGTGCCCCGTCCCGTACCTCGCAGCCGCGCAGGTGTGGGGCCCCGAAGCCCCCGTAGCGCGGGACGCGACGGTGAGCGCGCGCACGGTGGCGATCCGTCTGACCCCGCGGACCGGTACCGTCATCGCGCCCGAGACGCCCCCTCGGACCGGTCGCGTCCTTCTGGTCCTTCGTCGTGGCCCCGGGGGAGTTCGGGTCGAGGCACAGGCCCCTGCTCGTCCTCGGCCCGCTCCTCGTCCTCGTCCTGTGCGTGGTGCCCTCCGGTCACCGGGGCGATGCCGGCTCCCCCCGGACGTACCGTCGCTCGTTGCCCGAACGTGTCCGCGCACGAAGTGGGGCGAGAGCTCCCGTGAGCGATGACAAGAAGGTGTACACGCCCTCCCGGCCACGGGAGCCGGGCGGCCGGTGCCGGATTCTGGGCGGGTTCGCCACCGGCGGCCGAACGCTGGAGGCGGGCTTCCGGATCGCGCCGCCGTTCCGGGCACTGTCGGCCGCCTCGTCCCGCGGTACAAGGGCCGACGGCCGTCTGCGCGTCTCGACGCGTCACCAGGGCGGGCCGCTGTCCACCGAGGACGCCCCCACCCGGAGCGTCGACCGGGTCGGGAAGCTCGCCCCGGCGAGGTGGTCGGTGCCGAGATCGACCAGCTCGCCCCCGGTGGGGCCCGTCCTCCGCGTTCGAGGCCGGGGGCCGGAGCCAGCCACTTTGTCCCCTCACGGATAAAAGTTCCGGACTGATGCGTCAAAAAGGTTCCTGGGCGAGGGAAATGCCATTACCTTCCTGACCTGTACCGGACAACAAGGACGCGTGCGCCTCCCTCCCTCGGCGCCCGCGTCCCCGGCGCGACGGCGCGCGCCTGTGCGAGACCACTCAGTCCCGTTGACTCCACGGAGGACGCGCGTGCACAGGAGACTCACCCGACCCCTAGCGGCGCTCGCCGGCACCCTGCTCGCCACCGCGGGCGTGTTCACCGTCCAGCAGACCCCAGCCGAAGCGGCCCCCGCGGCGCCGGAGTTCCAGCAGGTCACCCTCGCCAAGGGAGTGGCCGAGACGGGCGAGCCGATGACGCTGGCCGTGCTGCCCGACCGATCCGTCCTGCACACCTCGCGGGACGGCACCCTGCGCCTGACCGACGCGGCCGGCACCACCGGAGTCGCCGGCAAGCTGGACGTCTACTCGCACGACGAGGAGGGCTTGCAAGGTGTCGGTGTCGACCCCGCCTTCACCACCAACCGCTTCGTGTACCTCTACTACGCACCGAAACTCTCCACCCCCTCCGGAGACGCCCCCGCGGACGGCTCGGCCGCCGACTTCGCCCCCTTCGACGGTGTCAACCGGCTCTCCCGTTTCGTCCTGAGGACGGACGGCACCCTGGACACCGCCAGTGAGAAGAAGGTCCTCGACGTCCCCGCGAGCCGGGGGCTGTGCTGCCACGTCGGCGGCGACATCGACTTCGACGCGCAGGGCAACCTGTACCTCTCCACCGGGGACGACAGCAATCCCTTCGCCTCCGACGGCTACAGCCCCCTCGACGAGCGGCCCACCCGCAACCCCGCGTACGACGCCCAGCGTTCGGCGGGGAACACCAACGACCTGCGCGGCAAGGTGCTCCGGATCAAGGTCAACGCCGACGGAAGCTACTCGGTGCCGGCGGGCAACCTCTTCGCCCCGGGCACCGCGAGGACGCGGCCCGAGATCTACGCCATGGGCTTCCGCAACCCCTTCAGGATGACCGTCGACAAGCCCACCGGCACGGTCTACCTGGGTGACTACGGCCCCGACGCGGGCACCGCGAGCGCCACCCGGGGGCCCGCCGGACAGGTCGAGTTCAACCGGATCACCAAGGCCGGCAACTACGGCTGGCCCTACTGCACCGGCAAGAACGACGCCTACGTCGACTACGACTTCGCCACCTCCACGTCCGGCGCCGCCTTCTCCTGTGCGGCGCCCAGGAACACCTCGCCGCACAACACCGGCCTGACCGAGCTGCCCGCGGCCCAGCCCGCCTGGATCCCGTACGACGGCGGCTCCGTCCCGGAGTTCGGCAGTGGCTCGGAGTCCCCCATGGGCGGTCCGGTCTACCACTACGACGCGGCCTCGACCTCCGAGGTCAAGTTCCCCGAGAGCTACGACGGGGACTTCTTCGCCGGTGAGTTCGGCCGTAAGTGGATCAAGCGCATCGAGCAGGCCGGCGACGGGACCGTACAGTCCGTCAACGCCTTCCCCTGGCAGGGCACCCAGGTCATGGACATGGCCTTCGGTCCCGACGGCGCGCTGTACGTGCTCGACTACGGCACCGGCTACTTCAACGGGGACGAGAACAGCGCCCTCTACCGGATCGAGAACGTCACCGGCGGCCGCTCCCCGCTCGCCCAGGCCTCGGCCGACCGCACCTCGGGCAAGTCCCCGCTCACCGTGCGGTTCTCCTCGGCGGGCACCTCCGACCCCGACGGCGATCCGCTGACCTACGCCTGGAAGTTCGGTGACGGCGGTACGTCGACGTCGGCCGGCCCCACGCACACCTACACCGCCAACGGTCAGTACACCGCCGAGCTGACCGTCTCCGACGGCACCGGCCGGACGGCGACCGCCTCCGTCACGGTGACCGTGGGCAACACCGCGCCCACCGTGAAACTGGAACTGCCCGCCGACGGCCGGATCATCGACCCGGGCGCCGCGGTGCCGTTCAAGGTGACCGTCACCGACCCGGAGGACGGCGCCGTCGACTGCTCGAAGGTCAAGGTCACCTTCATCATCGGCCACGACAGCCACGGCCACCCGCAGACCTCGGCGACCGGGTGCTCCGGCACCGTGCAGACCATCGCCGACGGCGAGCACGATCCCAACGCCAACATCTTCGGCGTCTGGGACGCCGAGTACACCGACAAGGGGGCGAGCGGACAGCCCGCTTTGACCACGCACGACGAGCACATCAGCCAGCCCAGCCACCGCCAGGCCGAGCACTACGGCGGCTCCGCCGGAGTGTCGGTCGTCAGCCACGCCGCGGCCCAGGGCGGCAAGACCGTGGGCAACATCGAGAACGGCGACTGGATCTCCTTCAAGCCCTACGCCCTCGACGACGCCACCAAGCTCACCGCGCGCGTCGCCTCCGCCGGTGCCGGCGGCACGCTTGAGGTCCGCGCCGGCTCACCCACCGGGACCCTGCTCGGCTCCGTGGCGGTCCCCGTCACGGGAAGCTGGGAGACCTTCAGGGACGTCTCCACCGACCTGACCAACCGCCCGGCCGGTACCACCACGCTCCACCTCGTCTTCAAGGGCGGCAGCGGAGCCCTCTTCGACGTGGACGAGTTCACCGTCACCACCTCGGGTGCCTCCGGTCCTCGGGAGGGGGCGATCACCGGTATCGGTGGTAAGTGTGTCGATGTGGCGGGTGGTGCGGTGGTGGACGGGACGCAGATTCAGTTGTTCACGTGCAATCAGAGTGCGGCGCAGAGGTGGTCTGCCGGTTCGGACGGCTCTTTGCGGGCGTTGGGCAAGTGCATGGATGTCAGTGGGGGTGGGACGGCGGACGGTACGAAGGTGCAGCTGTACGGGTGCAACGGTTCCGGGGCGCAGAGGTGGACGGCGGTGGCTGACGGGACGTTGCGTAATCCGCAGTCGGGCAAGTGCCTTGACGCGGAGGGTGTGTCCTCCGCCGACCGCACGCGGCTGCATCTGTGGACCTGCGGCACCGGAGCCAACCAGAAATGGGACCTGCCATGAGCCGACGACCGACGCGACCTCTCGGACGCCTCGCCCGCTGGGCCGCTTGCGGCCTGCTCGGCGTCGCCGCCCTGCCCGCCGCCGCGGCGACCGCCGCCACCGGGCCCGGCACGCTCGAACCCTCCGCCTCCGCCCCGGCGAAGGCGGCCGCCGCCGACCCCGCGTACGACGTGCTGGTCTTCTCCAGGACCGCCGGTTTCCGCCACTCCTCCATCGACGAGGGCGTCACCGCTCTACGTGAGCTGGGCGCGGCGAACAACTTCACGGTCACCGCGACCGAGGACGCCGGCACCTTCACCGCGTCCAACCTCGCCCGATACGAGGCCGTCGTCTTCCTCTCCACCACCGGCGACGTCCTCAACGCCACCCAGCAGACCGCCTTCGAGGGGTACATGGCGGCCGGTGGCGGCTACGTCGGCGTCCACGCGGCGGCCGACACCGAGTACGACTGGAGCTGGTACGCCGGTCTGGCCGGCGCCCTGTTCCAGTCCCACCCGGCCGTCCAGCCCGCCAGGGTCACGGTGGAGGATCGCGCCCACGACGCCACCGCCCACCTCGGCCCCAGCTGGCAGCGGACCGACGAGTGGTACAACTACCGTACCAATCCGCGCACTTCGGCCCACGTGCTGGCCTCGCTCGACGAGTCCAGCTACAGCGGTGGCAGTATGAGCGGCGACCACCCCATCGCCTGGTGCAAGGACTACGCCGGCGGGCGCGCCTTCTACACCGGCGGCGGCCACACCGAGGACTCCTACAGCGATCCGGCCTTCCGCCGGCATCTGCTCGGCGGCATCCGCTGGGCGGCCGAGCTGACCGAGGCCGACTGCCGTCCGGAAACCGGCTACACCACGCTGTACGGGACCTCGGGCACCACCGGCTGGAAGCAGGCCGGTCCGGGCTCGTTCACCGAGTCCGACGCCACCCTGACCTCCCGCGGCGGACTCGGCCTGCTCTGGTACCAGGCCAGGGAGTACGCGTCGTACTCGCTGAAACTCGACTGGCGGCAGGACGGAGACGACAACTCCGGTGTATTCGTGGGCTTCCCGGCCTCCGACGACCCCTGGTCGGCCGTCAACAACGGGTACGAGATCCAGATCGACGCCACCGACACCGCCGACCGCACCACCGGTTCCGTCTACGGTTTCCAGTCCGCCGATCTCGCCGCCCGTGACGCGGCCCTGAACTCCCCGGGGGAGTGGAACACCTACGAGATCCGGGTGGAGGGCGAACGCCTCCAGGTCTTCCTCAACGGGCGCCGGATCAACGACTTCACCAACACCGACCCCGTCCGCAGTCTCCGGCAGGGCCATATCGGCCTGCAAAACCACGGGGACGGCGACGAGGTCTCCTTCCGGAACGTCCGGATCAAGGAACTCGGCGGTGCGACCGGTCCTCGGGAGGGGGCGATCACCGGTATCGGTGGTAAGTGTGTCGATGTGGCGGGTGGTGCGGTGGTGGACGGGACGCAGATTCAGTTGTTCACGTGCAATCAGAGTGCGGCGCAGAGGTGGTCTGCCGGTTCGGACGGCTCTTTGCGGGCGTTGGGCAAGTGCATGGATGTCAGTGGGGGTGGGACGGCGGACGGTACGAAGGTGCAGCTGTACGGGTGCAACGGTTCCGGGGCGCAGAGGTGGACGGCGGTGGCTGACGGGACGTTGCGTAATCCGCAGTCGGGCAAGTGCCTTGACGCGGAGGGTGTGTCCTCCGCCGACCGCACGCGGCTGCATCTGTGGACCTGCGGCACCGGAGCCAACCAGAAATGGGTCTTCGCCGGCTGAGTGACCCGCTCGACACCGTCATCGGCGTGGAGGGCGCCGGTGGCGGGACCGGCCGCTCGAACGGGCCGGTGGTGGCGGCAGGGCGCGACGCCGAAGCGCCTTGCCGCCCCTCTCACGCACCCGCCCGGTACCGGAGCAGCCGGACGCCCCGGACGCCCCGGACGAGAAGGGCGCGCAGGTCCTGGCGGGAGCGGTCCGCGGACGCGGGCGCACGGCCCCACAGTCCTCCGCCGCGACCGGCCCCGGCGGGCCGGCCCCGGCGGAGGTTCCCGGACCCGCGTCACGGACACGCCGCCGGGCGCCGGTACCGGCCCGGGGGCGAGGGGTCACAGGGCCACGGCGACCGCCTTGTTCCGCATCAGGAAGTCCCCGATGTAGTCCTCGTGCGGGAGGGTGCCCCGGCTGTACACGGTCGGCGCGTCGAGGTGGACGTTGCCGATGCTCGGCTCACGCAGCAGCGCGCCGACGAGGTCCGCGTCCTGTGTGAGCGCGTTGACGACGAGCGAACCGCGCAGTGGGCTCAGTCCGTCGGCCTTCGTCCAGGGCGAGACCCACACGCACGGGAACGGCAGCTCCGTCGCGTGCAGCCGGTCCTCGGGGTCCGCGACGGCGAAGACGGCGGGGCCCAGGACGACGCCCCCCTCCGGATGGGCTGTCGCGACCTCGTCGAGCGGGATCACCGCGTGGGCGTGGACGGCCCCGCTCTCCAGGTACCCGATCAGCGCGGTGGCCGTCTCCCGGGACACGCGCGGGCCGAGGTGGGCGGCCGTCGTCTGCCGGCCGGCCGCGCGGGCGCGCAGCACCCCGGCCAGCTCCCGCGCGAAGTCCTCGTGGTCGCCCTCGACCAGCACCGAGGTCGTGTTCACGCAGGCCGAGCCGGACAGGGCGGTGACCGAGTCCGCGAGGGAGCCGAGGACCGCGGACGAGAGCCGCTCGCGGGTCACGAGCGTCTTGGAGCGCCCCGGCCCGCCGACCTTGATCCCCGGTGCGGAGCCGTACCGGGCCGCGAGGTCGTCACCGCCCCAGGCCAGCCCGAGGTCGGCCCGGCGCAAAAGGTTCGGTACCCCCTCGTGTGCCGTCGGCAGGTACACGGCGCTCGTGTCGGGGAACCCGGCCGCGCGGAGCGCCTGCACGACCCGGTACGCGGTGAAGGGCTCCCGGCGGGAGGGCCGCACCGCGACCCGGTACCCGAGGGCGAGGGCCTGGAGCCAGCCGTTCTGGATCGTGGGCGCGTTGCCCGAGAGCACGGCGGCCAGCGTCTCGCCCCGCCGCGTCCACACGCCGCTCGCGGCTCCCTCGGCGACCTCCTCCCACGAGCGGAGCGAGCCGTTCGGCCGGGCCGCGTCGGCGCGTTCCGGCGCCCGCGCGATCGCCACGGCGACGGCCCGGCTCAGCTCCTCGGTGAGCGGCGCGTTGTGCCCCGACACCTGGCGGACGTAACGGCAGTGCTCCTCGAAGGAGAGGCCGCCCAGGACGTCCTCCACAAAACGCCGCGACGCCTCCTCCAGACGCTCGGCGCGCTCGTCGGCGGGCAGCGGGGCGGCGCGCTTCAGGGCGAGGAGGCTCTGCGAGACCAGCAGGTCGGGGCCGAGGCTGAGGGAGGCCAGGGGACGGCCGTCGACGGCGCGGACGGTCTCTGTGGCACGAGTGCCGCGCGTTCCGCGGTGCGTGAGGAGCGGCAGCGTGAGCAGCTCCGGCGCCTGGTCGTCGCCAACCGGTTGCCGGCCCATCAGTACACCCCCTGGATGACGGGTTCCCCGTCGAACGCGGCGAGGGGCCGGGGCGAGCCGAGGGAGTCGCCCGCGGCCCCGGCGGGGGCGGGCTCGCGGACCGCCGAGTCCCGCTCCAGGTTGTTGGGGATGAACATCCCGCTGCTGATGTGGGTCATCCGCACCTGACCCCGTTCGCCGAACGGGACGGGAGCGTGGGTGTCGGGGTCGACGACGGCGAAGACCACGAACGGCGAGTAGCCGTCGTGCACGGGCGCCGAGGCCCCGGTCCCGGCCCGAGGCCGCGTCGTGGTCAGCACCATGGTGCTGCCGTAGATGTTCTGGATCACGGTGCCGGGCAGGGCGTCCGCGATGAGGTCATGCGTGTCCTCGTCGAGGTGCGCGCCCGCGAAGGCCACGTACTTCAGCGTCGACCGCAGCCGGTCCGTCAGCTCCTCGTTCAGGAGGAGTTCGCAGAACACGGGCGGGGTCGTGGTGATCGCCGCGATGTTCTGCGTCCGGACGACGTGCCCGATCTGGTCGATCAGGTGGGCGACGTAGGGGGCGGGGCTCTCGCCCGAGGCGATGAGCTTCTTCACCCAGCGCGGGTCGAGGTCCACGGTGTGCAGGAGCGAGCCCAGGGCCTTCGCCTGGAGCCGGGTGGTGTGCCCGAAGGCGTGCGGGCCGGAGGGCATCGCCACCAGCCACGGCTCTCCGGCGGGGAAACCCGCCTCCCGCAGTTCCGCCGTCTTCCACGCGAGCGCGCGCCGGACCCAGCGGTCGGTGTAGACGAGGCGCTTGGGCGAGCCCGTCGTCCCTCCGGTCTCGAAGACCGAGGGGACCGGCTCATGGGCGAGCCCTCGGGGAACGAGGTCCGCGACCGGCCGGTCACGCAGGTGCGCGGAGATGTCCGGGAACCTGCCGAGGTCCTCGAAGGAACGTATGTCGTGGACGGGGTCGAAACCGAGCCGCCCGGCGAGGTCCAGCCACAGAGGGGAGCCGGTGTCCTCGTGGAAGTGCCAGCGCAGGGCCGCTCGCAGGTACTCCTCGGGGTCGATCGCCGCGGCCTCTTCGAGTTCGAGCAGGGAACGGGTCATGGGTGTTCTTCTCCTAGGCGAATGGGTGGGCGAGGGTCACACGAACCAGTGGCTCAGGACCCGGGCCGTCTGCTCGGCGTTCAGCCGGGGGTCCAGGAGAGTCCGGTAGCGGGCCGGGTCGCGTGGTTCGTCGAAGTCCTGGGTGCACTCGTGCACGTCCTCGGGCGTCGCCTCCAGGTGGAGGCCCGCGGGACGCCGCCCCGCGTCGATGACGACCTCCTGGAAGCGGGTCAGCTCCGCGATGACGTGCTCGACGTGGCGGGTCTTGAACCCGTACGTCCCGGTCACCGTGTTGCCGTGCATCGGGTCGCTGATCCAGTGCACGTGCTCAACCCGCCGGTGCACGGCGCGCACGACCGGGCCCAGACGATCGGTGTGCGTGTGGCCCATCCGCGCGATGAACGTGAGCTTGCCCGGTTCGTCACGGGGGTTCAGCGTGGCGGCGAGTTCCGCCGCGTCCTCGGGCGAGGTGTCCGGCCCGATCTTCACGCTCACGGGGTTGTCCAGGGTGGCCGCGACGGCGATGTGCGCCCCGTCCAGCTGCCGGGTGCGCGCGCCGATCCAGGGCCAGTGGGTGGTCGCGAGGTGATGTCCGCGGTCGCCCTGCCGCAGGAAGCGCAGCTCGTAGTCCAGCAACAGCATCTCGTGGCTCGTCCAGACCGGGTCGAGGTGCGCCGTCGCCCGGTGGTGGTCCGCGATCGCCGCGTAGGAGGTCTGCGCGGCGGCGTGCGCCCGGACGATACGGGCCGGTGAGGGCCGGCGTGCCTGGGCGCTGGGATGCGGGGAGTTGACGATGGGGCCGCGGAAGCTGGGCAGCCTCACCCCGCCCACGACCTCGTGGTCCTGCGAACGCGGTTTCGCGTACTGCCCGGCGAGCCGCCCGACACCGACGACATGCCGGCCGGTGCGGGTGCGCAGGTGCGAACGGAAGTGCGTCAGGAAGGCGATCATGTCGCGGGTGCGGGCGTTCACATCGGTGTCGATGTCCTCGACGCAGTCGCCGAGTTGCAGGATCAGCCCGCCGCCGCCGTCCAGGTGGGCGAGTTCGTCGTGCAGCTCCCGCACCGACTCGCGGCTGACGAGATCCTGGTGCGGCAGCGCGCCGAGGGTCGCGTGCAGCGCCTCCGGGTCGGGCCACTCGGGCTGCTGACGGGCGGGCAGGTCGCGGAATCGCTCCAGGGCCTGGTCCGCGAGTAAGGGCAGATCGGGTACGGACTGTCCGGTCATGTCGGTCATCCTTCGGAGACGGGGTGGTGGCCTTGGACCTGACGGGAGGGTTCGCGTGAGGTCGTCCAGACGCAGCCGTTGCCGCTGGGCGCCTCGGTGAGTTCGTGCGCGGCGCTGAGGCCCTTGTTGGTGATCATTCCGGTCGTCGCGGGCACGCAGTACTCGCAGGGGGAATCGAGGGTGATGGTGACGCCGCGCGCGCGTGCCAGCTCGCGGTAGTCCCAGATCGAGCAGTGCTTGATCCGCAGGACCGCGCGGTCGCTGCCGTGCTCGACCCACTGGGTGTCGGAGTCGTAGAGAGCGGCCTGGGCGTCGAGCCGTTCGAGCGGAACGACGGCGTCGTGCTT
Organism: Streptomyces sp. NPDC007088; assembly: GCF_042869355.1. Classification (NCBI taxonomy): domain Bacteria; kingdom Bacillati; phylum Actinomycetota; class Actinomycetes; order Kitasatosporales; family Streptomycetaceae; genus Streptomyces; species Streptomyces sp. NPDC007088. The sequence goes on from NZ_JBIAFO010000004.1 coordinate 149,373, forward strand.
GGGCCCGGGGTCGACGGCCGCGTAGATCGTACTGTTCGACACGGCCCAGGCCGCGAGATCCTGGTGGCCGAAGTGGGCCACCACGAACTCCTCCATCAGCGCCTGGCCCCGGAAGAAGGCCGCCTTCCACTCCGTTTCCCCCTCGCCCTGCGGGAGTGACTCGAAGATGGCGTGCTTGACCCTCAAAAGGTCCTGCATGTGCACGCCCGCCCGAGCCTCGACGACGAACCGGGTCAGTCCCGCCTCCGCCTCGAAGAGCCGCCGCTTCCACAGGGCGGTACGGCGGGCGGGGTCGGCGGGCGGCGCGGCCGCCTCGGTGGTGGACGCGCCCGGGGCCCGGGTGTACTCGCGTTCGGTCATGTGCGGATGCCTCTCGTGGTGGGGGGTGTTCTGTCGCCGAGGAAGCGCGGGACGACGCGTTCGCACAGTGCGTCGAAGTCGTTTCCGAGGATCGTCTGGAATCCGTCGACCCCGCCCTCGTCGTACCAACGGCGTAACTCGTCCCCGATCTGTTCGGGGGTGCCCACGAACCGCGCGTGCTCGCTCAGCGCGGCCACCCGCGCCGTGAACTCCCGTACGGTGAGGCCGGGTTCGCGAGCGAGGTCCCACAGCGGCAGGTAGCGCGAGCCGAGCTTTGCGAAGACCTCGTCCGGGTCCTGCGGGAGCACGTCGCGGGGGAGCGGATCGGCCGGGCCCACTTGGTCCAGGCGCAGCCCAGAGAAGCGTCCGCGCAGCTCTTTCAGGGCCTGCTGCCCGTCCGCGGCGCGGGCGGCCTCCCGCCGCGCGCGCAGCAGCCCTTCGGCCTCCTCGGGCGTACGGGCGATGTCGAGGTAACAGCCCGGCAGCAGGGCCACGTCGTCCGCGCCGCGCCCGGCCTCGCCCGCCTCCCGGCGCAGGATGCGGCGCAGCTCCTTCGCCGCCCCGAGGGTGGGCGTCCCGGCGAAGACACCGTCGGCGGTACGGGCCGCCAGGCGCAGCCCCTCCAGCGAGGAGGTGGCCTGGAGGGTGAAGGGGAACGCGGCCGAGTAGGGCGCCATGTCGAGGGGGCCCGACTGCTCGTAGAACTCGCCGTGGTGGTCGAGGTCCGTGATCAGGTCCTCGCGTACGAAGCGGTCCGTCGCCGGGTCCGGGAGGTTCGCAGAGGGCGGCCAGCTCGCCCACAGCCTCCTCGCGACGTCGAGGAACTCCTCGGTCTGGACGTGGCGCCGCTCGGGCCCGACCGCGCGCCGCACGCCGATCGCCGTACCGGGCCGGAAGGAGGACACGACGTTGACCCAGGCCCGGCCGCCGGAGATCCGGTCCAGGCTCGCGAGGGAGCGCGCGAACGAGGAGGGGTGGGTGTGCAGCGTCGACACGGTCGGCATGACCGCGATCCGCTCGGTGGCCCCCGCGATGACGGCGGCGGCCTGGAAGGGCTCGAACACCGTGAGCGGGGGTCCGGCCCGCAGCCCCGCCCGGTTCACTCCGGAGAAGTCGGCCTGGAAGAAGGCGTCGAAGCCGGCGGCCTCGGCCTTCCGCGCCTCGCGGACGAAGGTGTCGAGCAGGAACGGCGAGTCGGCGCGGCCCGCTTCGGTCCGCCAGTCCCGGCTCGACGGCAGGTACTGCGCGTTGAGCAGCACGGTCGGGGTGCCTGCGGCCCGCCCGGAGCCGGTCCGGCCGGCGGCGGTGGGTGGCGAGGTGGTCATCGTTTCCTCTCAGTGGTGAGCCGGTCCGCGCGCTCACGAAGGCGTGCGGGGGCGCGGCGTGTCCCTCCCGGGGGCGTGCCCGCCACGGACCGGCGGGGGACTCAGCTCTTCGTCACGCTCTGGAAGACCGGCTCCCACGAGTTGAACGGAAAGGTCAGCCCCCGCAGCGACGTGCGGACGAGCGCCACCTGCGCGGAGTCGAACACCGGGATTCCGTAGCCCTCGCGGAGAATCTCCCCGGTGGCCTTCTGCACGAGCGCGCGCCGCTTCCGCGGGTCCACGGTCGCGGCCTGCCGCGCGAGGAGCCCGTCCACCTCGGGCCGGGCCGCCTGACCGTGCCAGGTGGTGAACCGCGTGGAGTAGAACGCCGCGATCCCGTCGGCGTCGCCCCGGCTCGCGCCCTGGTAGACCGCGAGCTGCCAGTCGCCGGACTTGCGCAGGTCCGCCTGTTTCGCGTCGGACACCCGGTGGAGTGTGAGGGAGATGCCCACGTCGGCGAGGTTGTCCTTCACGAACTCCCAGCCGGAGGCGTCCGACCCGATGTCGGCGCCCGCGAAGGTCAGGGTGAGGCGCAGCGGCCGGCCGTCCTTGGCGCGGATGCCGCCCTTGCTCTTCACCCAGCCGGCGGCGTCCAGGAGCGAGCGGCTGCGTTCTGGCTGGTAGGCGAGCAGCTCGCTGTGGTCCAGGTAGTCGGGGTGACCGCCGGAGACGACATCGGTCGCCGGTTCGACGCCCTTGCCGTAGAAGGTGTCGACCAGCTTGGCGCGGTCGATCCCGTGCTGGAGCGCCTGACGTACGGCGGGGTCGGCGAGGACGGGATCGGAGGTGTTGACGACGAAGGTGTTCACCACGCTGCGGTCGGGCGCCAGGACGGACTTGACCGCGTCCTGGTTCTTGGCCTGCGCGAGCCCGGTCTCGGTCATCGAGTAGGCGAGGTCGTACTCGCCCGCGACGACGCCCGCGGCGCGGAGGTTCTCCTCCGGGACGATCTGCACCGTCAGCCGTTTGACCGCCGGAGCGCCCTGGTGGGGGAAGGAGGCGGGCGCCCAGTCGTAGTGCTCACGTCTCGTGAACTCGACCCGTTCGTCCTGGACCGCCTTGTCCAGGACGAAGGGGCCCGAACCGATCGTGCCCTCGGCGCAGCGGCGGCTCGGCGACTTCGCGAGGGACGCGGGAGCGACGATCCCGAACTGGCCCTCGACATTGGCCTGGAGGAACCCCGCGTTGGGCTCCTTGAACTCGACGCGCACCTTTCGGGCGCCGACGGTCCTCGCGCCCCGGTAGCCCCGCAGATAGGCCCCGGGAGTGGGGGAGACGCCCTGCTCGGACATCTTCCACAGCGTCTCGAAGTTGTCCGCGACGACCTGGGCGGTCAGCTTCTCGCCGTTGCTGAACGTCACCCCCTTCCGGATCGTGAACTCGTAGGCGCGACCGCCCTCCAGGCTCTTCCAGGAGTCGGCCAGGTACGGTTCCAGCTCGCCCGTCCTGGGGTTCTCGCTCAGCAGGGTGTCCAGCACCTGCCTGCCGAAGAGCGCGTACGGGTTGGACTGCGCGTAGTCGAGGCAGGTCGGGTACCAGCCGTAGGCGACACGCAGGTGCGTCGCGTCGCCCCCGGTGCCGGAGGAGGTGTCGGCGGCGGCCGTGCAGCCGGTCAGGAGGAGCGCGGCGGCCGCGGGGCCGGCGAGCAGGCGCGTCAGAGGACCGCGGGTCATCGTGAGGTCTTCCTGTCGTGGGTGGAGACGGGGGAGGAGAGGGGGAGTTCGGGTACCGCGTCCAGCAGCGCACGTGTCCAAGGGCTCGTGGGCGAGGAGAAGACGGAGGCCGTGGGCCCCCGTTCCTCGACCCGGCCGCGGTGCAGGACGAGGACGTCGTCGGCGACGGCGCGCACCACCCCGAGATCGTGCGACACCAGCAGGTAGGCCACACCGCTGCGCTCCTGGATCTCGCCGAGGAGCCGCAGCAGCGCGAAACGCACCGCCTGGTCGAGCGCGGAGACCGGCTCGTCGAGGACGACGACGTCCGGGGCCAGCGCGAGCGCCCGTGCGATCGCCACCCGCTGCAACTGCCCACCGGAGAGCTGGTGGGGGCGGCGTTCGGCGTACGCCGCGGGAAGCTCGACCTGTTCGAGCAGCTCACGGGCGCGCGCGGCCCGCGCACGGGCGCCACCGATCCGGTGCGCCTCCAGCGGCTCCGCGACGACACGGCCGATGGACAGCGAGGGGTTCAGGCTGCGCGCGGGGTTCTGGTACACGAGTTGCACCCGGCGGGCGAAGTCCGTACGCGCCCCGCGGCCCGGACGCACCCGCGCCCCCTCCAGGAACACCTCGCCCCGGTCCGCGCGCTCCAGCCCGGTCAGCAGCCGCAGCAGGGTGGACTTCCCCGCGCCTGACTCCCCGACGACCGCGAGCGTACGGCCCCGCCGCAGGCGCAGACTCACGTCCTGGACGGCGTCCACGCGTTCACGGCCGCGCCCACCGGCGAAGGACCGGCTCAGGCCGCGCGCTTCGAGCACCACGCGCGGGGCTTCCCCCACAGGCGAGGCGGGGCGGGCGGGCAGCCCGCTCGGCAGGGAGGTCAGCAGTTGCCGCGTGTAGGGGTCCCGCGGCGAGCCGAGTACCTCGGGCGTCGGGCCGGACTCGACGACGCGCCCGGCGCGCATCACGACGAGGTGGTCCGCGCGCCGGCCCGCCACCGCGATGTCGTGCGTGACCAGCAGGAGGGAGAGCCCGCGCGCGGCGCGCACCTCGTCGAAGAGATCCAGTACGCGCCGCTGGACGGTGGTGTCCAGGTTGGAGGTCGGTTCGTCGGCCAGCAGCAGACGCGGCCCGGCGACCAGAGCGAGGGCGATGAGGATGCGTTGCCGCTGCCCGCCCGACAGTTCGTGCGGGTACTGCCGCACCCGCAGCGCGGGCCGGTCGACCCCCACGGACTCCAGCGCGAGGAGCGTACGGGCCCGGCTCTCCTCCCGGTCGGTGAGGCCGAGGAAGTGCCGGTGCAGCTCCGCGAACTGGGCGCCGATCCGCATCAGCGGGTCCAGCGAGCGCACCGGGTCCTGGGGCACCAGCCCGACCGAGCGGCCCCGCAGCTCGCGGGGGTCGCCGACCGGGCGCAGCTCGCCGTCCTCGCCCCGGAACTCCAGTCGTCCGAAGCCGGTTCGGGCCGTGCGGGGGGTGAGGCCGAGCAGCGCGTGCAGGGTCGTCGACTTGCCCGAGCCGGACTCACCGACGATCGCCACGGACCCGCCCTCGGGGACGGTGCACGACAGGCCGTCGACCGCGAGCGTCCCGTCCTCGCCGCGACGCCCCGGGTAGGCGACCGTGAGCCCTTCGACGCGCAGCAGCACGCCCCGGCCGGTCGTGGTCTCGGTTGTGGCGGTCATACGAGGCCCACCTCCGAGGCCCCCAGCGCGCGCCCCACCCGGTGCAGGGCGAGGACGACGCACGCGAGCACGGCGCCGGGAAGCGTGGTCAGCCACCACGCGGTGGCGAAGTAGTCCCGCCCGCCCGCGATGAGGTTGCCCCACTCCGGGGCCGGGGGCTGGGTGCCGTACCCCAGGAAACTGAGGGCGGAGACCGACAGCACCATCGTCGCCAGCTCCAGGGCGCCCAGCGCGACGATCGGACCGCGCGCGTGGGGCAGGACGTGCCGCAGCAGGACGCGGAAACGGGACAGACCGAAGCCGCTCGCCGCCTCCACGAAGGTCTGGGCGCTGACCCGCAGCACCTCGGCGCGGGTGACGCGCGCCAGCGAGGGGACCGAGGCGATGCCCACGGCGACGGCGAGGTTGACCGGACCGGTACCCAGCCCCGAGACGATCAGCAGCGAGATCAGCAGGGACGGAAGGGCCAGCAGTACGTCGACGACGCCCATCAGCAGGCGATCGGCGAGGCCCCCGAAGTAGCCGGCCGTCAGGCCGACGAGGACGCTGAGCCCGAACGCGAAGGCCAGCGCGAGCAGAGCCGTCGCCAGACTCGCCTGGGTGCCCTGGACGACCCGGCTGAAGAGGTCCCGGCCGAGTTCGTCCGTACCGAAGAGGTGCCCGGCCGAGGGCGGGCGCAGCCGCTCGGCGACGTTCTGGGCGAACGCGTCCTGCGGCGCGGCCGTCCGGGGCAGCAGCGCGGCGACCGCCACGAGAGCCAGCACGAGGAGCGCGACCCACGGGAGGGCGGACCGCGGCCGCCGGGCGCGCGTGGTGGGAAGGGCTGTCGCGGTCATGAGAGGGCTCCACTGCCTCGGTGTCGCGTCCTCGGGTCGAGGACCGGGTAGAGCAGGTCGACGGCGAGGTTCACGGCGGCGAACACCACGGCCGCGAGCACCGCGATCGCCAGGATCACCGGCGCGTCCTGGGTCTGTACGGACGAGGCGAGCAGCCGCCCCAGTCCCGCGCGGGCGAACACCGTCTCGGTGATGACGGTGCCGACCAGCACGCCCCCGACGGTCAGCCCGGTCAGGGTCACGAAGGGCAGCAGAGCGTTGCGCGCCACGTGGGCGAGGTACACCCGTCGCCAGGGAAGACCGCGTGCGCGCAGCAGCTCGACGAAGCTCGCCCGCTGGACGTCGTCGAGGCCGCGGACCAGGACCGCCGTCAGCGAGGCCGACACCGGAAGGGCGAGTGCGATCGAGGGCAGCACCAGTCCGGACAGGCCGCTCGCCCCCGCCGAAGGCACCCACCGCAGGGTGAAGGAGAACAACTGCACCAGCAGCAGCCCGAGCCAGAACGCCGGGACCGCGGCCACCAGCGCGGGCACGTTGACCAGGACCCGGTGCAGGAGACCGTCCCGTCGCCACGAGGTCACCAGCGCGAGCCCGAGAGAGAAGGGCACCGCGACGAGCAGCGCGCCGGCGGCCAGCCCCAGCGTGTTGGGGGCCACGGCGGCGAGGATCTGTGGCACCGGCCTCCCCGACTGGAAGGAGGTGCCGAGATCACCGCGGACCAGATGCCCCAGCGTGTCGGCGTAGCGCACCAGCAGGGGCTGGTCGAGCCCGTACTGCGCGCGCAGCGCCTCGATCTGCTCCGGCGTGCCGCCGCCCGCGCCCCCGGACCGCCGCTCCAGCATGAGGGCGACCGGATCGCTGGGCAGGGCGTACAGGAGGAAGAACGACAGGGTGTACACCGAGAGGACCACGACCACGAAATAGCCGCAGCGGCGCAGGACGTACGCCGTGGTGGACCGGCTCGCGGCCGCACCACCCGGGGTGGTGACCTGTGGCACGACCTCGTGCGGGGTCTCCGTCATGCCGGGACACCTCTTCCGTGCCGGGGGGCGGGGCGCACGGCCCGGCGCGCACCCGGGTGGCCCGGGGCACGACCCCGGTGCGTCCGTCGAGGGGTGGAGGAGGACAGGGAGAATGGGAGGGTGGACAAGCCGCACTTCCGGTTCGTTGCGTTGATGTGCCCGGCGAGTGGTGCCGGTGGGGGTGTGCCGGCCGGGCCGTGGGCCCGGCGGAGGTCGTCAGATCGCGAGCTTCGGCGTGTACTGCCGTAGCCACGAGGCGAAGTTCAGGAGGACCTCGCCCTCGAAGTTGCTGACGAGCCCGTGCGATCTGGCCGAGTCGGTCACCCGGCCCGGCGCGAGGACGTGCTCGGCGAAGATGTCCCCGAGCCCGTCGGGCGGGTCGGCGAGGACCTCCGTGACCTGCTCCTCAAGCTTGCGGGAGTAGTCGGGATCGGGCGTGGTCGGGTAGGGCGACTTCTTCCGCTCCAGCACGTCCACCGGGAGCAGACCGGCGGCGGCGTCGCGCAGGACGCCCTTCTCCCGGCCCCCCGCGTTGTGGATGTGCTGCGAGAGCGTCACCAGATGCTGCACGACGCGGTGGTCGCAGAACGGGACCCGCACCTCCAGGGCTCCCGCCATGCTGAGGCGGTCGTTGCGGTCCAGCAGCGTCGGCAGGAAACGGGTGATGGCGAGGTGGATGATCTCGCGGTGCCGCCGCTCCGGCCGGCTCAGGCCCGGTGCGAAGGTCAGTTCCGCCAGTGCCGTCGTGTACTCGTCCCGCAGATACTCCTCGACGCGCAACTCCTTCACGAGTTCGGGGGAGATCGTGCTCAGGACGCGCTGGTGCAGGTAGCCGTGCGCGGGGCTGTCCGCGATCCACGGGAAGGTGTCCGCCCAGACCGCGCGCGGATCGTGAAACCAGAGGTAGCCGCCGAGGATCTCGTCCGCCGCCTCGCCGGACAGGGCGACCGTGGCGTGCTCGCGGATCGCGCGGCACAGCAGGAGCAGGCTCGCGTCGAGGTCCCCGAAACCCGTCGGCAGGTCACGCGCGCGCACCGTGGCGTCCCGCACGGCGCCGCTCGCCAGCAGACCGCTGTCCAGCACGATGTTGGAGTGCCGCGAGCCGATCCAGTCCGCGGCCTCGCGGGCGTACCGCCGGTCCAGCGCGGAGCGCGAGTCGGCCGACCCGGCGGCGTCCGTGAAGTCCACGGAGAACGAACTCACCCGGCCGGCCCGGCCCGGCAGAGCGGCCGCGATCGCTGTGACGACCGAGGAGTCCAGCCCACCCGAGAGGAAGGTGCCCACCGGCACGTCCGCGACGGTCTGCCGGGCGACGGTGTCGTCCAGCAGTGAGCGCAACTCCTCGACCGCGCTGCCGAGGTCGTTCGCCTCGGCCTCGCGTCCCACGAAGTCCGCGAGTTTCCAGTACGTGGTCGTGCGCACCCCGCGCCGGGAGAACTCCAGCACCTGTCCGGGCAGCACCTCGCAGATGCCTCGATAGGGGTTGGTGCCCGGGAACTTCAGCATGGGCAGTAGCAACTGCCGCAGACCTGCCTCGTCGACCGCCGCCACCACGTCCGGATGCGCGAGGATGGACTTCACCTCGGACCCGAAGACGAGACGGTCGCCCTCCTGGTGGTAGTGGAGTGGTTTCACGCCGAGGTGGTCGCGCACGAGCCACAAGGTCTCCTCGCTCTCGTCCCACACCGCGAAGGCGAAGATCCCGTTGAAGTGCTCGACGGCGCGCACACCCCACTCCACCCAGGCGGCGAGAACCACTTCGGTATCGCTCGACGTGCGGAACCTGTGGCCCCGTCCGGCCAGCTCACGGCGTAACTCGCGGTAGTTGTACAGCTCACCGTTGTAGGAGAGCACGGTGCGGGCCTCGGCGCCCGGAGTGGAGGGATGCAGCATCGGCTGCTCCCCGTTCTCGATGTCGATCACCGAGAGCCGACGGTGGGCGAGCACGGCGTACCGCGAGAGCCAGACACCCGATCCGTCCGGGCCCCGGTGCTCGTGCTCGGCGTTCATCTTCTCCGCGATGGCGGGCGCGTCCGGGCCCAGACCGGTTAAATCAATCCAGCCGACTATTCCGCACACGAGAAATTCTCCCGTTCCTGATGTTCTCTGACCTGCTGCGATCCGGGGGGATCCGCCATGGGGGCGCGACGGCGGGCGGGCGCCGTTGCCCGGAGGCCGTCGTGTCGGTCGCCGCGCCCCGGGCCGGCGGGAAGATGCCTCGGCTACGCGGAAGGGCGTAGGGGGGACGTGGAGCGAGGACAGGGCTCCGAGCGGACAACGGGACACTCCGCGCGGCGCCGAGGGCGCGTGCGAGAGTGAGTGGTGTCGTTCACCATGGTGACTCCGGAGGCGTCAGGGCCGACGGCGGCGCGAGAGGACGCGGCATGCCGGCAGGGGTCGGGACCGAACCGTGTGGCAGGTGTTCAGGACCGACAACAGAAGCCTGTGACCACGCCACAACGCACGCCGGAGGGCGCGACAGGTGTGGGGGTCGGAGTGCTCATGCTTGGATGATTGCGGGGCGCCACGGGCGTGCGCAAGGCGTCTCAGCAACCTTCCCAGTATGCGAGACGGCGCTGATCCGGGCGCCTGATGGGCCATCAAGTCCGTTGTTTTATCGGGGTGTTGCGATGTCTTGCCGGGGTGTTGCCCGACGTGTCCTCAGGTGAACGCGCGGGACGGATCACGCGGGAAGTGGTGCGGTCGCCTTTGGGCGGGTGAACTCCTGGTGCAGGAGCCGTGCGAGCGCGGTCAGCTGCGGGTAGGCGCGGTCGGTGCGCCAGATCAGGCCGAGCTGGGACGGTTCGTCGAGCCCCTCGACGGGGAGGTAGCGCACGTCGCCGCGCGTGGCCCGTTCGGCCAGTGGCCGGCACACCAGCATGCCGTGCTCGCCGGAGGCCACGAGCGCCAGTCCCTCCTGGGCGGTCGTGATGCCCGTGGTCGAGCGGATCGGAGTGCCCGCGGGGGTGGAGCGGGGCACGCGGGCGGCCTTCCAGTAGTCGGGGGCGTCACCGACGGGGTGCAGGAGATCCAGGGTCGCGAGGTGCTCCACGTGGACGCGTTCGGCGCCCGAGAGCGGGTGGGAGGTGGCGAGGGCGAGCAGCCGGTCCTGTGGGGGAAAGCGGAAGCCGATGGTCAAGGCGGCCTCGTTGACCGGGAGTTCGACCACCGCGGCATCGAGCCGGCCGTCCAGCACGGCGGAGAAGGGGGAGCCCAGCGGAATCTCGCTCAGCGCCATGGTCACCTCGTGGTGGGCGCGCAGCCGGCGGAACGCCTCGGTGACCTCCTCGTAGACGCTGCCGTGGAAACCGATGCGCAGCTGGCGCAGGCTGCCGCTGCCGGCCCGCGCGCGAGCCCGGACGATCACGGAGGTGAACGCCTCGTGGGCCGGGCGCACTTCCTCGACGAACTGAGCGCCGAACCGGCTGAGCGCCACGCTGCGGCTGGTGCGGTCGACCAGCCTGACCCCCACGCGGCGTTCGAGTGCGGCGACGAGCTGGCTGACGCGGCTCTGGGAGTAGCCCAGGCGGGTGGCGGTGCGGCCGAAGTGCAACTCCTCGGCCAGCACGAGCAGGCACTCGATCTCCTGGATGTGGACCTGATTCATCGTGTCCCTTCCCCGTGCGCGGCATCGATTACTCTAGCTCATCGACCCTTGAGAAGACGGCTGTTGATCCCGCCGGGGCCGCACTGCTTTGTTGGTGTCATGGATTCGCACGCACCGGTTCGCAACACCGGCCCCGACCCGGCACGCACCACCCCCCGGCAGTGGGCGGCGGTCGCGGTGGTGGCCTTGAGCACGTTCGTGGTCGTGACCTCGGAGATGCTGCCCGTGGGCGTGCTGACCCCGATGGCCGAGGGGCTCCAGATCAGCGCGGGAACGGCCGGCTCCAGCCTGACCGTCACCGGACTGGTCACCGCGGTCGCCGCCCCGGCGGTGCCCCGCCTGCTCGGCGGGGTCGACCGGCGCCTCGTCCTGGCCGTCGCGATGGTGGTGCTGGCCGCGGGTAACGCGCTGAGCGCGGTCGCGCACGGCTTCGGGCTCCTGGTGGTCTCGCGCGTCGTCCTCGGCCTCGGGATGGGCGCCGTCTGGGGCCTCGCGGCCGCGGTCGCGACCCGGCTCGTGGCACCCCGCAACGTGGCCCTCGCCGTGTCCGTCGCCGTCAGCGGGGTCGCGGTGGCCTCCGTGCTCGGCGTCCCCCTCGGCACGCTCGTCAGCGACGCCTTCGGCTGGCGTGCCGCGTTCACCGCGCTGTCCGTGGCCGCCCTGCTCCTCGCCGCCGCTCTCGCGTTCGCGCTGCCCCGTCTGCCCCGTCCCGCGCCCTCGGCCCCGGACAGCGCGCCGGGCCGCCGGACCGCCTTGTTCAGCGGGCCGGTGACGGTCGGTCTGGTGCTGGTCGTCTTCCTCGTCACCGCGCACTTCGCCGCCTACACCTACGTACGGCCCCTTCTCGAAGAGCGCACCGGTATGTCAGGGGGCGCGGTCGCCCTGGTGCTGCTGGTCTACGGCGTCTTCGGGCTGGCCGGCAACTTCGCGGCCGGCGCCCTCGCCGCGCGCCGCGCCCGCGCGACGGTCCTCGGCCTGACGGTGGGCATCGGTGTGGCGATCGCGCTGCTCGCGCTCTTCGGCGCCTTCGCCGGTCCCACCGGCGCGAGTGTCGCCCTGTGGGGCCTCGCCTACGGCGGGCTGTCGGTGGCCGGCCAGATCTGGATGACGCAGGCCGCCCCGCACCACGTCGAGCGCGTGACCGGGCTGTACGTCGGTGTCTTCACCGCGGCGATCGCCCTGGGCGCCTTCTTCGGCGGCGTCGTCGTGGAGCGGGCCGGTATGACCTCCCTGCTGTGGAGCGCCACCGCACTGGTGGCCGTGGCCCTGGCCGTCGGACTGCTCGGCCCCCACCTGGCCCCCAGGCCCGGACGGACCGTCAAAGCGGCCGCCGCGACCGGAGGCGCGCGGGAGAACGTCGCGGGTGCGCGGACCGGCGACCCCACCCCCTGAGGGGCGCGCCGCGAGCCGGGGCGCCACGAGAACGGGCGCCCCTCTCGTGGCCGGCCCCGGCCCGGTGACGCTCGTCCGTGACGCACGCGGGCCCGCGACGAGCCCCGGAGAGGGACTTCGCTGCCCGTGCGGCCGGGGAGAGCCGGTCACCCGAGGCGGGGCCTCTCAGGAGCCGGTACGACGCCCTCGAACAAGTTGCCCACCAGCGCGTCCACGAAGGCTTCGTCCACGGGCTCGTCAGGGATGAGGAGACGGTGGTAGACGGCGCCCCAGAGCTGGTCCACGAGCACCCCCACATCGACGCCCGGCCGGATCCGGCCGGTCTCCTGCGCGCGCAGGAAGCGCTCGGTGGCGAGCTGTCGGCGCCCCGAGGAGTAGAGGCGACGGTACTCGGCGGCGAGGTCGGGATCGGTCTGGGAGCGGCCGATGAGTTCGGTCAGCAGCCGCCCGGCGGGCGTCCTCGTCATCAGCCGTACGAAGTGGTGCAGCTGGGTGGTGACGTCGGCGCGCAGGTCGCCCGTGTCGGGAAAGGCGAGGGTGTCCTCGACGGCGTGGAAGTAGCCGTCGAGCGCGAGGGCGCCGACGGAGGGCCACCACTTGTGGAGCGTGGTCCGGCTCACGCCCGACTCGCGGGCGACGCGCTCGAAGGTGAGGGCGGCGAGCCCGTCGCCGAGCAGCAGGGCACCGACGGCGCGCAGCACGTCGGCGCGCACCTCGTGCGCGGGCCGGCGCCCGCGGCCCCGGCGCTGGGAACCGATGCCGGGACGGGTGGGCGGGGTGGACATCTCGGGGCCTCCTTCGTTCGTGAGCGCGCCGACGCGGAAGGCGCTGATCCCGGCGGGCGGTCGCGGACCGGCCACGGCGCGAGACCCCGCGTGCGGGACGTGCGGGCTCAGGCGAGCCCGCCGTTGGTGAAGATGACCTGGCCGTTGACCCAGCGGGCGGGCCCGGCGAGGAAGGCGACGGTCTCGGCGATGTCCTCGGGGGTGCCGAGCCGTTCGAGCGGGACCGCCTTGGCCAGGTTGTCGACGGTCTGTTCGTCCTTGCCGTTCAGGAAGAGCGGCGTCGCGGTGGGGCCGGGCGCCACCGCGTTGACGGTGATGTCCCTGCCGCGCAGCTCGCGCGCCAGGATCAGCGACATGGCCTCCACGGCCGCCTTGCTCGCCGCGTAGCCGGCGTACGAGGGGAACTTCGCGCGGGTGACCGAGGTGGAGAAGTTGATGAGCGCGCCACCCGGGCGCAGCCGCCTGGCGGCCTGCTGGGAGACGACGAAGGTGCCGCGGATGTTGGTGCGGTGCATCCGGTCGAGGTCGTCCAGGTCGAGGTCGGCGACGGGGGAGAGCAGCATGACGCCGGCCGTGTTCACCACGACGTCGATACCGCCGAACGCGGCCTCCGTCCGGTCGAACGCGGCCCGCATGGCCTCCTCGTCCGCGACGTCACCGCCGACGGCGAGCGCGGAGTGGCCCGACGCCTCGACCTTCTTCACCAGGGCGTCCGCCTTGGCCTGGTTGCCCGCGTAGTGCACGGCGACCGCGTAGCCGTCGGTGACGAGCCGCTCGACGACGGCCTGGCCGATACCGCCGGAGCCGCCGGTCACGAGGGCGACCCGGGGCGAGGGGGTGGTGGTGCTCATGGGAGTCCTCCGTGGGGCGTAAGGATGTGGACGCGTTGTTCATATAAGCAAGAAGTGGACGGGTTGTCCATATGAGGTGCCGGTCTGCTCTGCGGACCTCTCGGTCGAGAACGCCGTCGACAGCCCCTTCGGGCCGCTCGTCTGCGCCGCCTCACCGGCCGCCGTGCCCTGAGCGACGAGCGCGCCCGCTCTCTGGCCGGTCCCGGCATGGCCGGTGGGCCCTTCGCCTCCCGCGTGGCGGGCCTCCACCCGGTCGCCGCCCGGCCGTCGCCGCCGCGCGCCTTCTCCGGCCGCGACATGACCGAGCGGGCGACCGCCGAGTACGAGCGCCACGTCGCTCCTCGGGAAGCCCGGTGCCCGGTGCCCGGTGTCCGAGGCCGCTCGCGGGCGCCCAGAGTCCGCGCCGGGTTCGCCGCCTTGGCCGGGGCGAGGCCCTGCCGGCGCTCTTTTCGCCCCCGGCGTACGGGGCTCACCGTCCGGACGAGCCTCCCCGGGGCGGCTCGCGCCGCCCGCCCCTGTCCGCTCACAAGACCCTCGCACGTCTCTTGACAGGCGTCACAGGTGACGCAGAGGCTATGGCAACGTTGTCAAAGCGCGGAATGTGACCGTCAGTTGCGCTGGCAACGTTGTCAAGTGCCGCCACCGTCCCGTCCGTCCCGTCGCCCGCACCGGCGTCAGGCCGTCCGGGGCGCTGCCCGAGGGATACCCACCGCATGTCCGAGCAGCCGTCCACCGCCCTCTCCCTGTCCCGTCCGACCCGGCGCGGAGTCGTCGTCGCCGGAGCGACGCTCCTCGCCGGATTCGGCCTCGACGCCCTCACCCCCGCCGCCGCCCACGCCCAGGGGGGCGCCGAAAAGGCCCGCGAACTCGCCCTGCACCGGCCCGTCCGCGTCTCCTCGACCGACTACGCGCCGACGCCGGGCTCCTTCGCCGTGGACGGTCTGGACGTGCCAGGACCCCGGGGCAGCGGCTGGCGCGCCGCGGCCGGGGACCCGCAGTGGATCAGCGTCGATCTCCAGGCCCGGTGCCGCGTCAGCCGGGTCGGGCTCGTGTTCGAGGCCGCCGCCGGGGACCCCGTCTTCACGCCGCCCACGACGGGCAACCCGCGCTCGGGCACCACGGGCAAGGAGAACCTCTCCAGCTACGCCACCGCCTTCGACCTGGAGGTCTCGACCGACGGCAGGACGTGGCAGCGCGTGCACCGTACGACCGACGGCAAGGGCGGCCGCACCGAGATCACGCTCTCCCGCCCCGTCAGCTGCCGCTGGGTGCGGCTCACCTCCCGCAAGCGCTCCGGGCCGCTGCCGCTCGGCCTCAACGGCTTCGCCGTCTACGGCGAGGAGCCCGGCCACCGCCCCGCCGCCACCGGCTGGACCGACTGGGGCACCCACCACCACGCCGCCCCCGCGCTCGCCCTCGCCGACGACGGGACGGTACCGCTGGAGTCCGGCTGGGTCTTGACGATGGACGACCGGGTCGAGGGCGGTGGCGCCGCGCTCTCCCGCGCCACCGTCGACACGAGCGACTGGCTGCCCGCGCTCGTCCCCGGCACCGTGCTCGGCGCCCTCGTCGAGCAGGGCAAGCTGCCCGACCCCGTGTCCGGCCTCAACAACCTGCGCGTCCCCGAGGCGCTCTCCCGTCACACGTGGTGGTACAAACGGGATTTCACCACCCCGCGTGGCCTGCGTACCGGGCGCGGGCGCCGCGTGTGGCTGGAGTTCGACGGGGTCAACCACGCCGCCGAGGTGTGGCTCAACGGCCACCGGGCGGGAGAGCTGAGCCACCCGTTCGCGCGTGCCGCGCTCGACGTCACCGACCTGCTCGCCGCGCGCGACGAGAACGCTCTCGCCGTCCGCGTCAGCCCCATGCCGGTGCCCGGCAGCCCCGGCGACAAGGGCCCGGCGGGGGAGTCGTGGGTGGACGCGGGCGCGGAGCAGATGAACAAGAACTCGCCCACCTACCTCGCCTCCTCCGGCTGGGACTGGATGCCCGCCGTCCGCGACCGCGGCGCGGGGATCTGGAACCACGTACGGCTGCGCGCCACCGGGCAGGTCGTCCTCGGTGACCCGCGCGTGGACACCGTGCTGCCGAAGCTGCCGGACACCGCCGTCGCGGAGGTCAGCGTCGTCGTCCCCGTGCGCAACGCGGACACCCGCGACCACACCGTCCGCGTCGAGGCCGCCTTCGAGGGCGTCAAGGTCGCCAGAAGCGTGACCGTCCGCGCCGGCGAGGAGACGGAGGCGGTGCTCGCGCCGGACGCCTTCGCCGCGCTGCGTCTGCGCCGCCCGAAGCTGTGGTGGCCCAACGGCCTCGGTGAGCCGCACCTCTACGACCTGCGGCTCACCGCGACCGTGGACGGCACCGAGAGCGACCGCCGTACGACCCGTTTCGGCATCCGGCAGTTCGGCTACGCCTACGAGGTGCCGCTGCCCTTCGGCGCCGCCGAGGACGCCGCCGTCCAGTCCGTGGACCTCGGCCGCCGCAAAGCCCGCTACATACGGCTCGACTGCGCGGAGCGGGCCTCGGACTGGGGCTTCTCGCTGTGGACGCTCTCCGTCCTCGACGGCGAGCGCCCCGGCACCGACCTCGCCCTGCACGCCGAGGCGACCGCCTCCTCCACCGACGGGCCCGGGGGCGCCGCCACGCACGCCACCGACGGCGACCCCGCGACCCGCTGGTCCTCGGCGTACGAGGACGGGCAGTGGCTGCGCGTCGACCTCGGCGCCGAGCAGGACTTCGACCGCGTCGACCTCACGTGGGAACGCGCCTACGCCCGCACCTTCGTCGTGCAGGTCTCCTCGGACGGCGAGACGTGGACCGACGCGGCGAGCGTCGACAACTCGGCTCTGCCGCTGCCCTTCGGCAACGCCGACGCGAGCCTGCGTGTCACCGAGTTCCCCGAGGTCACCGCCCGCTGGGTGCGGCTGGCCTGCGGGAAGCGGGCGACGAGCTGGGGCACCTCGCTGTGGTCGCTCAGCGTGCCGCGCGACGGGAAGGACCTCGCGCGCCAGGCCACCGTCTCGGCGTCGAGCGAGGAGTCCGACCACCCGGCGGCGCACGCCACCGACGGCCGCGACGACACCCGCTGGTCGTCCGCGGCACAGGACGACCAGTGGATCGCCCTCGACCTCGGCGAGGCCCGCACCCTCGACCGCGTCGCGGCGCTGTGGGAACGCGCCTACCCGAAGACGTACACGGTGCAGGTCTCCGACGACGGCCGTACGTGGCGGGACGTCGCGAGCGTCGACAACACCCCGAAGCCGCTGCGGATCAGCGTCAACGGCGTGCCCGTCCTCGCGCGCGGCGGGAACTGGGGCTGGGACGAGCTTCTGCGCCGTATGCCCGAGGAACGCCTGGACGCGGCCGTGCGCATGCACCGCGACATGAACTTCACCATGATCCGCAACTGGGTGGGCAGTTGCGACCGCGAGGAGTTCTTCGCCACATGCGACAAGTACGGCATCCTCGTGTGGAACGACTTCCCCAACGCGTGGGGCATGGACGCCCCGGACCACGAGGTCTTCGTCGCCCAGGCCCGGGACACCGTCCTGCGCTACCGCGTCCACCCGAGCGTCGTCGTGTGGTGCGGCGCCAACGAGGGCGACCCGCCCGCCGCGATCGACCGGGGCATGCGCGAGGCCGTCCAGGAGCTCGCGCCCGGACTGCTCTACCAGAACAACTCGGCGGGCGGCATCATCACCGGCGGCGGCCCCTACGGCTACGTCGAGCCGGAGCGCTACTTCCGCGCCGACACGTACGGCAGCGGCTCCTTCGGCTTCCACACCGAGATCGGCATGCCCGTCGTCTCCACCGCCGAGAGCCTGCGCGCCATGACCGGCGACGAGCCGGAGTGGCCCATCGGCGGCGCCTGGTACCACCACGACTGGAGCGAGAACGGCAACCAGGCCCCTCAGCACTACAAGGCGGCGATCGAGCGGCGCCTCGGCACCGCGCGCGACCTCGACGACTTCGCCCGCAAGGCCCAGTTCGTCAACTACGACAACGCGCGCGCGATGTTCGAGGCGTGGAACGCCCACCTGTGGGACGACGCCACCGGCCTCATGCTGTGGATGTCCCACCCGGCGTGGCACAGCACCGTGTGGCAGACCTATGACTACGACTTCGACGTCAACGGCACCTACTACGGCGCCCGTTCCGCCTGCGAACCGCTCCACGTCCAGGCCGACCCGGAGAAGTGGGAGGTCCTCGCGCTCAACCACACCGGTGAGCGCCTGAAGGACGTACGGGTCGAGGCGCGGCTGTACGACCTCGACGGCAGGCAGCTCGGCCGGGCCCGCTCCACCCGCCTCGACCTGCCGGCCGCCACGCGCACCCGCGCCTTCACGAGCGAGTTCACCGCCGCTCTGCCCGCCCTGCACCTGCTGCGGCTCACCCTCAGCACCTCCGGCGGCCGTCTCCTGTCCGAGAACACCTACTGGCGCCACCGCACCCCGGAGGCGATGCGCGCCCTCGGCACCCTCCCCGACGCCCGGCTCAGCCTCACCACCGCCGGCCGCACGCGGACGGGCGACCGCGAGGAGGTGCGGGTGCGCGTCGGCAACCGGGGCCGCTCGGTGGCCGCGATGACCCGCCTGTCGCTGCGCGAGGCCCGGGGCGGCGACCGCGTCCTGCCCACTCTCTACAGCGACAACTACCTGTGGCTCCTGCCGGGAGAGAGCCGCACCGTCACCCTCTCCTGGCCCCGCCGGACCACCTCCGCCCGCCTCAGCGTCCACGCCGAGCCCTTCAACGGCCACCCGTCCACCACGACCGCCTGACGCCTCACCGACGACCGGGCCGGGACCGCCGTACGCGGTCCCGGCCCGGTCGCGTGCGGGAGGGCGCGCACCGTCGTGGACCGACGCGGAGCCGGGACCGACGGGTGGCAGCGGGGGAAAACCGCCGGACGGGGGACGGCGCAGCTGCTCTGATGCCGCCCACCGGTCAACTCCCGCCTTTTCATGATCCGTCCGCCCCGGGGGCGCGCCGCCAACTTCGGCGCCCTGAACGGCCATCGCTCATTTTTTAGTTTATTAGTAAGAATCGTTGACAGTGTCTCCCGGCGCCCGCACTGTCTTGGGCAGCCAACTCGTCAGGAGACTTCAGTGACACCCTCACGTGCCACAGCGGCGTCCGCCGCTCTGCTCGCCGCGGCGCTCATCGGGGCCCTCACGCCGACCGCGCAGGCCGCCGCCCCCGCCGGCCCGTCAGCCTTCTCCCCGGCCGCGCGAGGCCCTCAGGCGCCCACCCCCTACATGGGCTGGAACACGTACTTCGGGCTCGGCGCGCCCACCGAGAAAGAGGTGAAGAGCGTCGCCGACCACCTCCTCTCCAGCGGTCTCGCCAAGAGCGGGTACGACATCGTCTGGCTCGACGGCGGTTGGCAGGCCGACGAGCCGCGTGACGCCTCGGGCCGGCTCGTCGCACATCCGGAACGCTTCCCCTCCGGCATCCCCTCCCTCGTCAGCTACCTGCACGCGCGCGGGCTCAAGGCCGGGATCTACACCGACGCGGGGACCTACGACGGCGGCAAGTCCTGCGGGCTCGGCAGCAGGGGGCACTACCAGCAGGACGCCCAGCAGTTCGCGGACTGGAAGTTCGACGCGGTCAAGGTCGACTTCCTGTGCGGCATCACGGAGAAGGCGGATCCGGAGCCCGCCTTCCGCGAGTTCAGCGCGGCGGTGGCGAGGACCGGCCGGCCCATGCTGGTCAATCTCTGCAACCCGCTCACGGACGACTGGGGCATCCCGCACACCCCGGCCCAGGACGCCCACAACGCCTACACCTACGGCCCGACGACCGCCGACTCCTGGCGGACCGGGACCGACGTCGCCTTCGGTGAGCCCTCACCCGGTCAGTGGCCCAACGTCCTGCGCAACATGGACGGCAACGCCTGGCACCCGGAGGCGCAGAGCCCCGGCCACTACAACGACCCCGACTACCTGATCCCCATGCGGCCGCTGGCGGACGGGACCCCCGAGCTGACCCGTGAGGAGTCGACGACGCAGTTCGTGATGTGGGCGGAGATGGCGTCCCCCCTCGTCATCGGCTCCGATCCGCGCACCCTGTCACAGGAGATGACGCGGACCCTGCGCAACCCGGAGATCATCGCGGTGGACCAGGACCCGATGGCCGTCCAGGGCGTGCGGGTCGCCTCCGACGCGACCGGCGACGTGTACAGCAAGGTACTCGAAGGCTCGGGGCGCCGGGCCGTCGTCCTGCTCAACCGCTCGGACAAGGCGGCCGAGCGCACCGTGTCCTTCGCGGACGCCGGACTCGGCGGAGCGGTGCGGGTGCGCGACCTGCGGGCTCGCGAGAACCGGGGCACGCGGCACGGTTCGTACACCGTGCGGGTACCGGCGCACGGCACGGCCTTCCTGTCGCTCGCGGGTGAGGACGCCGCCCCCGGCGTCCCGCTCGGCGCCCGCTCCGAGGCCGACCCCTCCGTGGTGCGGGAGGCGAGCGGCCGGGTGAACGTCTTCGTGCGGGACGAGCGAGGGGCCCTGCGCCGGTTCAGCGGCCCGGACGCGGCGCGGACGGCCGGACGCGGCACCTCCCTGGGCGGCCCCGTCGGCGGCCGCGTCGTCGGGCGGCCGGCGGTCACGGCCTCCGCGGGAGGCGGCCTCGACGTCGCCGTACGGGGCACGGACGGCTTCGCGTACCGCAGGAGCTTCGACGGGCACCGCTGGGGCGCCTGGTCCCGGGTCGCCGGCCGACGGCTCACCTCGGCCCCCGCCCTGACCGCCGCCGACGGGGAACGTGGGGCGCGGCTGTTCGGCCGGGGCACCGACGGGTCGCTCCTGACCAGGAGCGTGGACGGCGGCGCGTGGACCTCGCTCGGCACCCCGGCCGGCCTCGGCGTCCAGGACGACCCCTCGGCCGTCGTGGACTCCCGGGGAGTGACCCGTGTCGTGGTGCGCGCCACGGACGACTCGTTGTGGACCAGGACGCAGGGGGCCGACGGCCACTGGTCGCCGTGGTCCTCGCTCGGCGGCACGGTGAGCGGGAGCCCCGCGCTGGCGGTCAGCGGTGACACCGTCAAGCTCCTCGCGCGGGCCGGGGACTACACGGTCTGGCAGCGTTCGCTCACGACGGACGGTGCCGGACAGGACGCGTGGTCGGACTGGACCAGGCGCCCGGAGTTCGCGAGTGCCGCCCTCTCCGGTGCGCCCGGACTCGCCGTCGACGGCGGTGGCCTGGTGGCCGCCTTCCGCGGCGTGACCGGACAGGTGCGGCTCACCCGCCTCTGACCCTCCGCGGTTCCCCGGCGCCGGGACCTCCTGGGCGGCGGCGCCCCAGACGCGTGGGACGCCGCCGCCGTCACCGGGGCGGCCCGCCTCCTCGTGCACGTCCCCGAGGGCATCGATGAGCCGCAGATCCACCCCATGGAAAAAATAAAATACTAATTAATATTGACAGCGCGTCAGGCGCTTCGTCAGTCTGTACTCGCCGAGCGAAGCCCGTCCGTCAGGGATCAGCGACCCGGGCTTCGCCTCCTCCGGCCATATATCGCTGGCCCTCTAGGAGTTCACCCATGATCACCCCCGTACCGAGCCGCCGTGCCGTCCTCGCCGGCGCCAGCGCGATGGGCGCCACCGCGCTGCTGAGTGGCTGTGTCACCTCGGGTTCGACCAGCGGCGGCACCGCGAAGAAGGGCGGCGCGGTCACGCTCCAGTCGAACCTCTCCGCTCCCCAGGCCAAGGCCGCGATGCAGAAGGTCGTCGACGCCTTCGGCACGCGCGGCAAAGCCGGGGCCAGGCTCAACACCGTCGCCTCGGAGACCTTCCGCACGCAGCTCCCGACGTACCTCACCTCCGCCAACCCGCCGGACGTCCTCACGTGGTACCCCGGATCGGTGGCCGAGGCGTACGCGAGGAGGGACCTGCTGCTGGACCTCACCGACATCTGGTCCAAGCCCGAACTCTCCGGTTACAGCAAGGCGTTGCACAGCCTGTGCACCGCGGCCTCCGGCAAGAAGGTCTTCGTCCCCTCGACCTACTACTGGTGGGGCGTCTTCTACCGGAAGTCGAACTTCGCCAAGTGGGGCGTGCGGGAGCCGAAGACCTGGGACGAGTTCCTTAACCTGTGCGACAAGCTCAAGTCGAAGGGCGTCGCCCCCATCGGCCTGGGGGCCGGCGGCAACACGGCCTGGGTCGCCTCCTCGTGGTTCGACTACCTCAACATCCGGATCAACGGCGCCGAGTACCACCGGGCGCTGCTCGCGGGCGAGCACCGCTTCGACGACCCCGAGGTCCGCAAGGTCTTCGACCGCTGGGACGAGGCGCTGCCCTTCTTCGACAAGAACGGCACGGCGCTCCCCTTCCAGGACGCGACCACCGCGCTGCTCCAGGGACGTACCGGGATGATGCTCATCGGCACCTTCTTCGCGGACTCCACGCCCAAGGAACAGCTCGACGACATCGACTTCTTCCGCTTCCCGATGATCGACCCCAAGCTGCCGATGGTCGAAGAGGCCCCCACGGACGGGTACTTCGCGAGCGCGCGGACCGGACGTGCCGAGGAGACCAAGGAGTTGTTGCGCTACCTGGCCACGGCCGAGGCGCAGGAGATCTACCTCAAGAGCTCCTCCGGCACCTCCCTGCCCACCCACCCCGACGCCAAGGACAGCGGCACCCCGCTGGTGAAGAAGGGCCGTGCGCTGATCGAATCAGCCTCCGACCTCACGCAGTTCTTCAACCGCGACTCCAGCGACGCGCTCGCGCCCACGGCCGACACCGCGCTCCTGCACTACCTCTCCGAGCCGAAGAAGATCGGCTCCGTCCTCACCAGATGGCAGCGGGACGCGCAGAAGATCTGGAGCCAGTGATATGACGCTCCTGACCGCGCAGGCCCCGACGCGGGACACCGAGCGGCCCACCCGCACCCGTCGGCGCAAGGGGGCGACCCGGGTACCCCCGATGGTCCTCGCCTTCGTGTTCCTGCCGCTGCTCGCCGAGGCGTTCTGGGTCTTCTGGCCGGCTCTCCAGGGTTTCTACCTGTCCCTGACCAAGTGGGACGGCGTCTCGGCCCCGCAGTTCGTGGGGCTCGGCAACTACCGCGAGATGTTCGGCGACCCCGTCTTCGGTTCCGCCGTCCTGCACACGGTGCTGTGGCTCGTGCTCTTCGGCGGACTGTCCGCGCTCCTGGGCCTCGGCGCGGCGCTGCTGCTCCAGCAGGAGCGCCGCGGGGTCGGCTTCTACCGGGCCGCGCTCTTCCTGCCCGTCGTCTTCTCCCTGGTCGCCACGGCACTCGTATGGCAGGCCATGTACCAGCCCGACGGGCTGATCAACCACGTCCTGGACGGGATCGGGCTCCAGAGCCTCACCCGGTCCTGGCTCGCCGACGAGCAGACGGCGCTGTACGCGGTGATCCTGCCGGCCCTGTGGCGGCAGATCGGCTACGTGATGGTGCTCTACCTCGCCGGGCTCAAGGGGATCGACCCGGCGCTGTACGAGGCGGCGAAGGTCGACGGCGCCTCCCGCGTCCAGCAGTTCCGGCACATCACCCTCCCGCAACTGAGCAGTGTCAACGCGGTGGTCCTCTCCGTCATCGTCATCGACTCGCTGCGCTCCTTCGACGTGATGTGGGCCCTCACCCGAGGCGGCCCCTACCACTCCTCCGAACTACTGAGCACCTACATGTACTCGACCGCCTTCCAGTCGCTGCGGCTGGGCTACGGCTCCGCGCTCGCGGTGGCGATCTTCGTCCTGGCCTTCGGGGTCATCGCCTCCTATCTGGTGCGCGCCTTCCGGGAGGCCGACTCATGAGCACCCCCCGTACGACACGCGGCGCCGCGGGCGACCGGCTCCTGCGCCGCCGGGCCGCGACCGCCGGCTTCCACCTCAGCGCCGGACTGCTGTCCCTGCTGTGGCTCCTGCCCGTCATCCTGGTTCTCGTGACCGCGACCCGGTCCTTCGACGACATCGCCGCGCACGGCCTGGGCGGCCTGCCCCACTCCTTCACCCTCGACGGCTTCGGGCAGGCGTGGAGCGAGGGCGGCCAGCAACGGGCGCTGATCAACAGCCTGCTCGTGACGATCCCGACGCTCCTGCTGTCCCTCCTGCTCGCCTCCATGGCGGCCTTCGCCCTCAGCCGCTACGACGTGCCGGGGCGGCGCACGCTGCTCCTGCTGATGCTCGGCGGCAACCTGCTGCCGCCGCAGATCCTGCTGATCCCCGTGTCGAAGCTGAGCGAGATACTCGGTCTGTACGACACGCTGTACGCCCTGATCGGCGTCCAGGTCGGCTTCGGAGTGGGCTTCTACGTGTTCGTGCTGCACGGCTTCATGCGGGCCATCCCACCGGAGATCCAGCAGGCCGCGGTGATCGACGGCGCCGGTGCAGGACAGATCTACTGGCGCATCATCCTGCCCCTCGCCAAGCCCGCCCTGGCGGCGCTCAGCGCCCTGTCCTTCACGTGGATCTTCAACGACCTGCTGTGGGCGATCACCGTGCTGCGCACCGACTCCCACATGCCCATCACGGCCTCGCTGATCGGACTCCAGGGGGAATACGTCTCGATGTGGAACGTGATCGCCGCCGGTTCGGTCATCGCCGCGGCCCCGACGGTCATCGTCTTCCTGCGGTTCCAACGGCACTTCGTCGCCGGACTCAACCTTGGAGCGGTCAAGTGAGCACAGACGGGACGACGGGCGGCCCGCAGGGGACGGAGCCCGCCCGGACACCGGACACGGCCCCCGAGCGGTGGCTGCTGCGCACCGAGAACACCGTCTACGCGGTCGCCCTCGGTGGCGAAGGGGACGGGGACGGGCCCGGCTGCGGGCAGTGGCCCGAACTGTCGGCGTGGGGGCCGCGCGGTGCCGAGGAGGGCCCCTCGCCGCTGGACTGGTCGCGGCGCACCCACTTCCTCACCCCGGCGGACGCCGCTCCGGCGGAGTACATACCGCACGGTCTGCGGCCCTTCACCGGCGCCGACCTCGTCGTCGCGCGGCCGGACGGCGAGCGGGGAGTGTGGTGGCGCTTCGCCGGCGCCGAGCAGGACGGCGACCGCTCGCTCGCGCTCACCTTCCTCGACGAGCGGCTCGGCCTGCGGGTGGTGCTGCGCTACGAGAGCGTGCCGCTGACGGACGTACTGCTGCGCTGGACGGAGCTGAGCTGCACGGGCGCGGAACCGCTGCGGCTGGAGCGGCTGGACTCCGCGGCCGTGAACGTGCCCGTCGGCGACGCGGGAGCGCGGCTGACCTGCCTGAGCGGTCAGTGGTCGCAGGAGTTCACCCGCACGCGGACCGACCTGCGGCGGGGCCGGTTCGAGATCGGCAGCACGCAGGGGGTTCCCGGCCACGCCTACGCCCCCTGGCTCGCCGTCCAGGACGCCGCGCGGCCCGAGGAGGGCGACACCCCGACCTACGGGATCGCGCTCGCGTGGCCGGGGAACTGGCGTATCAGCGCCGACGCGGAACCCTCCGGCGCGGTGCGGGTGCGCGCGGGAAGGGTCCCGCACGAGGGCGCGGTCCTGCTCCGGCCGGGGCAGACGGTGACCACTCCCCGGCTGGCCTGCGCGTTCAGCGCCGAGGGGCTCGGCGGGCTGTCCCGCGTGTGGCACCGCTACGAGCGACACCTCTCGGGCGACCGCCTGCACCGCACCCGCAAGGTGCTCTACAACTCGTGGGAGGCCACCTCCTTCGCGGTGGACGCCGGCTCGCAGCTGGAACTGGCGCGCACGGCCGCCGACATGGGGGTGGAACTGTTCGTCGTGGACGACGGCTGGTTCCCCGGCAGGGACGACGACACCGGCGGGCTCGGCGACTGGTACCCCGACCCGGCCGCCTTCCCCGGCGGGTTCGACGCCTTCGTCGAGGACGTACGGGCGCTGGGCCTGGACTTCGGCCTGTGGGTCGAACCGGAGGCGGTGAGCCCCCGCTCCCGTCTGTACGCGGAACACCCCGAGTGGGTCTACCGAGTGGAGGGGCGCCCCTCCCGGCTCGTGCGCAACCAGCTGCTGCTCGACCTCGGCCGGGAGGACGTCCAGGAGTTCGTCCTCTCGACGCTGGACAGGCTGCTGGACGAGCACGCCGTCTCCTACCTGAAGTGGGACATGAACCGACCGCCGACCGAGCGCGGCCGGCCCGGAGTACGCCCGGACGAGGTCGATCTGGACGCCGAGCACGTCGCCGGGTACCTGCGCGTGCTGGACCACCTCAGGCAGCGCCACCCGCACGTCACCGTCGAGGGATGCGCGGGCGGCGGCGGCCGGATCGAGCACGCCACCCTGGCCCGGACGGACGTCGTCTGGCCCAGCGACAACACCGCCCCGATGGACCGGCTGGCCATCCAGTACGGCTACCTGCACGCGCACGCCCCGCACACCATGAGCGCGTGGGTGACCGACTCCCCGGGCCTCTTCGACCCGCGACCGCGCTCGCTCGACTTCCGTTTCGCCAGCGCCGTTTCCGGCGTCCTCGGAATCGGCGCGGACATCCGGCGGTGGCCGGCCGGGCGACGGGCCACCGCGGCGCGCTGGATCGCGCGGTACAAGGACGTACGGGAGCTGGTCCACCACGGCGAGGTCCATCTGCTGGGAACGCCCGGGGACCCCTCGTACGGAATTCAGCACACCGCACGCGACGGGGGACGGCTCGCGGTGGTGGCGTTCAGCACCGGGCCGCTGGACGGTGCGCCGCTGGTGCCCGGCCGGGCTGCGCGGCTGCGGCTGCGGGGCCTCGACCCCCTCGCGCGCTACCGCGACGAGAGCTCGGGCCAGGAGTACAGCGGCGCCTACCTCCGGCACACGGGGCTGCCCTTCGCCTGGAGCGCCGAGCACGACGCCGCACTCGTCGTCCTGGCCCGGTGCTGACCCCGCGCCCCGCCCCCCGGTCTCCGTCGCGCCCCGCGCGACCCGTCTCAAGGAGCAGATCCGTACATGAACAGCGCAGCCCGCTTCACCCGCAAGGTGGCCGTCGTCACCGGTGCCGCCTCCGGCATCGGCGCGGCGACGGCGCACCGGCTGGCGGACGAAGGAGCCGCCGTGGTGCTCGCCGACGTCTCGGAAGCGGCCGGTGAGCGCGTCGCGGCCGCGATCCGTGACGGTGGCGGGCGGGCGGTCTTCGTCCACGCCGACGTCGCCGAGGCGACGGACTGGGACCGGGTACTGGAAGCGGCGCACGGCTTCGGGCCGGTCGACGTCCTCGTCAGCAACGCCTACACCGTCGAGGTGCGGCCCGCGCACGAGATGGCGCTCACCTCGTGGGAGCGGCAGCTCTCCGTCAACCTCACGGGCGCCTTCCTCGGCGTCAAGGCGGCCCTGCCGGACCTGCTGGAGCGGCGTGGCGCGATCGTCCTGACCTCGTCGGTCCACGCCCACAAGGGCATCCCCGGGCACCCGGCCTACGCCGCGACGAAGGGCGGGCTGTTGTCGCTGGGCGGCCAGCTCGCCGTCGAGTACGGCCCCCGGGTCCGCGTCAACACCGTGCTGCCCGGTCCCGTCCTCACCGCCGCGTGGGACAGGGTGGCGGCCGAGGACCGGGAACGCAGCATCGCGGAGACGGCGGTGGGGCGCTTCGGCACTCCGCAGGAAGTGGCCGCGGCCGTCGCCTTCCTCGCGGCCGACGAGGCAGGCTTCATCACTGGTGCCAGTCTTCTGGTGGACGGCGGCTGGAGCGTCGCCAAGGCGTCCGCATGACGGAGCGCCGGCCCGGGACCGGGCCGGCGTGAAGAGAGGGGTAGAACGAATGACGCCATACGCGCGTCGCGGGGTGCACGGGCAGACAGTGGAGACACTCGCGCGCCGGGTACTCAGCGGAGAGTTGCCCGAGGGCGCCACACTCGATCTGGTGGGGCTTCAGGCGGAGCTGGACGTGAGCCTGACAACGCTGCGCGAGTCGTTGAAGGTGCTCGCCGCGAAGGGGATGGTGGACGCCCGGCAGAAGCGCGGCACCTTCGTACGCCCTCGCGCGCACTGGAACCTGCTCGACGCCGACGTGCTGCGCTGGCAGTTCACGGACAGCAAGACCGCGGGCACGGACGACGGCCTGCTGCACGACCTCAACGAGGTACGCGGAGTCATCGAGCCGGCCGCCGCACGGTTCGCCGCGCTGCGCCGGACCGACGACGACCTCGCCGCACTCGACGCCGCGCTGGAAGCCATGGGCACGGAAGGGGACGCGGCGCACGCCGTGGCCGCGGACCTGGCCTTCCACCGGGCGCTGCTCGCGGCGACGCACAACGAGTTGCTGGACCGGATGGAGATGGTCATCGAGTCCGGGCTGGCGCACCGCGACGAGATCGTGCACTCCTCCTCGCTCGGCGAGGACCCGCTGCCCAGTCACCGGGCGGTGGTGGAGGCGATACGGGCCGGCGACCCGGCGGGCGCCGAGCAGGCGATGCGCTCACTGCTCGACCAGGCCCTGCGCGACCTCGGCAGGGTCCACGGCCCTCCCGGAAGGCAACCGGCCACCGGCGTCCGTACTACTGCGAAGGACCGGAAAACCTCGTGAAGATAGTACGTGTGGAGACGTTCCTCGTCCCGCCCCGCTGGCTCTTCTGCCGGATCGAGACCGACGAGGGCGTCGTCGGATGGGGAGAGCCGGTCGTCGAGGGGCGCGCGGAAGTCGTCCGCGCCGCGGTCGAGGTGCTCGCCGAGTACCTTCTCGGCAAGGACCCGCTGCGCATCGAGGACCACTGGCAGGTCATGACGAAGGGCGGTTTCTACCGGGGCGGCCCGGTGCTCTCCAGCGCGGTCGCCGGTCTCGACCAGGCGTTGTGGGACATCGCGGGGAAGACCTACGGCGTCCCGGTGCACGCGCTGCTCGGCGGGGCGGTCAGGGACCGGGTGCGCGTGTACGCGTGGGTGGGCGGCGACGAACCGGAGCGGCTGGCCGAGGAGGTCCGGGCGCAGGTGGAAGCCGGTTTCACCGCGGTCAAGATGAACGCGGCGGGCCGCGCGAACGCCATCGGCACCCCGGCCGAGACGGCGGGTGTCGTGGAACGGGTGGCCGCCGTACGCGAGGTGCTGGGCGCCGGCCGGGACGTGGCCGTGGACTTCCACGGCCGCTTCGCCCCGGCCGCGGCACGGCGGGTGCTCCACGAGATCGCCCCCCTGCACCCCCTGTTCGTCGAGGAGCCGCTGCTGCCGGAACAGGGGCACCTGCTGCCGGGCCTGGTCGCGGCGGCGGGGCCGGTACCCATCGCCACCGGCGAACGGCTCTACGGACGGGCCGACTTCCTGCCCGCGCTCACCGCCGGCGTCGCGGTCGCCCAGCCCGACCTCTCGCACGCGGGCGGCATCTCCGAGGTGCACCGCATCGCCTCCCTCGCCGACACCTACGGGGCCCTGCTCGCCCCGCACTGCCCCCTCGGCCCGGTGGCGCTCGCGGCCAGTCTGCAAGTCGCCTTCGCCACACCGAACTTCCTGATCCAGGAGCAGAGCAGGGGCATCCACTACAACAAGACGGCCGATCTGCTCTCGTGGCTGGTGGACACCGAGCCGTTCCGCTTCACCGACGGCCATGCCGAGCGTTCCGGCCTGCCAGGGCTCGGGGTCGTGATCGACGAGCAGGCGGTACGCGCCGCCGACCGCTTCGGGCATCGCTGGCGCAACCCCGTGTGGCGCCACGAGGACGGGGCCTTCGCCGAATGGTGAGCGAGGGGCGCACCCCGCGCGCGGTGACCGACCCGGCGCACGGCGGCCGGTGGACCTCGCTGCGGGCCGGCGGCCGGGAGTGGTTGTGGCACCGCGCCGACCCCCGCCGTGCCGGGGTGCGGCCGGGAGACGCGTTCGTCGACGCGGGAGGTCTGGAGGAGTGCCTGCCCACCGTGCGGGGCGTGCCCGACCACGGGGACGTGTGGAGCAGGGCCTGGTGGCGGTCGGCGGGCGAGGAGCGCACGCGCACCCCGGACTTCCGCCTCGCACGCCGTATCGCCCCCGGGCCGGGGGGTGACACTCTCGTGGCGGACTACCGGCTAACGGCCGCCCCCGGCTACCGCTTCCTGTGGGCGGCGCACGCCCTGCTGGATCTCTCGGCCGCGGCCCGGATCGTGTTGCCCGCCGGCGCGCGGCTGCGCCTGTACCCGGACGGCGGGAACCAGTGGTCGCCGGGCGAGTGGCCCACCGCGCGGGGCCACCACCTCGACCGGCTCGGCCCGGACGACGGTTCCGCGGTGGGCGCCGTCGTGGAGGCCCCGGAGGTGCTCGTACGGGACGGACCGCACGTGCTGCGGCTGCGGCTGGAGGCCGCCGGGCAGCCCGTCTCCGTCGCGCTGTGGCGCAACCTCGGGGGTTTCCCCGCCCCGTCCCCCTATCGTTCCGTGGGCGTCGAACCGATGCTCGGCCGGGTTTTCGACCTCGCCTCGGCCGAGGACTCCGAGGCAGCCCGCGTACCGGACTCCGGCGAGGTGCGCTGGCGGCTGACCCTGGACGCGCCGCCCGGCGAGGCGTAGGGGCCTCGCGGGGCGGACGGGCACCGCACCGGTGACCGCCGACCACCCGCCGTGCGCACGGCCGCCGGCGCGCGCGTTCCCCGAAGGCCCCGTGTGCCTCCGGGCATCCCCTTTCCCCATCGACCGACCCCGGGAGCAAGGCCATGACCTCCTTCGACCTGCTGGACGCCCTGCGTGAGCACCGCCTGCTGGCGATCGTGCGCGGCGACGACCCGGACGCCTCCCTCGCGGCCGTCCTCGCCCTCGCGGAGGAAGGGATACCGCTCATCGAGGTGTCCCTGTCCGGTGCGGGCGCCCTGGACGTTCTCGCCCGCGCCCGCGCCGCCCTCGGGGCGGACGCCCCGCTCGGCGCCGGTACGGTGCTCACCGCAGCCGAGGCCCGCGCGGCGCGGGCGGCGGGCGCCGACTACCTCGTGACCCCCGGAGTGAGCGAGGCGGTCGCCACCGCCGCCGAACTCGGCCTGCCCGTCCTGGCCGGGGTGATGACGCCGACCGACGTTCTGGCCGCGCGCGACCGGGGCGCGAGCGCCTACAAGATCTTCCCCGCCTCGGCCGTCGGCGGGCCCGGCTACCTACGGGCGCTGCGCGGTCCCTTCCCGGCCCTGCCGTTCGTGCCGGTCGGAGGGGTGGACGCGGAGGCCGTCCCCGCCTATCTCGCGGCGGGCGCGCTCGCGGTGGGGGTCGGCGGGCCGCTGCTCGGTGACGCGGCGAACGCCGGCGGGGACCTGGAGGCACTGCGGGAACGCGCCCGCGCTTTTCGCGCCCTCGCCGCGTGCGCGGGGGTGTCCCGTTGAGGGCGACGGAGCGGGGCCGCGGACCCGTGGTGTGCGTGGGGGAGACGATGGCGGCGCTCGCCCCCGAACCGGTGGGCCCACTCGACACGGCGGACCGGCTGCGCCTGGAGGTCGCGGGATCGGAGTCGAACGTCGCCATGTACCTCGCCGCCCTCGGCACGCCCGCCCGCTGGGTCTCCGCCGTCGGCGAGGACCCCTTCGGGCGGCTGGTCCTGCGCAAGGTCGCGGCGGCGGGGGTGGACGTGTCGGGAGTACGCACCGTCGCCGCCCGCCCCACAGGGCTCCTGGCGAAGGACCCCGGCGCCCCGGGCACCACGCGCGTGCACTACTACCGGAAGGGCTCGGCCGCCGCCGGGCTCGGCCCGGAACTGCTCGCGGACCCCTCCCTGCGAGAGGCCCGGCTGCTGCACCTCAGTGGCGTCACGGCCGCCCTGTCGGCCAGTTGCCGTGCGCTCGTCGAGGAGGCGCTGGACCCGGACCGGTCCGGGCTCCGCCCCGTCTCCTTCGACGTCAACCACCGGCCCGCGCTCTGGCCGGGACCGGCGAAGGCGGCGAGTGTGCTGCGCGACCTCGCGGACCGGGCCGACATCGTCTTCGTCGGCCTCGACGAGGCACAGGGCCTCTGGGGCGGCCCCCGCGCCGTCCCCGACGCGACGGCGGTACGGGAACTGCTGCCGGGCCCGGCGACCGTGGTCGTCAAGGACGGCTCCGTGGCCGCGACCGCCTTCGACGGCCGGACGAGGTGCGTGGTGCCGGCGCCCCGCGTGCGGGTGCTGGAGCCGGTCGGGGCGGGCGACGCCTTCGCCGCCGGCTTCCTCGCGGCCCGGTACGGAACCGAGGCGGAGCACGACCCGGTCCGGGCCCTGCGCCTGGGCCACCTCACGGCCGCCTCCGCGCTCTCGGTCACCGCCGACCATGGCCCGCTCCCGCCGCCGAAGCGGCTCCGCGAGCTGCTCGCGGCCGACGACGAGCAGTGGGCGGCGGTGGCGCCGGGGCCGGTGTGAGCCGCCCGCGCCACCGCGCTCCGCCTCTCCAGCGCGCCCCGGGGCGGTTCCCGCCGCCGGGTGTCCACGGCCGGTTCAGCGCACCTGCCCCGTGGTCCGGGCGGCACGGGAGGCAGTCCGGGCGCCTGCTGCCGTGATCCAGGGGGTGCCGGGCCTCGTACACCTCGTGCACATCGGCCTCAGGCGCTCGGCCCCCTCACGGTCGCAACTGCCCTACCACTACACGGTGGTGGGCGTCGGCCGGGTCTCGGTCAGCGCAAGCTCGCCCTTGAGCATGCGCCCGCCGTCGCCGGTCAGCCGCAGGTAGTAGTCCGAGGAGCAGGCGGTGCCGTCCTCGTCCAGCGCCCTGACCCCGGAGCCGGACGGAACGTCGGCGGCGGTCGCCGCCGTCTTCGCGATCTGGTTGCCCTCGTTGTACTCGTCGAACATCGAGATGTAGATGCCCTGCGCGCCCACCCGCTTCATGTTGTAGAACTGCCGCCACATGAAGTCTCCGTGGGCCCGCTGCCCCTCCTGGAGGTCACCGGGCATCACGCACGGCTGGTAGTCGATGCCGTGCGCGTCGCAGTCCGCCTGGTCGGGGGTGTTGACGTCGCGGTAGAACTGGTCGGACTGCTCGGCGCTGCCGATACGGCCCACCATCCACGGCGAGAGCATGTGGAAGGCGCGGTAGACGTCCCCGAAGCCGGCCCGCGAGTCCTCGGTGCCGGTGCGCCAGTGCGTGGGCACCCCGCCGATCACGTAACAGCCCTGATCCTTGAACCAGTTGACGACATCGAGGCACGGGCCCGGGGCGAAGGGGCGCGCGTCGTCGCTGAACCCGAAACCCCATACGCACACCACCGGCTTGCCGTTCTGCCGCGCGTAGGCGCTGGAGGAGGTGTGCGCCTTCATCTTCTCGGTCCAGTCCTGCTTGATCTCGGACTGCATCGAGGTCCAGCCGGTGACGTCGTACATGATGTAGAACTTCCGGCCGGCGGCCTCCGCCGCCTGCCGCACCTTCTGCGCCATGCCGTCGCGCGTGGGCCCCTCCGGGCTGAACGGGTTGAAGCGCTGGAGCGCGGCGGTGTCGATGTCGTGCTCCCGCATCCAGCGGAAGTGGGTGTCCACCGACTGCTGGTCCCAGGACGAGAACAGAGCGGCTTCGCCACCACCGTTCAGGTCCGCCATGGCGGTGGGATAGGTGCGTGTGTAGTCCGCCACGTCGGGCCAGGACTTGGCGCTGCTCGCGCCCTGTGCGGGCGCCTTGCCCATGTCGGGGCTCCAGTGCCACCAGCCGTCGATCGGGGCGCTGTCGCCCTTGCACGCGAACCAGCCCTGGTAGCCGACGGTTATCTTGCCGACCACGTCGCCCACGGGGGAGGCGGCCGGACCGGCGGCGGGCGCGGGGGACGCGCCGGCCTGCGTCGCCGTCACACCACCGGCCGCCGCGGCCGCCACGGCGGCGCCGGACACGAGGAAGGAACGTCGGGAGATGCTCATGGGGGGATGCCCTTTCGGTCTGCCTCATTCGGCCCGGCCGTCCCTGGAGTGCGGCCGCGCAGGGGTACCGCGCCCGCCGTGGTGGGGGGAGGAAAGGCGGTGGCAGTCCGCCCTTCCGCCAACAGGCGCATCCGGCAACCTAGCCGGGCCGACAGCGCCCCACAAGGCCCTTGGACGCGGTTCGCCACCCTGCACGCGGCGGGGCACGAGCCGCGCCTGACCCCCCGTCAGGCCCGCAACCACCCGCGCCCGCGCGGTCTTCCCGGCACCCGTACCTCCGCACGGGGGACCTCACCCCTGGACGACAGGGAAGCCTGGGGCAAGCCCCACCGTCCATCCGCTGGCGGCCACCGCGGAAGAAGCTGAGTCGGTGAGGCGGTCGGAGACATCCTCTCGGGTCTATCCGCCCAGAAGACGGGACACTCCCCGGTCAGCGCACCCTTCCACGTGGTTTCAACGGCACCGGCGGCAGCTCGGGTGCCGGTAGCGGGGCTCGGTCGTACCCCTTCACCTCGCCGAACCGGGCCCCCTTCGTCCAGTCCTCGCGAGCCTTCACGATCTCTTCCTGGGAGCGGGCGACGAAGTTCCACCACATGATCAGCTCCTCCGCGAACGGCTCGCCGCCCAGGAGCATCACCGAGGCGTCCGACTCGGCGCGCAGGGGCAGTTCCTCGCGGCCGCAGCCCAGGTAGAGGAGGGAGCCGGCGGCGACCGGGACTCCGTCGACCACGACCTCGCCGGACATCGCGAGGACGCCGTACTCGAAGTCCCGTTCCAGAGGCAGCCGCGCCCGCGCGCCCGAGGCCAGGCTCAGGTCCGCGCCGACGATCGGGGTGTACGCGGTGCCGGGGGAGGTCGTGCCGTCCAGGGAGCCGAGCAGCAGGGTCGCGGTCAGTCCGGGCGCCTCGACGGTCGGCAGGTCGGGGTGGTACTCGAAGTGCGGTTCGACGTGCCGGTGCGCGTCGGGGAGAGCGACCCACAGCTGGGCGCCGTGCAGGAGACGCGCGTGGGACTTCGGGCTCTCCTCGGAGTGGGAGATCGCCCGGCCCGAGGTCATCAGGCCCAGTTCGCGAGGGCGCACGGTCTGGAGACTGCCCAGCGAGTCCCGGTGCAGCACCTCGCCCTCGTGCAGCCAGCTGACGGTCTGCAGTCCCATGTGCGGGTGCGGAGGGACCTGCATACCGGGCTCGTCCGCGATGTCGTCCGGGCCGTAGTGGTCGACGAAGGCCCAGGCGCCGATCATGCGCCGGCCCAGGTTCGGCAGCAGCCGCCGCACCTCCGTCGACTCGCCGAGCCGCAGGTGGCGGGGGCTCAGCAGTTCACGGACGGGCTCGGCGACGACGAAGCCGCGCCCGCCGCACACCTTCGGCTGGGGACGCGTGTCCAGGTTGCTCATGCGACCCAACCTAGACCCACCGCCCTCAGCCGCGACAGCGCGCCCTTCCGCGCCGGGCACCGGGAGGGCCGCGCTCCGGCCGCGCCACCCGTACGGCGCCGCCCAGCGCGCCGCGCGGCGCCCGCCCCGGTGCAATGAACGGGTGAGAGCCACCCCCGACGACTGCCTCGCGCGTAACGAGTGGATCTGCGGGGAGTACCTGAGCACCCGGCGGCACATCCTGCTCGACGCCGTCGTGCAGCACGTCGAGCTGACGGCCGTCTCCGTCGGCATCGCCCTCGCCCTCGCCGTACCGCTCGCCGTACTCGCCCGGCGCTGGGGCTGGGCGGCCGGGCCCGTGCTGGCCGCCACCACCATCCTCTACACGATCCCCTCGCTCGCCATGTTCTCCCTGCTGCTGCCGCTCTACGGGCTCTCCGCGACCCTCGTCGTCGCCGGACTCGTCCTCTACTCACTGACGCTGCTGGTGCGCAACATCCTCGCCGGACTGCGCGCCGTGCCCGAGGAGACCCGGCAGGCCGCCCGGGGCATGGGATACGGGCCCGTGCGGCTCCTGCTCACCGTGGAACTGCCGCTCGCGCTGCCCGCGTCGATGGCCGGCCTGCGGATCGCGGCCGTCTCGGCGGTCTCCCTCGTCACCGTCGGCGCCATCGTCGGCTTCGGCGGGCTCGGCAACCTCGTCTACTCCGGGATGAACACCTTCTTCAAGGCACAGGTCCTGACCGCCTCCGTGCTGTGCGTCGTGATCGCCGTCCTCGCCGACCTGCTGCTGCTCCTGGTCCAGCGGCTGCTCACCCCGTGGACCCGCGTATGAAGACCCTCGGCGACTCCTGGGACTGGCTCACCGACTCCGCGCACTGGGCCGGGGAGAACGGCATCGGGCACCGGCTGCTCGAACACCTCGTGCTGACCGCGGTGTGCCTCCTCGTCAGCTGCCTGCTCGCCCTGCCCGTGGCACTGGTCCTCGGACATCTCGGCAGGGGCGGCGCGCTCGCCGTCAACCTCTCCAACGTCGGCCGCGCCGTCCCCACCTTCGCCGTGCTGGTCCTGCTCCTGCTGACCCCGGTCGGCCGCTGGAGCGAAGGCCCCACAATCCTCGCTCTCGTCCTGTTCGCCCTGCCGCCGCTGCTCACCAACGCCTACGTCGGCATGCGCGGTGTCGACCGCGAGATCGTGCGCGCCGCGCGCGGCATGGGCATGACGGGCACCCAGATGCTGCGCCGCGTCGAGGTGCCGCTCGCCCTGCC
The DNA here is from genome assembly GCF_042869355.1 of Streptomyces sp. NPDC007088. Classification (NCBI taxonomy): domain Bacteria; kingdom Bacillati; phylum Actinomycetota; class Actinomycetes; order Kitasatosporales; family Streptomycetaceae; genus Streptomyces; species Streptomyces sp. NPDC007088. The sequence goes on from NZ_JBIAFO010000004.1 coordinate 185,247, forward strand.
GCTCATTCTCACCGGCGTACGCGTCGCCGCCGTCCAGCTCGTGGCCACCGCGACCATCGCCGCGCTCGCGGGCGGCGGCGGACTGGGCCGGATCATCACCGCCGGGTTCAACCTCGCCTCCACCCCGCAGGTCGTCGCCGGCGCCGTGCTCGTCGCCGTCTTCGCGCTGCTCGTGGAGGGCGCCTTCGTCCTCGCGGAACGGTTCCTGCCGCACCGGGGGAGGGAGGTGGCATGAGCCCGCGCAACCCGCTCCTCGTGACCGTCCTCGCCGCCCTGTTCCTGTTCGCGGGCTGCTCGACCGGGCCCTCGCTGGAGAACCGCGGTGAGGTCACCGCCCCGCCCGGCGACAACAAGCACCTCACCATCGGCTCGGCCGGCTTCACCGAGAGCGATCTGCTCGCCCAGATGTACGCCCTGCTGCTGCGCGAGGCCGGCTACGGCACCGACACCCTCACCGTCTCCAACCGCGAACTGTACGAACCCGCCCTGGAGTCCGGGCAGATCGACCTCGTCCCCGAGTACGCGGCGACCTTCGCCGACTGGCTGAACACCAAGAAGAACGGGCCCGACGCCCGCCCGGTGGGCTCCCCCGACCTCGACACGACCCTGCGAGAGCTGCGCCGGCTCGCCGCCCCGCGCGGGCTGAGCGTCCTCGACCCGGGCCGCGCCGTCGACCAGAACGCCTACGCCGTCTCCGCCACCTGGGCGCGCGAGCATCGGCTGCGCACGCTCAGCGACCTCGGCCGCTCCGGACTGCGGGTACGGATCGCGGCCGGCGACGAGTGCGCGACCCGCCCCTACTGCGCCCCCGGACTGCGCACGACGTACGGCATCGACATCACCGGCATCGACCCCAAGGGCCTGGGCACCACGCAGGCGAAGAAAGCCGTGCAGGACGGCACCGCCCAGATGGTCGCGACGACCACCACCGACGCGACCCTCCCCGACTTCGGGCTCGTCCTGCTCAAGGACGACCGCAGACTGCAGAACGCCGACTACCTCGTGCCCGTCGTCAACCGCGCGCAGGCCGGCTCGGCGCGGGTCGCGAAGGCCCTCGGCCGGCTCAGCACCGTGCTCACCACGTCCGACCTGGCCGACCTCAACCGGCGCGTGGACAGCTGGCGCAGGCTGCCGCAGGACGTGGCCCGCGACTACCTCAGGAGCAAGCACCTCGTCTGACCGCTCCCGCACCCGCACTCAGAAGGGCCCACGATGACCGCGGAAACCGCTGCCGAGGAGCTCCCGGACGGCTCCGGCCGGCGCAGCGCCCTGTCCCACCTCGTACGCACCCTGGCCGGCGGACTGTGGTTCCCGCTGCTGTTCTTCTTCGGCTTCCTCTTCTGCTACGCCCTGCCCTTCCACAATCCGCAGCCGCACGACGTACGGGTGGCCGTCGCCGGGCCGGCCGCCGCGGACCGGGTACGCGCCGCCCTCGACCGGGCCGCGCCCGGCGCCTTCGCCGTCCGGCCCGCGCGAGACGCCGCCGAGGCCCGCTCCAAGGTCCTCGACCGCGAGGTCTCGGCCGCCTTCACCACCGACAGCCAGCAGTCCACCCTCTACCTCGCGAAAGCCGCCGGGGGGCTGCTGGAACAGACCGTCAGCGGCGCCTTCGGGCCCCTCGCCGAGCAGAGCGGTCAGCGACTGCGCACCGTCGAACTCGTCCCCACCGCCTCCGGCGACGCCACCGGGACCGGCCTCTTCTACCTCGCCATGTCCTGGAACATCAGCGCCTACATCGTGGTGATGATGCTCATCCGCGTGAACCTCACCCGGCGCGGCAAGCTCCTCACGATCGTGGGCCTGTCCGCCTTCATCAGCGTCGTCGGCTACTTCGTGGGCCGGGCCATGCACATCGTGCCCGACGAACCGCTCGGCATCCTCTACGCCTTCCTGCTCACCCAGGCCATCGCCTGGACCACCTTCGGACTCGTCCCGTTCGTACGGCAGTTCATCCCCGGCGTCGCCATCACCCTGTTCGTGCTCCTGTCCATCCCCTCCAGCGGCGGCGCCATCCCCTACCAGATGGTCCCCGGCTTCTTCCGGGCGCTGCATCCCGTCTTCCCGCTCGGCAACGTCATCGACGCGCTCCACGGCGTCTTCTACTTCGACGGCAAGGGTGTCCTGCGGCCCACACTCGTCCTGTGCGCCTGGATCGCCGGGGGCGTCCTGCTCGTCGTGCTGGGCGCCGTCCTCATGCGCCGCAAGGAGAAGGAGAGGGTCGGCCCCACCACCGCCGAGGCCCCCGTCGAGGACCCCGCGCTGGAGACCCCCGTCCCGCACGCCGTCACCCCCGGCGCGCACGATCCCTTCGGTGAGCGCACCACCGTGCTCGGCGGAGAGGTGTTCCACGACGACGGACGCCCGGCGTCCGGTGTGTTCATCACCGTCCTCGCCGAGGGCGGCAGGCAACTGCTGAAGACCGTCACCGACGAGGAGGGGCGCTGGGGCGCGGCCGGACTCGACGAGAACTGGGTGAGCGTTCTCGCCATCGCCAGGGGACACACCCCGGCCGTCACCCGCGTCCTGCCCCGCGAGGGCCGCGTCACCCGTCAGGACTTCGTCCTCGCCGCCCCCGGAGCGCACGCGGTGCCCAGCCGTACCCAGTGACGGCCGGTGCCCTTGCGCGGATGCGCGCCGCACCTGCGGGCACGGCGTGCCTCAGGCGTCCGGGACCGAGTCGAAGGCGGCCTCCTCGCGGCCCACGCCGCGCGCGTCCGCGTCCACCGAGCGGCGCAGCGCCTCGTGCAGCTTCGCCGGAGTGAGCACCCCGAGGAACCTGGCCCCGTCCAGCACCGCGACCCAGCCGGCGTCGTGCTGGAGCATCACCCCGAACGCCCCCTTGAGCGGCGAACCGACCGGGACCCACGCGTTCATGCGGTGGGCGAGATCGCCGACCGTACGCCCCTCCGCGCGCGCGACCTCCTCCAGGCCCACCCAGCCGTGCAGCGCGCCCTCGTCGTCCAGGACGACGGCCCAGCGGGCGCCCTCGGACCGCATCCGGTCCGCCGCGTGCCCGGCGGGCTCGGCGCAGCGCGCGACCGGCGGCTCCTCCAGGTCGTCGGGGCGCACCTCGGTGACCGACAGCCGCTTCAGCCCCCGGTCGGCGCCGACGAACTCCGCCACGTAGGCACTCGCCGGACGGCCCAGGACCGTCGCGGGCGTGTCGTACTGCTCGATCCTCCCGGGTCCGTACACCGCCATCCGGTCGCCGAGCCGTACCGCCTCCTCGATGTCGTGCGTCACCAGCAGCACCGTCTTGCGCAGGGAACGCTGGAGGTCGAGGAACTGGTTCTGGAGCCTCTCCCGTACGACGGGGTCGACCGCGCCGAAGGGCTCGTCCATGAGCAGGACCGGCGGATCGGCCGCCAGCGCCCTGGCGACCCCGACCCGCTGGCGCTGGCCGCCCGACAACTGCCCCGGATAGCGCCCGCCGTACGTCTTCGGGTCGAGCCCCACGAGGTCGAGCAGCTCGGCGGCGCGGGAGAGGGCCCGCGAGCGCTTCCAGCCGACCAGCTCGGGGACGGTGGCCGTGTTGTCGAGGACGGTGCGGTGCGGGAACAGGCCGACCTGCTGGATGACGTAGCCGATACGCCGCCGCAGCCGCACCGGGTCCACGGACATCACGTCCTCGCCCGCCACCTCGATACGGCCCGAGGTGGGCTCGATGAGCCGGTTGACCATCATCATCGTGGTGGTCTTGCCGCAGCCCGAGGGGCCGACGAGGGTCACCAGCTCGCCCTCGTCGACCTCGAAGGAGAGATCGTGGACGGCGTCCGTGCCGTCGGGGTAGCGCTTGCCGACCCGGTCGAAGCGGATCACCGCCCCCCACCTCCCGCGTGCCCGCGGGCGGATGCCCCCGCCCACGGGAACAGGGGGTCGTGCACACAGGTCGGGCACAGAGCGACGCGCATCGCGGCTCCCTCGTCGGTCAACGGCTGCCCGTCAGCGTAAGCACGCCCCGCCCGATGCGGCATCAGGCGCGCGCCGCCAAAGAGCGTGGCGCACCGGGCGGCCGGGGGAGGAGCGGCCGGCCGGCATGTGCTGAACTGGGAGGTCCGCGCACCACCACCACCCCAGGAGCACCATGGCCGCCACCTACCGCCAGCCCGGAGTCGTCCTCACCGACCGGCTCTTCACCGTCCCCCTCGACCACGACCGGCCCGAGGGCGAGCAGATCGAGGTGTACGGCCGCGAGGTCGTCGCCACCGACCCGGGTGCGGGCGACCGCCCCTGGCTGGTGTACCTGGAGGGCGGCCCCGGCTTCGGGGCGAGGCGGTTCGTGGGCCGGGAGGCCTGGCTCGGCCGCGCTCTGCGGGACTACCGGGTCCTCCTCCTCGACCAGCGCGGAACCGGCCGCTCCACCCCCGCCGACCGGCAGACGCTGCCCCTGCGCGGCGGACCGCGCGAGCAGGCCGACTACCTCGCCCACTTCCGCTCCGACGCGATCGTGCGCGACTGCGAGCTGATCCGCGAGACGCTCACCGGCGGCGCCCCCTGGGCCGTGCTCGGCCAGAGCTTCGGCGGCTTCTGCGTCACGCGCTACCTCTCCAGCGCGCCCGAGGGACTGAGCGCGGCGCTGCTCACCGGCGGCCTGCCCTCCCTCGACGCGCACGCCGACGACGTGTACCGCGCCGCCTATCCGAGGATCGAGCGCAAGGTCAGCGCGCACTACGCCCGCTATCCGCAGGACGTGGACCGGGTCCGCCGCATCGCCGAACACCTCGCCGATTACCGGCCCGTGCTCAACGGCGGCTACCGGCTCACCGTCGAGGCGTTCCAGTCCCTCGGCATCATGCTCGGCGGCGGCGAGGGCAGCCACCGGCTGCACTACCTGCTGGAGAACGCCTTCGTGCGGACGGCCACCGGGCCCAGGCTCTCCGACGCCTTCCAGGAGGCGGCCCAGGGGGCGCTCTCCTACGCCGCCCACCCGCTGTACGCCCTTCTGCACGAGGCGATCTACGCCCAGGACCACCGGCCCACCGGCTGGGCCGCCGAACGGGTCCGCGCCGAGTTCCCGCAGTTCGACGCGGAGAAGGCCCTCGCCTCCGGCACGCCCGTCCTGTTCACCGGCGAGTCCGTGCACCCCTGGGCCTTCCACTGCGACCCCTCCCTCGCCCCGCTGCGCGAGACCGCCGAACTGCTCGCGCAGCGCACCGACTGGGCCCCGCTGTACGACCCCGCGCGCCTGGAGCGCAACGAGGTGCCGGTGGCCGCCGCCGTCTATCACGACGACATGTACGTGGACACGGCCCACTCCCTGCGCACCGCGCGCACCGTCAGGGGACTGCGCACCTGGGTCACCGACGAGTTCGAGCACGACGGGCTGCGGGCCGGTGGCGAGCGGGTCCTCGACCGGCTGCTGGGGCTCGTGCGCGGCGAGGCGTGACATGGGCGAACGGCTGCGGGACGCCCCGGACGACGCGCCCGGCCCCGCCCGGGAGGCGCGAACGGCCCAGGACGTCCTGGCCGGGGTCGGGCCCCGCCTGCGCCGGCTGCGCAAGGAACGCGGAGCGACCCTCGCCGGGCTGTCGGCGGCCACCGGGATCTCCGTCTCCACGCTCTCCCGGCTGGAGTCGGGCCTGCGCCGGCCCACCCTGGAACTCCTGCTGTCCCTGGCCGGGGCCCATCAGGTCGCCCTCGACGAACTGGTCGGCACCCGGCCCGTGGCCGACCCCCGGGTGCGCTCGGAGCCGATCCTGCGGCACAACCGCAGGATGTACCCGCTCAGCCGCCACCCCAGCGGCCTCCAGGCCTACCGCATGCTCATCGAAGGCATGGAGGAGCCGGACACCCGCACCCACGAGGGCTACGAGTGGCTGTACGTGCTCCACGGCAGGCTCCGTCTGGTCCTCGCCGAGCACGACCTCGTCCTGGCCCCGGGGGAGGTGGCCGAGTTCGACACGCGCCTGCCGCACTGGTTCGGGCCCGCCGAGGACCACCCCGTCGAAGTGCTCAGCCTCTTCGGCCCGCAGGGCGAGCGCATGCACGTCCGGGCCCGCCCGAAACGGCGTACGGCGGACTGAGCGGTGAGCGGCCCCGGCCCCGGTCCCCGTGCCGGGACCCGGCCGCTCCCGGGCCTTCCCCCGCGTCTTACCGACCGCTTAGTATGCCGGGCGAGGACATACCCCCGAAGGCGCTGGAGGTCCGATGCGGGCATGGCAGGTGCGGGAGACGGGCGAACCGGTCGAGTCGATGCGGCTCGCGGAGGTGGAACGGCCCGTGCCGGGGCCCGGACAACTACTCGTCCGGGTGAGCGCCGCCAACGTCAACTTCCCCGACGCGCTGTTGTGCCGGGGCCAGTACCAGATCAGGCCGCCCCTGCCGTTCACGCCCGGAGTGGAGCTGTGCGGCCGCACCGAGGACGGACGACGGGTCATCGGAACCCCCGCCCTCCCGTACGGCGGCTTCGCCGACTACGCCGTCATGGAGGGGGCGGCCACGCTGCCCGCCCCCGACTCCCTGGACGACGCGCAGGCCGCCGCCCTGCACATCGGCTACCAGACGGGCTGGTTCGGGCTGCACCGCCGAGCCGCGATCCGGCCCGGTGAGACGCTGCTCGTCCACGCCGCGGCCGGCGGGGTCGGCAGCGCGGCCGTCCAGCTCGGCAGGGCGGCCGGGGCGAAGGTGATCGGCGTCGTCGGCGGGCCGGAGAAGGCGCGAACCGCCCGCGAACTGGGCTGCGACCTCGTCCTGGACCGGCACACCGACGACCTGATCGCCGGGGTCAAGGAGTTCACCGGCGGCCGGGGCGCCGACGTCGTCTACGACCCGGTGGGCGGCGAGGCCTACGCGAAGTCCGCGAAGTGCGTGGCCTTCGAAGGGCGCATCGTGATCGTCGGCTTCACCAGCGGCACCGTCCCGGCACCCGCGCTCAACCACGCCATGGTCAAGAACTACTCGATCCTTGGGCTGCACTGGGGGCTGTACGCCCGTCACGACCCCGCGGCGATCGGCGCGTGCCACCGGGAACTGACGAAACTCGCCGCCGAGGGCGCCATCGCCCCGCTGGTCTCCGCACGCCTTCCGCTGGAGCAGGCGGCCGAGGCGGTGCAGAAGGTCGCCGACGGAGCCAGCACCGGCCGTATCTGCGTCATTCCCTGAGCGTCCGGCACCGGCACAGGGGCGGGGCCTCAGCTCCTCCGGCGGCTGAGCCGCTCCCGCAGGCGCAGGCCACCGCTCCTGCCCGGCCGCCCGCCCCGCTGGGGGTCAGGGGTGTGCGCCGGGGCGGGTACCCGCAGACCGAAGTACGAGTTCGGCCCCCGGCTGCGGGCCTCCAGCCGTACCGCCGCGAACTTCAGCGTCGCGCTCTCCTCCACCGCGGCGGCCGCGCGCCGCCTCGTGTCCTCGCCCGGCACCTCGCCGGCCCCGGCCCCGGCGCTCGTGGGGGGAGGGCTCACCCGGCGCATCCGGGCCGCGTCCACGGACTCGGCGAGCAACTCGTACTCGACGGACTCGTCGTGCCAGCGGACCTCGACGAGTTCCCCGGCGAGTAAGTCCTCGGCGAGGCGTAAGTGCCCGTCGATGTCGGTGCTCCACGCCCGCAGCGCGTCCGGCACCGCCCAGGCCCGTTCGGCCGCCTCGACGAGGCAGCCGGCCGGCAGCCACGGGGCCTCCGGCTCCGGGTCGAGCAGCCGGGCCAGCCAGTCGGCACGCTCCCGGAGCCACGCGACCGCCAGTGGCAGGGAGGGCGCACGATAGACACCGAGCGGTACGCCCACCCTGGTACCGCCGCTCACGCCGTAGGCGGTGACATGGCACAGGAACTCTTCGTGCATGACAGCAGGCAGTCCTTCGCGTCGACAACCGGCCCTGTCACCTGCGGGCGCAGGCGGTCCGCTTTCCGCCGAAGGAGCAGCTGCCGAAGAGGCTGCCGTTACGCACGAGGCCGTCCGGGTCGCGAATCCCTCGTCGGGCCACGATTATCCAGCGCCCGGGACAGTGAACTCCGCTCAATTCCCGCCACATTTGCACGGCAATTGCCGAGGGGACGGCCGATATCCGCCATCGGTCCGCAGAGCTTCACGGAAAGTGTCTGTGACCTCGTCCTTTCGCGGACGGTGAGCCGGAGTCGACAGGTGCGGGGGAAACGCGGAAGGGGTCAATCCGCCGGGCTGCGGAGGAAGGCGGCCCGGGGTGCGCGGCCGGTGGGCGCGGAACGCTGTGCCCCACAATTCGGCCGGGCCATTCTGCACTGTGCACAGTGTGCCCGTCGTTGTGTCCTGTGCGCGGAGACCGGGGGAGTGCTCGCGGGCCGCGCCGGTCGACACGCCGGGAGGCGGACGGTTCGACCCGCCGGGCCGCCTCCGCGTGTCCGGGGGGCGGGGGCGCCCCGGGGATGCGCTGATTCCCGGGGATTCCGGGCCATCCTGCGAGGATTCTCCTGAGGCGCCCACCAAATCTGTCCCAGCCGTATCAGAAAATCTCGTCAGTGTGGGCAGGATTTGTGGCTGCCCGGAAAAACCCGGGGCAGTGCACCGTGCCACGGCGGCCCAACCGTGCTAATCTTGATCCAGTTGCAGTTGTGGTTCCCATAAACTTCAAGTGCCTTCGGCCGTTTCGGCGGCCGGGCACTTTTGTATTTCTGGTGATTTTCTCCGGACGGGGCACATTGCGGCGACATCGGTGCCCGTAAAGTGCGGGTGCCGGACACTGCTCCGAAGGAGACGTACATGGCTTCCGGTACCGTGAAGTGGTTCAACAGCGAAAAGGGCTTCGGCTTCATCGAGCAGGAGGGTGGCGGCCCCGACGTCTTCGCTCACTACTCGAACATCGCCACCCAGGGCTTCCGTGAGCTCACGGAGGGCCAGAAGGTGAACTTCGACGTCACGCAGGGCCAGAAGGGCCCGCAGGCGGAGAACATCGTCCCCGCCTGACACCTGGCGAAGGACTCGGCTGGGGCCCGCACCCGTGGTGCGGGCCCCAGCCCATTGCCGTTTTCGGGGCCGCGCCCCGTAAGCTGTGCTCAGGGCGGTGACACGCCACTGCGTGTGCCCCCCTCCGCGTCCGACCGCGCCGTACTCACCGATCCGGTGGAATGCGACGGTCCGGCGCACCGCGTCACGGCGGTCCGATCCGGTCCGCCGCTGCCGCTCCTTCTGTTTGTCCGGCTCGTTCTTGTGATTCGTGCGGCGCACTCTCGCCGGGAATTCCTCGATACGTGCCATATCGAGGAAAGGTTCTCTGTGAACCGCTCATCTCGCACGAACGACCGCTATTCCAATCCGCGCCGCTCCGGCGGCGGGGACCGGGGTGCCCGTTTCCGCCCGCAGGGCCAGGGACAGGGCCGTCCCGGCAACCGCTCCGGCGGTCACAGCCGGCGTCCCTCGGTGCAGGGAGAGTTCGCTCTGCCGGTCACCGTGACGCCCGCGCTGCCTCCGGTGGAGGACTTCGCGGCCCTCGACATGCCGGCCGAGCTGCTCGCCACCCTCAGCGCCGTCGGCGTCACCCAGCCCTTCCCGATCCAGGCCGCCACGCTGCCCAACACGCTCGCCGGCCGGGACGTCCTGGGCCGGGGCCGCACCGGCTCCGGGAAGACCCTCGCCTTCGGGCTCGCGCTGCTGGCCCGCACGGCCGGGCGGCGAGCCGAGGCGCGGCAGCCGCTCGCCCTGATCCTCGTCCCCACCCGGGAGCTGGCCCAGCAGGTCACCGACGCGCTCACCCCCTACGCCCGCTCGCTCAGGCTGCGCATGGCCACGGTCGTGGGCGGCATGTCGATCGGCCGGCAGGCGGGGGCGCTGCGTTCCGGCGCGGAGGTCGTCGTGGCCACGCCCGGCCGGCTCAAGGACCTCATCGAGCGCAAGGACTGCCGCCTCGATCAGGTGAGCATCACCGTCCTCGACGAGGCCGACCAGATGGCCGACATGGGCTTCATGCCGCAGGTCACCGAGCTGCTCGATCAGGTCCGTCCGGGCGGACAGCGCATGCTGTTCTCGGCGACCCTGGACCGCAACGTCGACCTGCTGGTGCGCCGCTACCTCAACGACCCGGTCGTGCACTCCGTGGACCCCTCGGCGGGCGCGGTCACCACCATGGAGCACCACCTTCTGCACGTGCAGAACGCCGACAAGTACGCCACGGTCACCGAGATCGCGGCCCGCGACGGACGCGTCATGCTCTTCCTCGACACCAAGCACGCCGTCGACCAGCTCACCAAGCACCTCCTGAGCAGCGGTGTCCGGGCGGCCGCGCTCCACGGCGGGAAGTCCCAGCCGCAGCGCACCCGCACGCTCGCCCAGTTCAAGAACGGCAACGTCACCGCGCTCGTCGCGACCAACGTGGCCGCCCGGGGCATCCACGTCGACAACCTCGACCTCGTCGTCAACGTCGACCCGCCCACCGACCACAAGGACTACCTGCACCGGGGCGGCCGTACCGCCCGCGCCGGGGAGTCCGGCAGCGTCGTCACGCTCGTCCTGCCCAACCAGCGGCGCGAGATGAGCCGGCTGATGGTCGCCGCCGGGATCACTCCGCAGGTCACGCAGGTCCACTCCGGTGAGGCCGAGCTGAGCCGCATCACCGGGGCCAAGGCCCCCTCCGGGGTGCCCGTCGTCGCCGCGCCGGTCGCCGCCGAGCGGCCCCGCCAGCGGGGCGGTGCCCCCTTCCGCGGCATGGGCAGCAGGCCGGGCCGCTCCGGTGGCTCCTCGCGACGGGTGTCGGAGGCCCGGCAGACCGCCGAGGCGCGCAAGGCCGCGCGGGTGCGGCGCGACGCCGCCTGACCGGAAATCGCTCACCGTCCGCGGGGGGGGGGGGGGGGGGGGCGCGCGGGCGGCGGGCGGCGCGCGGGGGGGGGGGGGGGGGGGGCGCGCGGGGGGGGCGGGGGCCGCCCCCCCGCGGGGGCGCGCCGGCCGGGGGGGGGGGGGCGCCCCCCCCCGTCCCCCAACCCCCCCCCCCGCCGGGGCCCCCCGGGCCGCGGGGCCCCCCCGCACGTCCGCGTTTCCGGGGCGGACAGCCGCCCTCGGGCGTCCCGAGGGCGCGTCGTACGGTGGGAGCGGGCCGGGGGCGTCTCGGTCCCCCGCCGACGGCCCGGCCGCGGGCGACCCACTGCCAGCACGAGAGGAACGGCCGTGAACTCGACCGATCCACCCCCGGAGCCGGGCGAAGCCCCGGCGCCGCGCTCCTACGAGCCCGCTCCCGCCGTCGGCAAGCTGCTGCTCTTCATCGGTGTCTTCCTCGTCTTCGCCGTGATCGTGGTGGCGGGCGGCGTCTACCTGAGCACCGGCTGATCCGGTCCGTGCCGCAGCGCCCGGCACGGCGTCGGCGCTGCCACGATCACTCCCTGACGGCGACCAGGACGTAGCTGTTGCCCACCTGCCACACGGGACTCGCCGGGCCGAACCCGGCCTCGCGCAGCAGCTCCACGTGCCGGGCCAGGGTCAGCGATCCGGCGTTGCCGGCCGAGGCGCCCGTGCGGCGGCGCGCGCACAGGTCGGCGAGTTCGGGGTCGCGCTCCGCCTCGGCCCACCAGGTCTCCCAGTCCTCGTGGTCGAAGGCGTGCCGGCGCTCCGCGCGCCGGGTCCCGACGTACGCCGCGATCTCGGCGACGCCGAGCGCGTCCTGCGAGAGGTGGTCCGCGTTGATGAGTACCCCGCCGGGCCGCAGCAGCCCGGTCAGCCGCGCGTAGGTACGCCGCAGCACGGGCTCGGACAGGTAGTGCAGGGCGGTGGTGGAGACGACGGCGTCCAGCGGCCCGGACAGGGCCAGACGCTCGGTCCAGCCCGGCTCGCCGATCACCGCCTCGACGTACCGGGCGGCGTCCGGATGCCGGGCGCGGGCGAGTTCGAGCAGGACCGGGTCCATGTCGACCGCGACGATCTCGGCCCCCGGCAGCCGCCGTACGAGGCGGGCCGGGAGCGAACCCGGGCCACAGCCCAGGTCCAGCACCCGCGGCCGGTCCTGGCCCGCCGTGACGTGCTCCACCACGTCGGCGACGACGACGAAGCGCTCCTCCCGGTCGATGGCGTACCGCTGCTGTTGCTGTTCCCAGCGGTTCACCCACCGCGCGGCCGTCGGCATGCTCACACTCATCTCGCACTACCACCTCTACCGTGTCGTCCGTGCGCACAGACCCCGAACCTACAGGTGAAAATCATTTCCAAAAACCGGGGGAGGTGCAAATCGACGAGGCGTCAAACGGGTGACACCGGGAGGGCTCGCCCGGTTCAGCGCGGGGTCAGTCCGGCCAGCACCTCCAGCAGACGATCGATCTCCGCGGGCGTGTTGTACGCGTGCAGGCTCACCCGTACCGAACCGCGTTTCTCACCGCCGCCGGCCTGGCACAGCGCGTCAGCCCGCACCATGAAGCCGTGGCTGAACAGGATGAACCCGAGGTCCGCCGCGTCGATGTCCCGGTGCCGGAAGGTCACGATGCCGTGCCTTCGCTGTACGGGGGAGTCACGCGCCAGGCTGAGCTGACAGCCGGCCACCTCGTAGACCGGCAGGGAGCGCAGCCCCTCGGTCAGTCGCGCCGCGAGGTCCACGGTCCACCGCTCGATGCGTTCGAGGCCGGTCGCGTCGAGCCAGTCGAGGGCCGCTCCGAGACTCGCGATGCCCACGGTGTTCGGGGTGCCCTCCCAGCCGGCCGGGGCGAAGGGGGCGCCGCGCCTTCCGCGCGACCACACCGCCCCCGTGCCCGGCAGGGCCAGCGCCTTGTGCCCGGAGAAGACCAGGAAGTCGACGTCCAGGTCCCGCACCGACACCGGGAGATGACCGACGCTCTGGGCCGCGTCGAGGCAGATCACGACGTCCGGGCCGACCGCCTCCCGGATGCGGTGGACGTTCATGTCCTGGCCGTAGACGTGGTGGACGTGCGTCGCCGCGACGAACCGGGTGCGGGGGGAGAGCAGACGCCTCAGCGCGGGGATGTCGTAGTCCCCCGAACCGGGCTGGCACGGCAGCTCGTGGACGGCGACGCGCACCCCGCGCGCCGCCAGCAGGTCACGGGCCTCCAGCCACGGCGCGGCGTTCGCCTCGTGGTCGGCGAAGGGGATCACGATCTCGTCGCCGTCCACGAGCTGCCCGGCCAGCCAGTCACGGGCCACGATCCGCAGCCCCTCGCTCGTCCCGCTCACGAAGTGCACGCGCGAGCACGCTGGTTCGGGATCGTCCAGGAAGGACTTGACGCGCTCACGGACCTCCTCGACCAGGCGGGTGGTCCGGTTGGCCCACGGATACGTACCGCGTCCCGCGTTCGCGTTGGACGTCGTCAGGTACGTCTGCACCGCCTCCAGGACGGCTTGCGGCTTCTGGGCGGTCGCCGCGCTGTCGAGATAGGCGAGGCGGGGATGGGACGTGATGATCGGGAACTGCGCGCGCACCTCCCGCTGCCAGACGGGCGGTTCGTCCGACGCCACCGCTTCCGGTGTGGCGGGACCCGGGACTGTCATGGGACGTCACCTTCTGAGTGCGGCGAAGAAACAGGGGGCGGGGCAGGGGCCGGGACGAGCGCTCACTCGCGGACCAGCGGGGCGCCCGCGTCGCGCCATGCGACGATACCGCCGGACAGGCTGCGGACGTCGGGATGGCCCATGCGGCTCAGCAGGGCCGCGTACCGGACGGACTTCTCGCCCACCGGACAGGCCAGCAGGACGGGCTGCTTCTTGCTGAACGGCAGCCCGCCGCGCAGCAGTTCCTCGAACAATTCGTCGACGATGTTGATCGCCCCCTCGATGTGCAGCGCGGCGTACGCGTAGGGGCCGCGCAGATCCACGACGAGCGGTCGTTCGTGCAGGAGCCACTCCTGCGCCTCGTCCACGCCGATGACCGTCGCCGTGTCCAGGTCCGCCTCCGAGAGCGAGCCGAGGGAGTTGTCCGCGGGGCGCCGCCCGAGGAGTTCGGGCCGCCGCCCGCGCACGTAGCTGAGATAGCTCTCCACCCGGTCGCACACGATGAACACGGCGGTCGCGCGGTGCGTGAGCCCCGCGTCCACCTCGCGCAGGTGGCGCACCGCGCCGAAGTAGGCGGCGCCGCCCGTGGGCCCGGCGAGGATGCCGCAACGCCGGTTGAGCACGAGCATCCCGTCGATCGCGTCGTCGGAGCTGACCGTGTCGATCAGGTCGTAGTTCGCCGGATCGAACAGCCCCACCTCCTGCACCTCGTCGATGTTGCGGATACCGGGCACGAAGTCCGACTTGCCGGCGACCAGGCCGAGCACCCGCACCTTCGGATCGCGTTCGCGAAAGGACCGGGCCACCCCGGACGAGGACCCGGCCGTCCCCACCCCGGCCACGAACCAGTCGGGCACCCGGCCGTCGAGGTCGGCCACGATCTCCGGCCCCGTTCCGCTCTCGTGCGCCTCGGCGTTGCGGGTGTTGAAGTACTGGTCGGTGTGCAGAGCCGGGTTGCCCGGCTCGGACAGACGCCGGTGGAAGAGGGTCAGGGGGTCCTCGGAATCGCTCGGGTCGAGACACTCGCTCCGCCCCGGCAGCTCCTCGATCTCCGCGCCGAGCAGCAGGAGCAGCTCCTTGATCTCGGGGATCTTCATGCGGTTGGTGACGCTCGTGAAGCCGATTCCGTGCATCCCCGCGATGACGGCCAGCGCCTTCGCGGTGTTCCCGCTCGACAACTCCACGATCCGGCCGCCCTGTTCGACGGCCGAGGCGAGCCCGGGGCGCGCCATGTTCCAGGCCGCCCGGTCCTTGAGCGAGCCGAAGGGGTTGGCGAGTTCGAGCTTGGCGTACAGGTCGATGTTGCGCAGGCCGTGCACAGCCGGGTCGATACGCACCAGCGGGGTGTCCCCGATGGTGTCGAGAACGCTGTCATACCTCATGTAATCCCTCGTGTACGTCGGCTGTGGAAGCGGCCGGGGGGCGCGCGGCGGTGTCCGCCGGGTCCTCCGGCACGTGCAGGGGCCAGTAGAGATCGTCGAGACTCCAGTGCCAGGTGCCGCCCGCGCGGTGGACCGCGGCCTTGCGGGCCGGCGGGCGCCGTTGGGCGAGCGAGGCGTTGAAGTCCATGCAGTATCCGGCGGTGTTGGGGAAGGCCAGCAGGTCGCCCGGGGTGGGGCGCCGGGGCAGATGCACGATCCTGCGGGTGATCAGGTCGGACTCCAGGCACAGGTTGCCGTGCAGGTACACGCGGACCGGCCTGCCGCCCTCCCGCGCTTCCCGCCGCCCCGCCCCGGGGCGCGGTACCAGGACCGGATCGAGCAGGATGCCGTGCTCCTCCAGGGCGCAGTCGTCGGCGTTCATCCCGAGGCGCACCGTGAGGACCTCCTCCGCCTCGTCCCCGCCGCGCACCTCCAGGACGCGGGCCAGTGTCGCCCCGCACTGGTCGACCAGAGCGCGGCCCGGTTCCACCGACAGGTCGAAGAGGTGTTCCAGCAGGACCTCGCCGAGCGGCCGGCCGAGCGAGGGGGCGGCGTGCGTGAGCAGCGTGTCGAGGTAGTCCGCCCCGGCCACCTGCCGGTAGGAGGGGTACAGCTCCAGGCTCCCGCGCAGCGTGCCCCCGTCGTTGCTGAGCCCGTAGCCGTGGCGGCGCCAGGTCATCGGCGGCCGGCGGCCGAGCGCGGCCAGCGTGAGCTGCGTCGTGTACGTCTCCCACTGGGCCTCGTGGGCCAGGTAGTTGACGCCGAACCCGCCCCCGATGTCGATCACCGTCGGCCGCAGGCCGTGTTCCAGGCACTCGTTCATCGCCCGTACGCAGCCCTCCAGGGCGGCGGCCTTCTCCTGGAGGCTGGTGGTGTCCAGGTGGTACGCGACCCCCGCGACCTCCACGGCCTCCCGGTGCCGGTCCGCGACCTTCAGCAGGGCGTCCAACTCGCTCATCGGCGTACCGAACCGGCTGCGCCGGCTCAACAGGCGCACGCCGCCGCCCGCCCGCTCGCCGGCGAAGTCCGACAGCCGCAGCAGAACGCGGGCGCGGCGCAGGCGGTGGCGGCGCACGAGGGCGGCGAGCGCGTCGAGTTCGGCCGCGCCCTCGACGTTCACCGTGACCCCGGTGCGCGCCGCGAGCCACAGGAACTCCGGCTCCTTGGGGCCCGTCGCGCCGATCCGTTCCGGGGTGAACCCGCAGGACAGCGCGTGCTGAAGCTCCTCCAGGGAGGCGACGTCCAAGGAGGCGTCGGTACTCGCGAGCCGGCGCACCAGGGCGCTCGACCGGTTCGCCTTGTGCGCGAAGTGGACGGCGCCGCGCAGGTGGTGGCGGCGGAAGACGGAGCGGAAGCCCCGCACGTTCTCGGCGATCTGCTCGGGCAGCACCACGTTGAGCGGGGTGCCGAGCCCGTCCACCAAAGGGTGCAGGAAGTCGCCGGAGGCCAGTAACGACGTCAGCCGCGGAGCGAGCCTCGGCTCCAGGTACAGGGGGGCGGCGGGCAAGGAGGGCACTCACTTTCCGACGGAGGCACAGGTCCGGGCGGGGCGGTCCGGGGTGGGCGCGGGGGTGAACCGGATGACGAGAGCCCCCTTTCTGACATGATTGTCATATCGATGCTGTCCAGGTGGCGGGGCCTCCATGCCTGGGTAACCGAGTTTGGCTCGCGAGGGCCCCTTCCCGCCCCCGCGTTCCACCGGCGCACGACGCGGGCGCGGGGATGCGGGGGAGGGGTGGGGGCGACAGAATCGGAAGCGGCCCGTCTCCTCGACGCGCCGCCTTTGCCGCAAAGACGTCGCGGAGCGCGCTCTTCGGGGCCGCCGTCCACCCGTCCAGGGAGAGACATGAACACCACCCAGGCACGAGCCGTGCGCTTCGACCGCTACGGCGACCGGGACGTCCTGTACGTCGCCGGGGTGCCGGTGCCGGAGCCTTCGGCGGGGGAGGTGCTCGTGGAGGTCCGGGCGGCGGGGATCAACCCCGGAGAGGCCGCCATCCGCTCGGGCGCCATGCGCGAGCTGTACCCGTCGGCCTTCCCCTCCGGGCAGGGCAGCGATCTCGCCGGTGTCGTCACCGCCCTGGGCGAGGGTGTCGAGGACTTCGTGCCCGGTGACGAGGTGCTCGGCTACTCGTGGCGGCGCTCCAGCCACGCCACGCACGCCGTCGTGCCCGCCGATCAGCTGATCCGCAAGCCCGCCGCCCTGAGCTGGGAGGTCGCGGGGGCCCTGTACGTCGTGGGATGCACGGCGTGGGCGGCGGTCGAGGCGGTGGCGCCGCGGCCCGGGGAGGTGGTCGCCGTCTCGGCGGCGGCCGGTGGCGTCGGCAGCGTCGTCGTCCAGCTGCTCGCGGTGCGCGGCGCGCGCACCCTCGCCATCGCCTCGGCCGCGAACGCCGACTGGCTCACCGGGCACGGAGCGACCCCGCTCCCCTACGGCGAGGGACTCGAAGACGCCCTGCGCGCGGCGGCCCCCACGGGCGTGGACGCCTTCATCGACCTCTTCGGCCCCCAGTACGTCCAACTCGCCCTGGACCTCGGCGTCCCGCCGCACCGGATCGAGACGATCATCTCCTTCGCGAAGGCCCAGGAGGCCGGGGCGCTCACCAAGGGGAGCGCCGACGCCTCCAGTCGCGAGGTACTCGGCGAACTGACGGAACTGGTGGCCGCCGGCCGCGTCGAGATCCCGATCGCCGCGACCTACCCGCTGGACCGGGTCCAGGACGCCTTCGCCGCACTCGAACAGCGCCACACCCACGGAAAGATCGTCCTCGTTCCCTGAGTCCAGGCGGGGAGTGACGCGCGGCCTGCGAGGCCGCCGCTCACGACGGTCGCGGTGTGTCCGCGTGCTCGCCGCGGTCCTGTGAGGTGCCTCGGTGCGCCTGTGCCTTTGTGCGCCTGTGCGCCTGTGCGCCTGCGCGCCCGTGCGCTCGTCCTGCTGTGGGGCCACGGTGTCCCTCATCGGCCACGACGCGGCTCCGCACGGCGGTGGCGCGGTGCTCCCGCGCGAGAAACCCGTCACCGCGTCAGCACCTTCGGGGATGGCGCTCCGCGGCGGCACCCGGGTCGCCGTGACCGGCGTGTGAGCGGGCCGGATGCGGGCGCCGGGGACGGCGACCGGTCTCACCTCATGTGACAGATAGGTAACGCGGGGTGCGAGTGCTGTCGCGGCCGTTGACAAAACCTTGACCTGACAGAAATCTATCCACTAAGTGCTCGCAAAACATTGACTAGTTTGCTCAAAAAACTGCCAAGCCGTCGGTTGGCCGGGGCTTCCCGTTCCGCTGCCGCGCGTTGGCTGCACTTCCGCACGTCCACGCACCCCCTCTCCTCCCCCTCGTCGAACTGAGGAACAGCATGAGACGGAAGCCAACCGTCCGGCGGTGGATCACCGGCCTGCTCGCGGCCTGCCTGATCGCCCTCGGACTCCTCCCGGCCACCACGGCCCAGGCCGCCGCGGCCGCGCCGGGCCCCAACCTGGCCCTCGGGCGCCCGGCCACCGCGAGCGGCGTCAACGGCCCGTACGCGGCGGGCAACGTCACCGACGGCAGCCAGCAGTCGTACTGGGAAGGCCCCAACAACGCCTTCCCCCAGTGGGTCCAGGTCGACCTTGGCACACGCACCTCCGTCAACCGGGTCACCCTCAAGCTCCCCACCACCTGGGAAGCGCGCAACGAGACGCTGAGCGTCCAGGGCAGCGCTGACGGCTCCTCGTTCACCACGCTCGCCGCCTCCGCCGCCCGGTCGTTCACCCCCTCCTCGGCCAATACCGTCACGCTCGACTTCGCCGCCTCCGAGGTCCGTCACGTCCGCGTCCAGGTGAGCGCCAACTCCGGCTGGAGCGCCGCCCAGCTCTCCGAGGTGGAGGTCTACGGCAGTGGGGGTGGGGGCGGTGGCACCGACCCGGGCGACCCGCCCGTCAACGGCACCAACCTCGCGCGCAACAAGCCCATCGAGGCCTCCTCGACGACCCAGTCGTTCGTCGCGGCCAACGCCAATGACGACAGCCTCACCACCTACTGGGAGTCGGCCGGCACGCCCGCCTCGCTCACCGTGAAGCTCGGCGCCGACGCCGACGTCCAGGCCGTCGTGGTCAAACTCAACCCCGACGCCGCGTGGTCCGCGCGCACCCAGGCCATCGAGGTGCTCGGCCGGGGCCAGTCCGCCTCCGGCTTCACCTCGCTCAAGAGCCGCGCCGACTACGCCTTCAGCCCGGCCGGGAACAAGAACACCGTGACGATCCCCGTCACGGCGCGGGCCGCCGACATCCGGCTGGCCTTCTCCTCCAACACCGGCGCCCCGGGGGCCCAGGTCGCCGAGGTCCAGGTGGTCGGCACCGCCGCGCCCAACCCGGACCTCACGCTCACCGACCTGAACTGGACCCCGGCCACCCCGTCGGAGAAGGACCAGATCACCGTCCGCGCGGGCGTCCGCAACGCCGGGACCGCCGCCGCGCCCGCCACCACGGTCGACGTCAGCCTGGAAGGCGCCGTCGCGGGCAGCGCCCAGGTCCCCGCGCTCGCCGCCGGTGCCTCCGCCACCGTCTCCGTCGAGGTCGGCCGCAAGGCGATGGGCTCGTACACGGTCTCCGCCGTCGTCGACCCGACCGACACCGTCATCGAGCAGGACAACGGCAACAACAGCCGCACGGCCGCCTCGCGGCTCGTCGTCTCGCAGAGCCCCGGACCCGACCTGCTGGTCCGCTCCATCACCACCAACCCGGAGAACCCGGCCGTGGGAGCCTCGGTCAGCTTCTCGGTGTCCGTCCAGAACCGGGGCACCACAGCCGTCCCGGCCGGCACCGTCACCCGTCTGACGGCCGGGACGACGACGCTCAACGGCACCACCCCCGCCGTTCCCGCCGGCGAGTCCGTCACCGTCGCGATCTCCGGGACCTGGAAGGCCACCAGCGGAGGTGCCACCCTCACCGCCACCGCCGACGCCACGAACACGGTCACCGAGACGGACGAGAACAACAACGTCTTCGCCCGCTCCATCGTCGTCGGACGCGGCGCCGCCGTGCCGTACACCGAGTACGAGGCGGAGGACGCCCGTTACCAGGGCACCCTGCTCAACACCGACGCCAAGCGCACCTTCGGCCACACCAACTTCGCGACCGAGTCCTCCGGACGCAAGTCGGTCCGGCTCAACTCCACCGGCGAGTACGTGGAGTTCACCTCCACCACCGCCTCGAACTCGATCGTCGTACGCAACTCGATCCCGGACGCCGCCGGCGGCGGGGGAGCCGAGGCGACCATCAGCCTGTACGCGGACGGCCAGTTCGTCCGCAAGCTGAACCTGACCTCCAAGCACAGCTGGCTGTACGGCAGCACCGACGACCCCGAGGGACTCACCAACCGCCCCGGCGGTGACGCCAGGCGCCTGTTCGACGAGTCCCACGCGCTGCTCACGCAGACCTACCCCCAGGGCACCAAGTTCCGACTCCAGCGCGACGCGGGCGACTCGGCCGCCTTCTACGTCATCGACCTGATCGACCTCGAACAGGTCGCCGCGCCCACCGCGAAGCCCGCGAACTGCACCTCGATCACCGAGTACGGGGCCGTCCCCAACGACGGGATCGACGACACCGACGCGATCCAGCGCGCCGTCACCGCCGACCAGAAGGGACAGATCTCCTGCGTCTGGATTCCGGCCGGCCAGTGGCGTCAGGAGCAGAAGATCCTGACCGACGACCCGCAAAACCGCGGCCAGTACAATCAGGTCGGCATCCGTGACGTCACGATCCGCGGCGCCGGCATGTGGCACTCGCAGCTCTACACCCTCACCGCGCCGCAGGACGCGGGCGGCATCAACCACCCGCACGAGGGCAACTTCGGCTTCGACATCGACGACAACACGCAGATCTCCGACATCGCCATCTTCGGCTCCGGCACGATTCGGGGCGGGGACGGCAACGCGGAGGGCGGAGTGGGCCTCAACGGCCGCTTCGGCAAGGACACCAAGATCAGTAACGTGTGGATCGAGCACGCCAACGTCGCGGTCTGGGCCGGGCGCGACTACTCCAACATCCCCGAGCTGTGGGGCCCCGGCGACGGGCTGGAGTTCAGCGGCATGCGTATCCGCAACACCTACGCCGACGGCATCAACTTCGCCAACGGCACCCGCAACTCCACCGTCTACAACTCGTCCTTCCGTAACACTGGTGACGACTCGCTCGCCGTCTGGGCCAGCAAGTACGTCAAGGACACCTCGGTGGACGTCGGCTCCAACAACCACTTCCGCAACAACACGATCCAGCTCCCGTGGCGGGCCAACGGCATCGCCGTCTACGGCGGCTTCGGCAACACCATCGAGAACAACGTCATCTCCGACACCATGAACTACCCGGGCATCATGCTGGCCACCGACCACGACCCGCTCCCGTTCTCCGGGCAGACCCTCATCGCGGGCAACACCCTGCACCGCACGGGCGGCGCGTTCTGGAACGAGGACCAGGAGTTCGGGGCCATCACCCTGTTCGCGCAGGGCCAGGACATCCCGGGCGTCACCATCCGGGACACCGACATCCTCGACTCCACCTACGACGGCATCCAGTTCAAGACGGGTGGCGGCGCGATACCGGGCGTGAAGATCAACGACGTCCGCATCGACAAGTCGAACAACGGTTCCGGCATCCTCGCGATGAGCGGGGCGCGCGGCAGCGCGACCCTGTCCAACGTGACGATCAGCAACTCGGCCGACGGCGACGTGCGCGTCGAACCCGGCTCGCAGTTCGTCATCAACGGAACACCGAACAAGCCCTGACCCCGGCGGGGTACGGTCCACGTTTCCGCCTCCCCTCTCTTCCGTCCGGTCCGGACGGAAGAGAGGGGAGGCGTTCGTGCGCGCGGCAGACCCGCGCCGACGCGAGAGGCCGGGGCCGGAAAGGGACGTACGTCACTCGGGTCTGGACGGGGGCGAGGCAGCGGGTCTATGTTCTAGACATGCCTGGACAGGTACATAAACATCAACGCATCGCCGAGGTCCTCGCCGCCGAGATCCGGGCCGGGGTCCACGAACGGGGGAGCCGGCTGCCCGGAGAACACGCGCTGACCAAGCGTTTCGGTGTCAGCCGCACCACCCTGCGGCAGGCCCTGCACGCGCTCGGCGAGGAAGGGCTCATCGCCACCCACGCGGGGATCGGCTCCATCGTCACCTTCGACGGTACGCCGCTGGACAACCGGCTCGGCTGGACGCACGCGCTGGCCGGACAGGCCACCACCCTGACCACCGAGGTCCTGCGCCTCGACACGGTCACCGATCCCGCGCTGGCCGGCAGCCTCGGACTCGGCGAGGACGTGTTCCTCGCCCTGGACCGGGTGCGCCGCCTCGACGGCGGGCCGGGGGTCTCGCTGGAGCGCAGCCGGGTACCGGCCGTCGGTCCTCTGGCCGAGGTGGCGCACACCGGTCTGCGCGAGGGGTCCCTCAACAAGACCCTCCTCGCCCACGGCCGCATCGCCCACTCCAGTGAGGGCAAGGTCACCGTGCGCGGTCTCGGCGCGCAGGACGCCGGGCTGCTGCACCGCACCCCGGGGGAGGCGTTCCTCCACCTGTCCCAGGTCTACCGGGCGGCGGACGGCTCCGTGGTGGAACAGATCACGAGCCTTCTCGACCCGGCCCATTTCGAACTGCACGTACGCTCAGGCCCCGGAGGCCACCCGTGACCACCCACCCCCCACAGCTCGACCGCGCCCTCGGCGCCTACTACGGCCTCGCCCTCGGTGACGCCCTCGGCATGCCCACCCAGGTCATGTCCCGCGCGGACGTCGCCCGTGTCTACGGACATCTCACGGGATTCGAACCGGCCCGCCCCGACAACCCGGTCAGCGCCGGGATGCCGGCCGGAGCGGTCACCGACGACACCGATCAGGCCGTCATCGTCGGCCGCCTGATCGTCGAGGGCCGGGGCACCGTCGACCCGCTGCGCCTGGCCGAGGAACTCATCGGCTGGGAGGAGGACATGCGGGCCAAGGGCTCGCTGGACCTGCTCGGCCCCTCCACGAAGGCAGCCCTGGAGGCCGTCGCCCGCGGAGTGCCCCCGAAGGAGGCGGGCCGCAACGGCTCCACCAACGGCGCCGCGATGCGGGTGACCCCCGTCGGGATCGCCTTCGACCGCCGTCCGCTGGAGCCCTTCCTCGACCGGGTCGTGGAATCCTGCCAGGTCACCCACGACACCACCGTCGGCATCGCGGGCGCCGCGGCGGTCGCGGCCGCCGTCAGCACCGGAGTCGCCGGGGGCAGCCTCAAGGAGGCGGTCGCCGCCGCCGTCGAGGCCGCCCGGTCCGGGGCCCGCCGCGGCCACTGGATCGCGGGCGCCGACATCGCCGCCCGCATCGAGTGGGCCTGTGAACTCGCCGCCGGACTCGACGAGAGCACCGCTCTGGACCGGATCTGCGCCCTCGTCGGCACCAGCGTGGCCAGCCAGGAGTCCGTACCCGCCGCCTTCGCCGTCCTGACCCTCACCGGGGGCGACCCCTGGCGGGCCGCGCTCATGGCGGCGAACCTCGGCGGGGACAGCGATACCATCGCCGCCATCGCCGGAGCCGTCGCGGGCTCCGTCCACGGTCTCTCGGCGCTGCCCGCCGACGCCGTCCGCACCCTGCGCGAGGTCAACTCCCTCGACCTCGAACCGCTCGCGACCCGCCTGCTCGCCCTCCGCTGAGCCGCGCCTCCCGCACGCCCCGGGCCGCGCCCCGAAACCGCGCGGCGCCGGGGAGCGGACCGCCCACGGCCCCAGCCCCCACCGCACCACCACGCAAGGAGGTCCGTCATGACCGTTTCAAAGACGAACGATCGCGTCGGAACCGTCGAGACCCGGGGCATCGAACCCGTCCCGGACAGTGAACGCCACGGCCGTGCCAGCCAGATGTTCTGGACTTGGTTCGCCGCCAACATCAGCATCCTGGGACTGCCCCTCGGGGCCACCCTGGTCGCCTTCCGGGGGCTCAACATCTGGCAGGCGATCCTTGTCGCCGTCCTCGGCTCGGTCGGCTCCTTCGCCCTGGTCGGTGTGCTGAGCCTCGCGGGCAAGAAGGGCGGCGCCCCCGCCCTGACCCTCTCGCGCGCCGTCTTCGGCCAGCGCGGGAACGCGGGCCCCACCCTCATCAGCTGGCTCAGCCGGGTCGGCTGGGAGACCATCACCACCACGACCGCCGCCTACGCGCTGCTCGCCCTGCTCAACCACCTCTTCGGCGTCGGGCAGAGCACCGTACTGACACTGGTCTGCCTCCTCGTGTTCATCGCGTGCACCCTGCTGATCAGCGGGCTCGGCCACGCCACCATCATGTGGATCAACAAGTGGGCCACCGTGGTGTTCGGGGTGCTCAACCTCGTCGTGATCGGCTTCCTCGTCTCCACCGTCGACTGGGACAAGGTGCTGAACGCCGGCGCGGGCCCCACGAGCGCGGTGATCGGCGGGATCGGGTTCATCGCGGCGGGCACCGGCATCGGCTGGGCCAACGCCGGCGCCGACTACGCCCGCTACCTGCCCCGCTCGGTCCCCGCCGGACGGCTCGTGACCGCCTCGGCCTTCGGCGCGGGAATCCCGCTCGTGGTCCTCGTCTCGCTCGGCTCCCTGCTGTCGGCCGGTGACTCGACCCTCGCGAGCGCCGCCGACCCGGTCGCCGCGATCAACTCCCTGCTGCCCTCCTGGATGGCCGTCCCCTACCTCGTCGCGGCCTTCGGCGGACTGCTCATGTCCAACCACCTGTCCACCTACTCCGCGGGCCTCACCATGATCACCCTCGGTGTCCGGGTGCCGCGCCCCCTCGCGGTCGGCATCGACGTCCTGCTGATGTTCCTCGGCGGCATCTACTTCATGCTCGTCGCCGGCGACTTCTACGGCCCCTTCTCGACCTTCCTCACCCTGCTCGCCGTGCCCATCTCGGCCTGGATCGGCATCGTCCTCGTCGACTCGGCGCGCGGTCGGCGCTACGACCCCGCAGCCCTCATGGACCGCACCCGCAGCAGCCGCTACTGGTACACCGCCGGGTTCCGGCTGCCCGCGGTGGCCGCCTGGGCACTCGCGATCGTGGCGGGGCTCCTGTTCACCGAGGCGTCCACGAGCGCCGACGACGTGTGGTTCTCGGGCCCGTTCGCCGACACCTGGCTGGGCACCAACGGGCTCGGCTGGGCCATCACCATGGCCGTGGCGGCCGTCCTCTACGCCCTCGGTGGCCGGACAGGCCGTGACACCTCCGCCGGCCCGTCCGCCGACAGCAGCCCGCAGCCCACTCAGGAGGCCCTTCGATGAGCTCCCGGCTCGTCCTGGTCGGCAACGTCATCGCCGACCTCGTCCTCGACGTCCCGGCGCTGCCGGAACGCGGCGGGGACGTGATCGCCACGCGCACCGAACTGACCGCGGGCGGCGGCTTCAACACCCTTGTCGCGGCCCGCAGACTCGGCGCACCCGCCGTGTACGCGGGCCTGCACGGCACCGGCCCCTACGGGGATCTGGTCCGCTCGGCCCTCGCGCGGGAGGACGTCGCTCTGCTGCTGCCCGCCCGCACCGACGGGGACACCGGGTTCACCGTCGCCCTCGTCGACCAGGGCGAACGCACCTTCGTCACGAGTTTCGGCATCGAGGGCGCCCTCACCGCGGGGGAGACCGGACGGGTCCGGGAGGAGCTGCGCCCCGGGGACACCGTCCAGCTCTCCGGCTACGCGCTCGCCCTGCCCGGCAACGGCCCGCTGCTCGCCGGTCTGGTGGCCGGGCTCCCCGAGGACGTCGTCCTGTGCCTGGACCCGGGGCCGCTGGTCGCCGACATCCCGGCCGAGGTGCTCGCACCGGTCCTCGCCCGCACCGACTGGCTCAGCTGCAACAGCCGCGAGGCGGGGCTGCTGACCGGGGCACAGGGCAAGGCGGCCGCCCAGGAGCTGCGGACGCTTCTGCGGCCCGGCGCGGGGGTTCTCGTACGGGCCGACAAGGACGGCTGTGTGCTCGCGCTCGCCGACGAGCCGGCCCTCCACGTCCCCGGATTCCCGGTCACCGCCGTGGACAGCAACGGCGCGGGCGACGCCCACGTCGGCGCCTTCCTCGCGCTCCTGGGCGCCGGACTGCCCGCCGCGGAGGCGGCGCGCGCGGCCAACGCGGCGGCGGCGCACGCCGTCAGCAGGAAGGGCCCGGCCACCGCACCCGACCGCGCGGAACTGCTCGCCTTCCTCGGCTCCGACCCGCTCGCGCGACGCGTCGCGGACGCCCTGGGGTAAATGGAAAAGGGGCTGTGCCGGGGGCCGGGAAGGTCACTTCCCGGCCCCCGGCACAGCCCGCTTCAGGAGAGGTTGACCAGCCGCAGGTACTTCGTCCAGTCCCACAGCCTGCCCGGGTCCGTGTGGTCGGTGCCGGGCACCTCGACGTGGCCGAGTATGTGGGTGCGGTCCTTCGGGATGCCGTACGTGTCGCACACGGCGGCGGTCAGTTTGGCGGAGGCCGCGTACAGGGCGTCGGTGAAGTACTTCGGCTGGTCGACCCAGCCCTCGTGCTCGATCCCGATACTGCGTGTGTTGTAGTCCCAGTTGCCCGCGTGCCAGGCGACGTTCTTCTCCCGCACGCACTGCGCGATGTGCCCGTCGGCGGAGCGTACGAGGTAGTGCGCGCTGACCTGCTTGGCGGGGTTCTTGAAGATGTTCAGGGTGTCCTGGTAGTACTCCTGCGTCACATGGATGACGACGTAGTCCACCGGATACTGCGAAGGGCGCGTGGCCACCGTGTAGTTGGAGGCGCTCGCGGGGACCCACTCCGAGCCCGGGTAGTCCATGGACACCGATTCCCCGGCCTGGGCCGGGCCGCCGGAGAGCAGCGCCGCGGGTACGGCGGCCAGCGCGGCCCCCCGCAGGAGTGCGCGCCGGCCGGGCAGCGACGGTCTCGCGTGGTCCATGGGTGCCTCGTCTCCTGGTGGGGCCGCCGGGTCCGCCGCCGGACGCGGCCAGGGTGAACGAAGGTACGGGCTGGGAACCGGCCCGGGAAGGAGACGGGGCGATTCCCGGCCCTCTCTGTCCGAAAACCGGCGGTCCTTCGCCCAACACGCCGCCACAGCCAGGGAATCGGCGCCCGGCGGACACCCTCGCGGCGCCGTCTCAGCCGGCGACGGATACCGCCACCGGATCGTCCAGGACCGCGCGGACCACCGAGTGGGCCGCGCCCAGGAGCGGCCCCTCCCGGCCCAGCGCGGACACCGAGACCGGACGGCTCGCCGTCGCCGTACGACGCGTCAGCTCCCTGCGCAGGGGCGGCAGCAGCCACGGGGCGAGCGGGGAGAGGGCCCCGCCGAGCACGACCCCGTGCGGGTCCAGCAGGTTCACCGCGCCGGACAGGGCGATGCCGAGCGCGCTGCCCGCGCCCCGCAGCGCCTTGAGCACGGCCTTGTCCCCGCTCTCCGCACGGTCCACGAGCAGACCGATCCCGCCGGTCCCGGGGGGAAGGCCCGCCGCCCGCCACACCGCCTCCTGCCCCGCGTACTGCTCCAGGCAGCCCCGGCCCCCGCAGGGGCACGCCGGTCCCTCGGGCCGTACCGGCACATGCCCCAGTTCACCCGCGAAACCGTGCGTGCCGCGCAGCAGCCGGCCGTCGAGGACGACCGCCGCCCCGATACCGACCGCGGCCGAGACGTGGATGAAGTCCTCGGCGGACTCCTCCTGCGTCCACAGCTGGGCCAGGGCGCCGAAGTTGGCCTCGTTGTCGACGGTGACGGGCAGACCGCGCGGCAGCAGCGGAGCGAGGTCCGCGTCCACCCACCCGAGGTTGGGCGCCCGCACCACGAGCGGCTGTTCACGTGCCACGAGGCCCGGGACGGCGAGGGCGAGCCCCGCGGGCCGCAGTCCCAGACCCCGGGCCCGCCGCGTCACCTCCTCGACCAGGGCGCCGAGTTCGGCGAGGACCGGCTCCGGCGCCCGGTCGCGGTTGTCCACCGGGCGCAGTTCCCGTACCCGCACGGCTCCACTCAGGTCGATCGCACACACCGCGAGATGGTGCACCCCGATCTCGGCGCCGAGCCCGGCCGGCCCCTCCGGGCTGACCGCGAGCGCAGAACCGGGACGGCCCACCCGGCCGGGCCGCTGCGGGCCGAGTTCGTCCAGCAGACCGGCCCTGATCAGTTCGTCGACGAGCGTGGAGACGGCGGCCCGGGTCAGCCCGATCCGCGCCGCGACCCCCGCCCGCGACAGCGGGCCGTGGGCGGCGACCGTGTGCATGACCCGGGACAGGTTGCGACGCCGCATCCCCTGCTGGGTGTCGGGCAGCGCCGCGGTCATCGCCGGCCCGCCTTCGCGCAGGGAGCGGCGGCGCCCGCCCGGACGGCGGGCGGGCGCCGCCCCGCCGCCCGGTCTGCCCCGCCGGTCCGCCCACCGTCGTACGCTCGCACGCTCAACGCCCGCCGCCTCGCCTCTCGTCGTCGTCCGGCCGCCCGCGCCGTCCCTCACCTCCGGGACCCGGTCACGCCCGGGATGTCCTACCGCCGCCCAGCAGCGGCGCCGCGTCGGAGAGTACCCCGGCGATACGCGCGAGGGTCGCCCCGTCCCGCTCGACCGCCTCCAGGACCGGTCCGTCGGCCGTTCCCCAGCGCCGGGCCACCGCGGCCGGGTCCTCACCGGTCAGGACGCCCGCCGCCTGGGCCGCAGCGCCCAGCGCGACCAGCTCCCTCGCCTGCGGCACCTGCACGGGACGGCCCGACAGGCGCAGCACCGTGCGCTGCCACGCGCTCCCGCGCGCCCCGCCGCCGATCAGCAGGAGCGGTTCGCGGGAGTCACCGGACTCCTGCCCCAGGACCAGTCCCAGCGCGTCGAGGAGGGAGTACACCGCTCCGTCGTAGGCCGCCTGGAGCAGCTGTCCGCCGCTCGTCGCATGGCGCAGCCCCGTCAACAGGCCCGAGGCGCCGGGCAGGTTCGGGGTGCGTTCACCGTCCAGGTACGGGAGGAGGACCACCTCCCCGCCCTCTTGCACGGCCTCCCGGCCGAGGCCCAGCAGCGTCGCGACCCGGTCCACGACCTGGGTGCAGTTGAGTGTGCAGGCCAGTGGCAGCCAGTCGCCGCGCGCGTCCGCGAAGCCCGCGACGGTGCCGCTCGGGTCGGCGGGGCGGTGTCGTGAGACCGCGTAGACCGTGCCAGAGGTGCCCAGGCTCAGCACGGGGGTGCCCGGCCGCAGCCCGAGCCCCAGGGCCGCGGCCGCGTTGTCCCCGGTGCCGGCCGCGACCAGGGTGCCCGCCGCGAACGGCAGCCCCGCCGTCTCCCGTACCGTGCCCGCGACCTCCCCGGGCCGTACGATCTCCGGCAGCTTCGCCGGGTCGAGGCCGATCAGGTCGAGCAGTTCCCGGTCGTACTCCTCAGTCGACGCGTTCCACCAGCCGGTGCCCGAGACGTCGCCCCGGTCGGTCGTGCCGCGTCCCGTGAGCCGTTCGGTGAGGTAGTCGTGAGGCAGGCGCACCGCCGCCGTGGCGCCCGCCGCCTCCGGCTGGTGCTCGGCCAGCCAGGCCCACTTGGTCGCCGTGAACGAGGAGCCCGGAACGCTGCCGGTGCGCTCGGCCCACGCCTTGGGCCCGCCGAGGCGCTCGATCAGCGCCTCGGCCTGCGGCGCCGAGCGGACGTCGTTCCACAGCAGCGCGGGCCGCACCGGCCTGCCGTCGGTGCCCAGGGTCACCAGTCCGTGCTGCTGGCCGCCGACCGACACGGCCGCCGCCTGCCGCGCCGCCGGACCGCACTGCGCGAGAGCGTCGGTCAGCGCGTTCCACCACTGCTCGGGATCGGACTCCCTGCCGGTGCCGCCCGTCACCGTGTGCGGGGCCTGGCCGCTCGCCAGGACCCGCCCGGTGGGTACGTCCACGACCAGGGCCTTCGTCGACTGCGTCGAACTGTCGATCCCGACGACGAACGGGCCCTCGGCCTGCTCGGGTGCTGTCATCACTCTCTCCGTTCCGGGAGGCCGCCGCGTCCCGCGCCGGCCGCTGCCACGCCTGCCCGAAGGGCTACCCGTCTTCGGCCGCCGCGTCCAGTACCGCGGCCCCGGAGCGGAGCCCGGCGAGCGCGGGGTGAAGGCTTTCCGGCCCCCGCTCTTCACAGGTGCGCCTCGGGAGTCTAATTTGTAAACCGGCATGACGAAATAGGCGAGGGAGCCGCACATGAACTACCAGCCCACCCCGGAGGACAAGTTCAGCTTCGGTCTGTGGACCGTCGGCTGGCAGGGCCGGGACCCCTTCGGGGACGCCACCCGCCCGGCCCTCGATCCGGTCGAGTCCGTGCAGCGGCTCGCCGAGCTGGGCGCCTGGGGCGTGACCTTCCACGACGACGACCTGATCCCCTTCGCCTCCACGGAGAGCGAGCGGGAGGGCATCGTCAAGCGTTTCCGCCAGGCGGTCGACGCCGCCGGACTGGTCGTCCCGATGGCCACCACCAACCTGTTCACCCACCCCGTCTTCAAGGACGGCGGATTCACCTCCAACGACCGTGACGTACGCCGCTTCGCGCTGCGCAAGGTCATCCGCAACATCGACCTGGCCGTCGAGCTGGGCGCCGGGACCTACGTCGCCTGGGGCGGCCGGGAAGGCGCCGAGTCGGGCGGTGCCAAGGACATCCGCCTGGCCCTGGACCGGATGAAGGAGGCCTTCGACCTGCTCGGCGAGTACGTCGTCCAGCAGGGCTACGACATCCGCTTCGCCATCGAGCCGAAGCCGAACGAGCCGCGCGGCGACATCCTGCTGCCCACCGTCGGGCACGCCCTCGCCTTCATCGAGCGCCTGGAGCGCCCCGAGATGTACGGCGTGAACCCGGAGGTCGGCCACGAGCAGATGGCGGGGCTCAACTTCGCGCACGGCATCGCGCAGGCCCTGTGGTCGGGCAAGCTGTTCCACCTCGACCTCAACGGCCAGACGGGCATCAAGTACGACCAGGACCTCCGCTTCGGCGCCGGTGACCTGCGGTCCGCCTTCTGGCTCGTGGACCTGCTGGAGACGGCCGGCTACGAGGGGCCGCGCCACTTCGACTTCAAGCCGCCGCGCACCGAGGACTTCGACGGCGTATGGGCCTCGGCGGCCGGCTGCATGCGCAACTACCTGATCCTCAAGGAGCGGGCCGCCGCCTTCCGGGCCGACCCGAAGGTCCAGGAGGCGCTGCGCGCGGCCCGTCTGGACCAGCTCGCCGCGCCCACCGCCGAGGACGGTCTGGCGGGCCTCCTGGCGGACGAATCGGCGTACGAGAGCTTCGACGCGGAGGTCGCCGCGGCCCGCGGCATGGCCTTCGAGGCGCTCGACCAGCTCGCGATCGACCACCTGCTGGGCGTCCGGGGCTGACCCGCGCGGTCCTGCGCGTCCTCGGTCCGGCGGTCGCCCCTCGACCGCCGGACCGTCCGTGCTCGCGGGGCCGCGTCTGTGCTCGCGGGGCCGCTCAGCGCGCGCCGGTGGCCTCGGCGGACAGCGAGGCGCAGGCCCCGGGAGCCGTGGGCAGCTCGCGTACCCGGCGCACCGGTGAGAAGAGCAGGGCCAGCGCCGAGAGCGGTACCCCCGCCGTCATGATCCACAGAGCCGGACGTACACCGAGTACGGTGCCGAGCGTCCCGCCCAGGAGGGCGCCGAGCGGAATCGTCCCGTAGTTGAGGAAGGCGGTGCTCGCCGTCAGCCGGCCCAGCAGCCGGGGCGGGCAGTAACGCTGCTGGAACCCGGCCTTGACGACGTTGCCCCCGACGACCCCCGCCGAGACGCTGAACCCGCCGGGCACGAACAGCAGCAGCCCGGGACCGTCGAAGGTGAGCGGGATGAACAAGGCGCCCACGGGCAGGCCGAGTTCGCACAGCAGAGTCGCCCGCGCCGAGCCGAACCGGCGGGCGGCCCGGCGGCCCACGAGTGCGCCCACGACCCCACCCGTCCCCGCCGCCGCGATCAGCAGACCGGCCGTCCCCGAGCCGGCCCCCGCCTCGCGCACCAGGAACAGCACCTGGAGCGACTGGTATCCCATGAGGGCGAGGTTCGAGCAGGCCCCGAACAGCGTCAGCGTCCGCAGCCACCAGTCGTGCGCCACCAGACGCAGCCCCTCGACGACCTCCCGCGCCATCGCACCGCCCCGCCCCGCGGACCGGACACGGGCGGGCTCGCGGTACCCGATGCCCCGCAGGCACAGGAGGGGCACCGCGAAGGTCGCGGCGTTCACCAGTGTCCGGTTCACTGCCCCCGCCGCCTGGGCGAAGAGACCGCCGGAGCCGAGACCCGCGATCTGCGCGGCGGAGGCGCCGCCGTGCAGCTTGGCGTTGCCCTCGGACTGGTCGGCCGGGTCCAGAACGCCCGGCAGGTAGGCGGTGTACGCCGTCTGGAAGAACACGGCCGCCGTCCCCGTGAGCAGGGCGACGCCGAGGAGGAGACCGAGGCTCAGTAAACCGCCCAGGGCGGCGAGCGGGACGCTCAGGAAGAGCACGAGTGAGGCGCCGGCCGCCACCAGCATGATCGAAGGAGGGGCCACCGTGCCGGTGGTGGCGCCCCAGGAGGTACGGGGCACCCCCACCGGCCGTCTTAGCTGCCGACGCGGTCAGCAGTGGTTGGGTACGTTCCCCTTGTCGTTGCCCTTCAGGTAGATGGCGCTCACGTAGCCGATCCCGCCGCTGTTGAGCTGGAGGCGCACCCAGTTGCGGTTGCTGATCCCCTTGTCGTTGACGAGATCGCCCTCCAGCCAGCACAACGCGTCGTAGCTGTAGTTGGCGTTGACATGGCTGACGACCCGCTCGCCCTTGGCCGGTCCGGCGTGCACGTTGCCGTAGGTCCACGCGGTCACCGAGGTGGCGGCGAACGACGGTGAGGCGGCGAGGACACCCGCCCCGGCCAGCGCCAGACTCGCCCCGCCCAGGGCGAGGGCGCGCTTCGTCTTCGTACCGAGCATGTGCGTCTCCCGTTGATCGTGCGTCGGCACGGCGCACCCTTCGGGTGTCCGTGGTGCCGGACCGGGCCGGGCGTGGTCCTGACACCACGCAC
This sequence comes from Streptomyces sp. NPDC007088, assembly GCF_042869355.1. Taxonomy (NCBI): domain Bacteria; kingdom Bacillati; phylum Actinomycetota; class Actinomycetes; order Kitasatosporales; family Streptomycetaceae; genus Streptomyces; species Streptomyces sp. NPDC007088. The sequence continues at coordinate 217,986 of NZ_JBIAFO010000004.1, forward strand.
GACCCGGGCCTCCGGCGGGCTCCACCTTTGTGGATCAACGGAGAACGATCAATCGCTGAAGGGAACGAGTGGACTCCGCGGTGTTCGCGGCGCCCGTTCGACCGGCGGTGTCGCACCTGGAACGCCTCACGACGCCCGTGCCGGGAGGTTTACGGCCGCGAAGACGTCCGTTCGGGGGACAGGGGCCCGTCAGCCAGGACCCCTGGGCCGGGGGCCGGTCTCCTTCCGGGCGAGTCCCCTCAGACGCCCGATCCCGCGGAGGCCAGGTGGCCGGGGGGTTCTCGTCCTCCTGCTCGTCGCCCGCGGTGAGGGCGTACGCCGTCGCGGGATCTGCGCCTCGGGCGGCATCGCCGCCGCGAGATCACGCACCCGCTCGACGTCCGCCGTACGCAGCGGCCCGGCCCGCCCGGCGGCCCGCCCGTCGGCGCCCACACCGGGCAGCTGCGAGCCCCTGGCGGTGAACTGGAGGGCCAGCGGGGCCGCGGCACCCCAGAAGAGCCCTGTGGAGTACACGCGTCCACCGGCCCACAGCCGGGTCCGCACGGGCAGCGCGGGAACCTACCGGGAGCAGCACCGCGGGGACCCGCCGGCGCACGACAACACCGGCGGTCCAGGAGGCGGGCACCGACGGTGGTGGTACGAGCAGCACGACTCCCGGCGGGATTCGGCACGGCTACCGGGATTCGTCAAAGTTGCCTACTGGACGCGCAGGGCGCGGAGGACAACCCATCCGGGCTGAAACCCGGAGGAACGCAGGCGCGCGACGGGGGCTGGACGCACCCGCACGCTGTGGCCAGCCTCAGGGTGCGGGGCGTGGCAGACCGCAGGTGGGTACGGGGGGTTGCCTCATGGTCGCGGTCCGTGCTCGCGCCGTACGTTCGACGCACAGGCCGCATCCACCAGCCACCGGAGTTCTCATGACCCAGACCACCCCACCCCCGGCGCTGCCGCGCCCTCGCGGTTCCCTGATCGCGGAGCCGGACAGGACACCGCGTGAGGGCAGCGAGTTCACTCCGTTGCTGCGCGCGGTGAAGGGGCAGGGGCTTCTGGAGCGCCGCACCGGTTGGTACGTCCGCGCCGTCCTCGTGAACACACTGAGCCTCGCGGCCGTCGTGACCGGGATGATCGTGCTCGGCGACACATGGTGGACCCTGCTCCTCGCGCCGCCTCTCGCGGTCTTCTCGGCCAGAACGGCCTTCATCGGTCACGACGCGGGGCACGCGCAGATCACCTCCGATCGCGGAATCGGCCGGCTGATCGGCCTCGTCCACGGCAATCTCCTGCTGGGCATGAGCTACGCGTGGTGGAACGACAAGCACAACCGCCACCACGCCAACCCCAACCACGTCGACAAGGACCCCGACGTCGCCGCCGACGTCCTGGTCTTCTCCCAGGATCAGGTGGCGGAACGCACCGGGCTGCACCGCTGGCTCACCCGGCACCAGGCATGGCTCTTCTTCCCGCTCACCCTGCTGGAGGGGTTCGCCCTGAAGGTGCACGGTTTCCAGGACCTGCGCCGCCAGTCGCCGCGAGAGCGACTGGTCGAGGGGGCGCTGCTGCTCGTCCACGTCACCGCCTACCTGACGCTGCTGCTGAGTGTCCTGTCCCCGTTCAAAGCGCTGCTCTTCCTGGTGCTGCACCAAGCGGTCTTCGGACTGCACCTCGGGATGGCCTTCGCCCCCAACCACAAGGGCATGGAGATGCCCGACCCCGACGGAGAACGCTGGGGGCATCTGCGCCGCCAGGTCCTGACCTCGCGCAACATCCGCGGCGGCCCGGTCACCGACTGGTTCCTCGGCGGTCTCAACTACCAGATAGAGCACCACCTGTTCCCGAGCATGCCCCGCCCGCACCTGCGTCTGGCCCGCCCGCTGGTGCGCGCCCACTGCCGAGACCTGGGCCTGCCCTACACGGAGACCGGGCTGGTCGACTCCTACCGTCAGGCCCTCGGCCACCTGCACGACGTCGGGGAGCCGCTGCGCGCGGGAGAATAGAGGAAACCGCCCTGCGGGAGACCTGCGGGAGGCCTGCGGGAGAAGGGACATGGACGAGGACCCGGAAGCGGGCCGGGGGACGAAATCAGGGTTGCGTCAGGGTCCACCACGGCGATCCACTGGAACCGTCGCGGGCGCGCTGCCGTTCTCAGTGCAGAGGGCGGCAGGTGGCCGCCGAGGAGGCGACACAGATGTCGAAGAACGCGAAGGTAGCCGCAGGAGGAGCCGTCGTCGGCCTGATCCTGCTCATCTGGCTCCCCTGGTGGGCGGCTCTCCTGATCATTCTCGGGGTGCCGGCCGCCGCCTACCTGGCCCTGGACCCCTCCCAGCGACGCAGACTGCGCCGCGTGGGGCGTAAGGAACTGGGCCGCTGAGCCGTCCGGGGCGCTGAGGGCGGGACCATAGCGCCGGCCCTGCCGCCGGTGGCCGGAGGCGGCGCCCCGTTCGGGCGAGGCGGCCCGCCGAGGTGGGTTGCCACGCTCAGGCGGGGCGCACCGCGATCCCGTCGAGGGCGCTCAGAAGACCGGGCAACTCGGGCCCGCGACCGACCGGGAAGATCTCGCCGGGCTCCTCGTCCACGAGGACGAAGGCGATGTCGTCGGTCCGGGCCACGAGCGACCACCCCGGCCCGTCGGCCCGCAACATCCGTGCCTCGTTCGTGGCGAAGGCCGACCGCACCCGGCCCGGAGGTGGCGGAGCACTGAGATATCCACGCGCCTCGGCCAGCACCCGGCGCACAGGGCCACGGACCACCGGCGAGGGCCGGGCGGAACCCGTCCGCTCCCGGCTGCCATCGGAGTCGTCGGTGCCGGCGGTCTGCTCCCGCCCGTCGCCGCCGCTCTCCTCGTCCGCCCCGCCCTCGCGCCTTCCGGCTCCGGACGCGGTGCCGGGGGAGGTGCCGCGTACGGCGACCGTAGGCGGTGGGTCCGCAGGCCCGGCCTCGGCGTCCTTTGCCGCGTTCCCGGAGGGGACGGGCAGGAACTCCTCGTCCGCTATCTGCCCGCGCCACACATGCCACTGCCGGGCGATCTCGTCGGCGCCCAGTCTGCGCTGGGCCGGACCCCAGCCCTCCTCGGCGGGAGGGACCAGGGGCGCCCGTCCCCCGGTACCGTCCTCTCCGGGTACCGGATCGTGCGGAGCGGGGACACCGGGTGCCGCCACCGAGAGCGCCATCGGCCAGCCCGGCAGGGAGGCCACCACCGTTTCCGGGGCGGGGGAGAGGGCGTACTCCATCCCGCAGTCCCAGGAGGCGATCGCCACGGCGACCATCGAGACGTCCCCCACCACGACCGTCCACCGCGCTCCGTGCCCGTCCTGGCCGAGCACCAGACCGTAGCCGAGCGCGGCAGGCGGCAGACCGAGCCGTGCGCATGCCTCGGGGAAGTCGTCCCCCAGTGCGCCGGGGAACTGGGCCGGCGTCAGCAAAGCCGCCGTCAGCACGTAGAGCGCCTCGTCCTGCTCGTCCCGCGCGCCCGGCTGCTCCGTCTGCGGCACGTCCGTCTCCCTTCCGTGCCCGGCCTGGCACCGTCCGTGCGCCGCGGCGTGTGTGCCGTCGGTCGGCGCACCTTAACCAGCGGGTAACCTTCGCGTCGAGACTCCGGGACACGGCCGCCGCGAAGCCTTCACGTGGTCCCCTCCCCGCCGTTCCGCGCGCCGGGTCCCCCTGCGCCGCTGGCCGCTTCTTCGCTGACGGCGCCTGCGAGGGTCTCTCCGCCGGTCCCGGTCCCGGCCGAGCGCCGCGAGACCGCGAGGAAGCGCTCGTCCTCGTCGACGTACGTCAGCAGGTGCCAGCCGGCGGCGGACAGCAGCGCGGTCAGGCGCGGCCTCGCCCGCAGATCCCCGGGACCGAGGTGGCGGCCCTGCCGGGCGGCGAGCGCCGCCCGGCCGAGCGGATGGAACAGGACGAGCCGGCCCTCCGGGCGCACGACCCGGGCCAGTTCCCGCAGTCCGGCCACCGGTTCGGGCAGATGCGCGATCAAGCCGGCGGCGAACACCGCGTCGAGCGCCCCCGCGCGGAGGGGCAGCCGGGACACGTCGGCGAGCAGGAGCAGCGCCGCCGCGTCCCGCCCCCTGCGCCTGGCCTCGCCCAGCATCTCGGGCGTCAGGTCGGCGCCGAGCACCGTGCCGGCCGGCCCGACCCGCTCGCGCAGCGGCGGCAGAGCACGGCCGGTGCCGCAGCCGGCGTCCAGGACCGCCTCGCCCGGCCGCAGCGCCAGTTCGTGGGTCGCGGCGGCGTACCGGGGCAGGTCGCCGGCGAACCTGTCGTCCCAGCCGGCCGCGCGCGGGCCGAAGAACTCCTGTACAGGGGGGTGATCGTGACCGCTCATGCCGCCATGATCCCGCGCGGTCCGGGTACGGCGAAGCGGCCGCACCCGTGAAGGGCCGGCCGCTTCGCCGTACCCGGACCGGACAGCCGGCGCCGGGGGAGCGCTGTCGAGGTGCTGAGGAGGTCAGACAGCCGAAGCGGCTGCCTTGGCCCCCTGTTGCCGGGCGGAGCGCGCGGCCGGAGCCAGCAGACGCTGAGCCAGTTCACCGAAGAGCAGTCCGAAGGCCGTCCACAGCACCAGTTGGATGGAGACCGAGGAGACCCTGAACTGCCACAGCAGCGTGGCGGGGAAATCGTGCCCCACCTCGTTGACGGACGGCAGGAAGGCGTAGGCGAGACCGACGGCCACCCCGAATCCGGCGAGGGCCACGACCGTGGCCCACCAGTTCCCGAGAACGGGAGCGAGCCGCTTGCCCGCGATGACCGTCGCTATCGCGAGCAACACGCTCAGCAGCATCATCAGACCGTAGAGCGCGGTCCGTTTGCCGATCGTGTCCGGGTCGCCCACCGCCGGCGGGTTGGCCGGGTACTTGAAGAAGGGGACGAGGTAGACGGCGACGAGACCGGAGGCGGCCATCAGCGCGGCCGTGGCCCGGGGGCCGAAGCGACCGACGCGGCCGAGGGCGAAGCAGTAGGCCAGGGCCAGGATGCCGCCGAAGGCGACCCCGTAGACGAGGACGCCCGTCGCCAGACCGGCGGTGGACTGCAGCCCTCGGCTGACGACCTCGACCTCGTGCTCGTGCCCGCCGCCCGCGCCGTGGGAGTGGCCTTCCTCCAGGGAAATCGCCGCGTCCACCCGGGGCTCCCCGAGCAGGTAGGCGACGACGAGTGCGAGCAGGCCGGCCCCGAGGCCGGCGAGCATGCCGCGCACCAGGAGGTTTCTGACTGTGGCGGAGTTCATGGAGATCGGTGCCGCCCCGTCAGTGGCAGGGGAAGCCGAGCAGGTGCCGGCCGTCGTGGACCCACTCGTGCACGCCCGTGCCCGAGAAGACCGAGGTGGCGCCCTGTTCGGCGCCGACGAAGTACAGCAGGGCCAGCATGAGGACGCCGAAGAACGCGGCCCAGGGAAGGACGGCGCGGATCGGCAGACGAAGCGGTGTGGTGGTGCCCGCGGTGGGCTGAACGACAGACTGCGCCATGGCAGTGGGCCTCCGGTAGGGAACTCGCGTCCCGGTCGATGGAGCTCGGGTTACGGCATGACGGGTCTGACTCGACCGGTTCGAGACCGGCATACAGTGGCGCGACCGTCCCGGGCTCTCACCGGGTTCCGTCATGTCGCGGGTAATGTCACCGGGACGATATCGCTCACCAGTCCGTACGTCGAGAGCGTCTCGGCGCGGGCGACACAGGACCGGGCCCAAGTGGGTTTCTGCGCAAGGGCCTTGCGGGACACGGCGGGAGGCCGGACATGACGGTGCGCGTGATGCTGGTCTCACCCGCCCGCAGTGTCGCTCTCGAACGGTCCGTCTTCGACGACGGCCTGCCGCTCACCGAACGGGGGCGAGCCGCAGCCGCGGCCGCCCGGTTCGCCGGCCTCGTGCACCCGCCCCGCCACGGACGCGTCCTGCTCTCGCCGTCTCTCCGGTGCCATGAGACGGCGGAGGTCCTCGGCCTGGACGGAAGCCCCGACGGGTCGCTGGCGGGACAGTCCGTGGGCGACTGGCGGGGGCGCGCGCTCGACGAACTGCTGGCCGCCGAACCGGAGGCCGTGGGACGCTGGCTGCGAGACCCGCGGTACACCCCGCCGGGTGGTGAACCGCTGGACGCGCTGATCCGCCGGGTAGGCGCCGGGCTCACCGGCCTCGCCGAGGGGGAGGAGGCGACCGCCGGACGCCGGCACGTCCTGGTCGCGGAGCCCGACGTGGTGCGCGCGGCCGTCGTGCACGCCCTGCGTCTGCCTGCGGAGGCCTTCTGGCGCCTGGACGTCCGGCCGCTGAGTGTCACGGAACTCTCCGGCCGCTCGGGACGGTGGAACCTCCGTCTGGGGAGCGCGGGGGACTGACGGCCGGGCCGCGGTGGCGCGTCTCGCGTGTGTCGATGCCGGGCCCTTGACGGGAAGATCCGGGCCGCTCGCCGCCGGTGCCCGGCTGAGAGCGGGCCATCCGGGCCGGCTCGCCGCCGGTGGCGGCTGAGGGCGCGTCAGGGGGCGCCGGGGATCGCTGGAGAACGTGACGGGGACGCCTGCGGATCGCTGTCGCACATGACGTTCGCCGTGCGACGGACCTGGGCCCGCGCGCCGAAGGTGACCGTGTCGGTCTGCCCTGCCACAGTCTCCGGTCCACGGGCGGTTCGTCCGCGGACCGGAGGCCGCACAGGTCAGGCGCGGCTGACCCGCACTCGCGTCAGTTGGCGACCCCTCCCACGGCGACGACGTTGTCGACGCGCAGCCGTACGACGAGTTCGCCCGGGACACCGTTGCGCCTGCCGAACTCCTCGGCCTGCTCGGGGCCCACGTACCGTTCGGCGATGCGGGTCGCCCACGCCACGAGGGCCTCGGAGTCCTCAGTGATCTCGACGTGCCCCTCCAGGGTCACGAAGGAGAAGGGAGGACGGTCGTCGTCCACGCAGAGCGCGGCGCGCCCGTCCCGGGCCAGATTCCGCCCCTTGACGGTTTCCTTTCCGGTGTTGAAGAGCACGTCGCCGCCATCCAGTACGAACCAGATCGGGGCGATGTGGGGCCTGCCGTCCGCCCGGACCGTGGCCAGTTTTCCCGTCCTTGTCCCTTTGGAGACGAAGTTCTGCCATTCCTCATCGGTCATGTTGTGTGCCATGTGACCATCCTGCTTGCCGAGACCGTGGGGGTGGGGAAGGCTGGCAGTGCGGTTCCTCCGGTCGGGGGACGTTGTCGGACGGGGAGTGCGGAACGTGGCGCAGAACGCAAGAATCGGCTGGCTCCTGGACGAACTGACCCAGCGTGTCGCGAGCGTCAGGCACGCCTTGGTCCTGTCCAACGACGGCCTGGTCACCGGGGTGAGCAGCGAACTGGCACGGGAGGACGCCGAGCACCTGGCCGCCGTCTCCTCCGGGCTGCACAGCCTGGCGCGGGGGTCCGGGCGCTACTTCGGCGCGGGTGGCGTCCGGCAGACCATGATCGAGTTCGATGACGCCCTGCTCTTCGTGACCGCCGCCGGTGACGGCAGTTGTCTGTGTGTCCTGAGCGCCGCCGACGCGGACGTGGGCCAGGTCGCCTACGAGATGACGCTCCTCGTGAACCGGGTCGGTGAGCACCTCGGCGTCGGCAGCCGCCGGCCCCAGCAGACCGGCTGACCGCCCCTCCCACCGCTCTGCCCCAACAGCCGTCCCACCCCCTCCCACCTCGCCCTTTGTGAGTTATCCACAGGTCGAGCGCGAAGTCCGTCCCCGGAGCTACGTTTTCTCCCGAGACCTGAACGCGTCGTACGGGGGAATTCGTCATGGCGGGAAAACACACAGAGAATCGATCGATCGGCACGGCGCCGGGGCCGGTGCGGCGACGGGAGGTCGCCGTCGAAGCGGCTGGAGCCTTGGCCGGACCGCGCTTCACCTCGGGGCGGCCCCTCCGGTCGAGGCGGACGCCCCCACCCGGACGGCCTCTCACACCCCGACCGCCTCTCACGCCCGGACGGCCTCCCGCGCCGCCGCCTCGCACGTCGAAAGCCGCGCCCCCTCTTCTTCCGGCCGAAGCGGCCGACGCACTTGGGCTCGGCAGACGGGAGTTCGAACTCGCGGCGGAGATCGGCCTGTTCACCTCCACCCCGGGTTACGCGGGCTCGGCGCGCACCGTTGCCGCACAGGAGGTCGCACGGCTGCGCGCGGCTCCTGGTTTCCCCGCGAGTCTGCGCGAGCAGGTGCGTACGGCGGGTACCGCGGAAGCCGCGGCCCTGCTCCACATCGCGCCGTCCCGCTTCGGACGGCTTGCCCGCTGCGGTCAGCTCGTCCCGGTCCGCTTCTACGTGAACCGCTACCGCGTCGTGGTCTGGCTGTACCGCGTGGTGGAGCTGCGGGAGTTCGCCGCCCTGCGACCCGACCTGCTGAAGGGCCCCCTCACCGAGCGGCTCGGGCCCGAACCGGCGGAGGATCTGCGGCCGGTCACCTGGCGTCGGCGCCGTAGGGAGTGTCTGGACCGCGTCACGAGCGATCCCTGGGAGCGCGCGGCGCTCTTCGCCGCGCAACTCGGCCCTCAGACTGTCGCCGCGCTCGTTCCCGACTCCGCCGAGTGCGACTACCTCTACCGGCTGCGCCCCGAGCCCTGTCGCCTGGCCGTGCCGGGAAGCCCGGTCGACGCGGTCCTCGACCCCGTGCTCCACGCCCGGGGCGCTGAGGAGAGGGCGCTCCTGAGCACCCGTCTCGGTCAGGAACTGCGAGCCGCCCGTACCGTTCGCCCGGCGCCCCGGCCGGCCCGAGTGCCCCGCCCGGCGCCGGCCGCGGAGCCCCGGCCCGGCCGGGCCGCCAACACCTGCCCCTCGCCAGTGCCGCAGTCTCTCGCGCCGACCGAAACCATGCCGGTGCCCACGGTGCCCACGGTGCCCACGGTGCCCACGGTGCCCACGGTGCCCACGGTGCCCACGGTGCCCACGGTGGCACCCGCGCCACCACTGGAGATGGGGAAACGAAAGTGCGGCGGGCGGCGGAAGCGCCGCCGGGCAGACCCCGCTCCCGCGCGCCTTCGGACGTGGCTGCGGCTGCCCTGGCGGCGGCCGTGAAGTGCGCGCGGCCGACCCGCCCCGCGCGAGCCCTACCGCGCGGGCGGCCCGTCGTCGCGAGGACGGAAGAGCCCTTCCTGCACGACCGAGACGAGCAGGTTCCCCGACCGGTCGTAGATACGGCCGCGGGCGAGCCCGAGACCTCCGGTGGCGATCGGCGACTCCTGCTCGTAGAGCAGCCATTCGTCAGCGCGAAAGGGGCGGTGGAACCACATCGCGTGGTCCAGCGAGGCCAGGTCGAGCACCCGCGCACCCCACAAGGGCTCGACCGGCAGCCGGACGGCGTCCAGCAAGGTCGTGTCACTGGCGTAGGTGAGCGCACACGTGTGCACGAGTGGATCGTCACCGAGCGGGGTCACCGCCCGCATCCACACCGCGCTGCGCGGCTCCGCGCCCGCCGCCTCCTGCGCGGTCCAGCGCAGCCGGTCCACGTAACGGATGTCGAAGGGCTGCCTGCGGGCCATCCGCTCCAGTTCCTGAGGCAGACCGCCGAGATGCTCCCGCACCTCGTCCGCGAGGCGGGGCAGCGCCTCCGGATCACCCAGTTCCCTGGCCGGCGGCAGCTGATGAGCGAAGGCCCCCGGTTCGGGGAGGTGGAAGGAGGCCGTCAGGGCGAAGATGGTCCGCCCCTGCTGCACCGCCGTGACACGCCGCGTCGTGAAGGACCTGCCGTCCCGTACCCGTTCGACCTCGTAGACGATCGGGACGCCGGGCCGCCCCGGACGCAGGAAGTACGCGTGCAGCGAGTGCACCGGCCGGTCCGGTGGCGTCGTCCGGCCGGCGGCGACGAGAGCCTGTCCCGCCACCTGCCCGCCGAAGACTCGTTGCAGCGACTCGTCGGGGCTCTGCCCCCGGAAGATGTTGACCTCGATCCGCTCCAGGTCGAGCAGATCCACCAGGCGCTCGGGGCGCACCTCGTCGTCGGGCGGGATCATGGTGTGCGGGACTCCCTCTCGCGGGCCTGGTCGGGACACCCGCCGTGGCCGGACAGGTCCACGGCGGGGAATGCGGGCGCGGCCCGCGCGGCGTCAGGTGCGTGCCCTCGGGGTGCCGGGCGTCGGCCCTCGTACTGGACGTACTCGGGAATGCGCCCGGTGCCGCGAGAACGCGTGCACGGCGTCGCGCGGCAGACGGAAATCGTCGGACAGGCCCTACAGCTGCCCGACCGCGGTGACACGGACGACCGCGCGGCCCTCCGCGTCGGACGCGGTCAGATCGACGTCGGCACTGATGCCCCAGTCATGATCGCCCTCCGGGTCCGCGAAGATCTGCCGCACACGCCACAGGGCGTCCGAGGGACGCTCCTCGATCAACAGCAGGCGCGGTCCGCGCGCGTCCGGGCCGGTTCCCAGATCCTCGTACCGGTCCCAGTACGCGTCCATCGCCTCGCCCCACGCCTCGGCGTCCCAGCCCGCTTCGGCGTCCATCTCGCCGAGTTCCCCGACCTTGTCGAGCGCGGCCAGTTCCACCCGGCGGAACATCGCGTTGCGCACCAGTACCCGGAAGGCGCGCGCGTTGGCGGTGACCGGTTTGACCTGATCGGCCTTCTCCTGGGCCTCTTCCGCGGTCAGCGTCTCCGGGTTCGCGAGCTGCTCCCACTCGTCGAGCAGACTGGAGTCGACCTGGCGCACCAGCTCGCCCAGCCACGCGATGAGGTCCTCCAGGTCCTCCGACTTCAGGTCGTCGGGGACCGTGTGCTCCAGGGCCTTGTAGGCGCTGGCCAGGTAGCGCAGCACGATGCCCTCGGTGCGGGCCAGCTCGTACAGCGACACGTACTCGGTGAAGGTCAGCGCCCGCTCGTACATGTCCCGTACCACCGACTTCGGCGACAGCGGGTGGTCACCCACCCACGGGTGGCTCGTGCGGTACGTCCCGTAGGCGTGGAAGAGCAGTTCCTCCAGGGGCTTGGGGTAGGTGATGTCCTGGAGCCGCTCCATCCGGTCCTCGTACTCCACCCCGTCCGCCTTCATCGCGGCCACCGCCTCGCCCCGCGCCTTGTTCTGCTGCGCGGCGAGGATCTGCCGGGGGTCGTCGAGGGTGGACTCCACGACGGAGACCATGTCCAGCGCGTAGGAGGGGGACTCGGGGTCCAGGAGGTCGAAGGCCGCCAGCGCGAAGGTGGAGAGCGGCTGGTTGAGCGCGAAGTCCTGCTGGAGGTCGACGGTGAGCCGGACGATCCTGCCCTCCGCGTCAGGCGCGTCCAGCTTCTCGACGATCCCCCCGTCCAGCAGCGAACGGTAGATGGCGATGGCCCGGCGGATGTGCCGCAGCTGCTGCTTGCGCGGCTCGTGGTTGTCCTCCAGCAGCCGGCGCATCGCCTCGAAGGCGTTGCCCGGCCGGGCGATGACCGACAGCAGCATCGTGTGCGTCACCCGGAAGCGGGAGGTCAGCGGCTCGGGATCGGAGCCGATGAGCTTGTCGAAGGTGTTCTCGCCCCAGCCCACGAAGCCCTCCGGGGCCTTCTTGCGGACCACCTTGCGGCGCTTCTTCGGATCGTCGCCGGCCTTCGCGAGCGCCTTCTCGTTCTCCACGACATGCTCGGGGGCCTGTGCCACGACCAGACCCGCGGTGTCGAAACCGGCCCGCCCGGCCCGGCCCGCGATCTGATGGAACTCGCGCGCCCGCAGCGTGCGCACACGCGTCCCGTCGTACTTGGAGAGCGCGGTGAACAGCACCGTGCGGATCGGCACGTTGACCCCGACGCCGAGGGTGTCCGTGCCGCAGATCACCTTCAGCAGCCCGGCCTGGGCGAGCTTCTCCACCAGGCGCCGGTACTTCGGCAGCATGCCCGCGTGGTGCACGCCGATCCCGTGCCGCACGTAGCGCGAGAGGTTGCGGCCGAACTTGGTGGTGAACCGGAAGTTGCCGATCAGCTCGGCGATCCGGTCCTTCTCCTCCCGCGTGCTCATGTTGATGCTCATGAGCGCCTGCGCCCGCTCCACGGCCTGCGCCTGCGTGAAGTGCACGATGTACACCGGCGCCTGCCGCGTCTCCAGCAGCTCGGTCAGCGTCTCCGTCATCGGGGTCAGCTTGTACTCGTAGGACAGCGGGACCGGGCGGGTCGCCGAGCGCACCACCGAGGTCGGCCGGCCGGTACGGCGGGTGAGGTCCTTCTCGAACATCGAGACGTCACCGAGCGTCGCCGACATGAGGACGAACTGGGCCTGGGGGAGTTCCAGCAGCGGGATCTGCCAGGCCCATCCCCGGTCGGGTTCCGCGTAGAAGTGGAACTCGTCCATGACGACCTGGCCCACGTCGGCGTTCCTGCCGTCACGCAGGGCGATGGAGGCCAGCACCTCGGCGGTGCAGCAGATCACCGGGGCGTCCGCGTTGACGGAGGCGTCTCCGGTGAGCATGCCGACGTTCTCGGTGCCGAACAGTTTGCACAGGTCGAAGAACTTCTCCGACACGAGAGCCTTGATCGGCGCGGTGTAGAACGTGACCTTGTCCTGGGCCAGCGCGGCGAAGTGCGCCCCCGCCGCGACCAGGCTCTTGCCCGAGCCGGTCGGCGTGGAAAGGATGACGTTCGCGCCCGAGACGGCCTCGATCAACGCCTCCTCCTGGGCCGGGTAGAGAGTGATGCCCTGGGTCTCGGTCCACGCGGCGAAGGCGTCGTAGAGAGCGTCGGGGTCGGCATCCGGAGGCAGCTGATCGATAAGGGTCACCCCTCCATCTTGCCTTCCTCGGCCGGTGAGGGGGGAATCGCCCGACCGGGCGACGATCATGGGGGCTACCCTGAACCGGCGCCGAAACGACGGACGGGTGTCGGACGGGTCATCAACTGCACAGCGGTGCAAGAACCAGGGGGACAGGACGATGATGGGTCCGGCACACTCGCTCTCCGGGGCGGCCGCCTGGCTGGGGATCGGAGCGCTGGCCGCGGCCGAGGGGCACACGATGCCGTGGCCGGTCCTGGTGGCCGGTGCGCTGATCTGTGCGGGCTCGGCACTCGCCCCCGATCTGGACCACAAGTCGGCGACGATCTCCCGGGCCTTCGGGCCGCTCTCGCGCTGGGTGTGCGGATTCGTGGACGCGCTCTCCTACGGCGTCTACAAGGCGACCAAGGGCAAACGCGACCCCCGCAGGACCGGCGGACACCGCACCCTCACCCACACCTGGTTCTGGGCGGTCCTGATAGGCGCCGGCGCGTCGGGGCTGGCCGTGACGGGCGGCCGCTGGGCGGTGCTCGCCATCCTCTTCGTGCACATGGTGCTGGCCATCGAGGGCCTTCTGTGGCGCCAGGCCAGGGTCTCCAGCGACGTCCTGGTGTGGCTGCTGGGCGCGACCAGCGCCTGGATGATCGCCGACATCATGGACAGGCCGGGAAACGGGGCAGGATGGCTCTTCACCGACCCGGGACAGGAGTACCTGTGGCTGGGCCTGCCGATCGTGCTCGGCGCCCTGATCCACGACATCGGGGACGCGCTCACCGTCTCCGGTTGCCCGATCCTGTGGCCGTTGCCGATAGGCCGCAAGCGCTGGTACCCCCTCGGGCCGCCGAAGTTCATGCGCTTCAGGGCGGGCAGCTGGGTCGAGATCAAGATCCTCATGCCGGTGTTCATGCTGCTCGGCGGAGCGGGCGGACTCGCGGCGCTCAACGTCATATGAGCCGGGATCGCCTCCCGTGCACGGAACAGGACCCGAATGCCGCACAGCCAGCCGCGCCCCCTGCTGCGTTGACAGCCGCGCCCCCTACCGCGCCGACCGCCTCGCCGAATACGGGCCGGTGCCGTCCAGTGCCCCGGTGAGGCGCACCCGGCCTGTGGGCGTCCGGCGTCCTGCCGCCGGCCGCTGAGCGCGACGGAAAGCGCCCCCGACGACCCCGCGTACCGCCGGGCCGTCGAGGGCGCTCAGAAGGCGCCGCTCAGCCTTTTCAGTCCTGTTCAGCCATGGGCGCGGTGGCGCGCTCAGTCGTGCCAGGAGCGCCACAGAGCCGCGTACGCCCCGTCGGCGGCGACCAGCTCGTCATGGCTGCCGAGTTCGCTGATCCGGCCGCCCTCGACGACGGCGATGACGTCCGCGTCGTGCGCCGTGTGCAGCCGGTGCGCGATGGCCACGACCGTCCGGCCGTCCAGCACCCTGGCGAGCGAGCGCTCCAGATGCCTGGCGGCGCGCGGGTCGAGCAGCGAGGTCGCCTCGTCCAGTACGAGCGTGTGCGGATCGGCCAGCACCAGCCGGGCGAGCGCGATCTGCTGCGCCTGGGCCGGAGTGAGGGAGAAGCCCCCCGAACCGACCTCCGTCTCCAGACCGTCGTCCAGCGCGCGCGCCCAGGTGTCGGCGTCGACCGCGCCGAGCGCCGCCCACAACTCCGCGTCCTCGGCCTCGGCGCGGGCCAGCCGGAGGTTGTCGCGCAGCGAGCCCACGAACACGTGGTGCTCCTGGTTGACCAGCGCCACGTGGGTCCGCACCGCCTCGGCGGGCATCCGGGACAGCTCCGCCCCGCCCAGCGTCACCGAGCCGGTGCGCGGGCCGTAGATCCCCGCGAGCAGCCGGCCCAGCGTCGACTTCCCGGCGCCCGAGGGGCCGACGAGCGCGAGCCGGGTGCCGGGCTCCACCGCGAGCGTCACCTCGCGCAGGACGTCCACGTCCGGCCGGTAGCCGAAGCGCACGTCCCGCGCCCGCACCCGGCGGCCCGAGGGTTCCACCGAGGCGTCCCCCTCCTCCGGCTCGATCTCGCCGACGCCCACGAGCCGGGCCAGCGACACCTGCGCCACCTGGAGCTCGTCGTACCAGCGCAGGATCAGTCCGACCGGTTCGACCAGCATCTGGGCGAGGAGCGAGGAGGTCGTCAGCTGCCCCACGTCGATCCAGCCCTGGAGGACGAAGACCCCGCCGACCATCAGCACCGCCGCGAGCACGGTCGTGTGGGTGACGTTGATGACCGGGAACAGCACCGAACGCAGCCACAGCGTGTACCGCTCCCACGCGGTCCACTGCGCGACACGGAGGTCGGTGAGCGCGATGCGCCGGTCGCCGACGCGGTGGGCCTCCACGGTCCGCCCCGCGTCGACGGTCTCGGTGAGCGCGGAGGCGACCGCCGCGTATCCGGCCGCCTCGGAGCGGTACGCCTTCGGGGCCCGCCGGAAGTACCAGCGGCAGCCCACCACCGCCAGGGGTACGGCTATCAGCACCGCCGGGGCCAGCTGCGGTGCGGTCACGACGAGACCGCCGAGGAGCAGGATCGCCCAAACCACGCCGATCGCGAGCTGGGGGACCGCCTCCCGCATCGCGTTGGCCAGCCGGTCGATGTCCGTCGTGATGCGGGACAGCAGATCGCCCGTCCCGGCCCGCTCCAGGACACCCGGCGGCAGCTTCACCGAACGCACGAGGAAGTCCTCACGCAGATCGGCCAGCATCTCCTCACCCAGCATCGAGCCGCGCAGGCGCACCATGCGGATGAAGAGCGTCTGGATGACGAGCGCCACCACGAAGATCGTGACGGTCTGCCCCAGCGGGATGTCGTCGGAGCCCTCGGACACCTTTTCGACGAGATCGCCCAGCAGGTAGGGCCCCACCATAGAGGCCACGACCGCGACGGCGTTCACCGTGATGAGCAGCAGGAACGGGCGGCGGTGCCGGCCGAACAGCTCGCGGACATAGGCGCGTACGGTGGCCGCGCTGCCCACGGGCAGTGTCGTGGTCGTGGTGGGGGCCGCCGGATCGTAGTCCGGGGGCGCGAGCCCGATCATGCCTTCTCCTCGATCTGCGTCCGCGGGGCGGTCTCCAGCTCCGTGGTGCCGCGTGCGGTGGGCGCGGTCGTCCGCGCCGATGCCTCGTCGCCGGCCTGCCCGGCGGCGCCCGTCGTGGGGGAGGGGGTCTCCTCGACGGTCCTGGCCGCCGCCTCCTCGTCGGTCTCCCGCGTCACGACGGCCCGGTAGCGCGGTTCGGAGCGCACCAGTTCCCGGTGCGGACCGCTCGCCACGGCCCTGCCCCCGGCCACGAGCACGACCCGGTCGGCGCGGTCCAGCAGAAGCGGGGAGGAGGTCATGACCACGGTCGTGCGCCCCCGCCGCAGACCCACCAGCCCCTCGGCGATCGCGGACTCCGTGTGCGAGTCGACCGCCGAGGTGGGCTCGTCCAGTACCAGCACCTCCGGGTCGGTGACCAGGGAGCGGGCGAGCGCCAGCCGCTGCCGTTGCCCGCCCGAGAGGGAACGGCCCCGTTCGGTGATCCACTCGTCCAGTGGGTCCCGGTCCGCTCCGCGCTCGCCGCCGCCCGTCTCGGCGAGCGCCGCGAGGACGTCCGCGCACTGCGCCGCGTCCAGCGCCGCCCGTGCGCAGACGGCTCCGGAGGCGGGGACGTCGAGGAGTTCGCGCAGGGTGCCCGACAGCAGCACCGGGTCCTTGTCCTGCACGAGCACCGCCGTGCGGGCCGCCGCGAGGGGAACGCCGTCCAGCGCCGTCCCGCCCAGCCGCACCGAGGGGAGCCCCGCCGCGTCGGGGGCGTGTCCGCCCAGCCGCTCCGCGAGCCGGCCGGCCGCGTCCGGGTCGCCGCACACCACCGCGGTGAACGAGCCCGCCTCGGCCCGCAGACCGGTCAGCGGATCGTACAACTCGCCCGAGAGGGAGCCGGAGGTCTCCACCGGCCTCAGGGAGGGGGCACCGGCCTCAGAGGCGTCCGCCTGCCGCGCGAGGTCCCCGGAGAGGTCGTCCCGGCGCAGAGCCAGCACCCGGGCGGCGCGCTTGGCGGAAGGACGGGAGAAGGAGTACGCCATGGCGATCTCCTCGATGTGCCGCAGCGGCCAGGCCAGCAGCGTCACCGTGCTGTAGACGGTCACCAGCTCACCGACCGTCACCCGCCCCTCGCGGGCGAGATGTACGCCGTACCAGACCACCGCGATCATCAGCAGCCCCGGCAGCAGCACCTGCACGGCACCGATCAGGGACCACAGGCGGGCGCTGCGCACGGCGGCCCGGCGCACCTCCTGCGAGGCGGCCCGGTAGCGGCCGAGGAACAGTTCCTCGCCGCCGATGCCGCGCAGGACGCGCAGCCCCGCCACCGTGTCCGAGGCGAGTTCGGTGGCCCGGCCCGCCTTCTCCCGCTGGAGGTCGGCGCGGCGCGCGGTCGGCGGGAGCAGCGGCAGGACCGACAGCCCGACGACCGGCACGCCGAGCGCCACGACGAGACCCAGCGCGGGCTGGTAGACGAGCAGGCCCACACAGACCAGGACGACGGCGAGGGCGGCCGCGAGGAACCGGGACAGCGCCTCGACGAACCAGCCGATCTTCTCGACGTCCCCCGTGGACACCGCCACGACCTCACCCGCGGCGACCCGGCGGGTCAGCCCGGAGCCGAGGTGCGCCGCCTTCCGGATCAGCAACTGCTGGATGCGCGCGGCCGCCGTGATCCAGTTGGTGACCGCCGCGCGGTGCAGCATCACGTCCCCGACCGCCACACCGGCCCCGCACAGAGCGAGCAGCAGCCCGGACAGGGCCAGCCTCCGGCCGGCCCCCTCGCCCCCGTCCGAGACGGCCTGCACGGCCAGTCCCACCGGGTAGGGCAGGCAGGCGATGCCGGTGAAGTGCAGCACCCCCCAGCCGAGCGCTTTGGTCTGGCCACCGAGTTGGTTGCGGCCGAGCCAGTACAGGAATCGAGGGCCCGACCGTACGTCGGGTACTCCGGGGTCCGGGTACGGAAGATCGCGAATGTGCATGATGTCCCAGGTGCGAGGGTGAGCAAACCCGGCAAGACTCGCTCCGGAGACGGGGACAAGGCAAACGGTTTTTCGCCTCCCGGCAAAGAATCGGCCGCCCGCAGCCGCGGCACCGGGCGCCGTGAGGACCCTCGCCCGCGGATGCGAGGATGGGTGCCATGCGTAGCGCGGGTACGGCAAGAATCGTGGTCGGCACAGTGGCCGTCCTGGCCCTGGTGACCTCCTGCTCCTCGGGGGACGGCGACGGGGGAGCGAGCACGGCGCACAAGGCCCCGCGCTCAAGTCCCTCCGCGCAGAAGGCCAGAACGACCGGCCTGACCCGCATCCCCGGCGTCGGGGACCGCCTCCAGGAGCGGATTCCCGGCAACAGCCGTCAGGTCGTCGCGGTCTACGGGGAAGGCGCCGACTCGGCCGACTCCACCGTCGTGCTGTACGCCAAGCACGGCAGCACGTGGGACCAGGCCGCCCGCTGGAAGGGGCACAACGGCAAGAAAGGGTGGACCACCGACCACCGCGAGAACGACAAGCGCAGCCCCGTCGGGGTGTACACGCTCAGCGACGCGGGCGGTGTCCTGGCCGATCCCGGAGCGCGACTGCCGTACACGCAGACCGCCTCGATCCAGGCCCCCCACTACTGGGCCAAGTCCCACTGGCACGACTTCGACTACGTCGTCGCCATCGACTACAACCGCGTCAAGGGCACCCCGCCGAACGACCCCACCCGCCCCGAGGGCCAGACCAAGGGCGGAAGTATCTGGCTGCACATGGACCACGGCAGCGGCACCTCCGCGTGCGTGAGCATCCCGAAGGCCGGTATGCGCACGCTGCTGACCACGCTCGACCCCGCGCGGCACCCGGTCGTGGTCATGGGCGACAGGAAGCACCTCAGCGCCTGAGGCCACGAGGCGGGAGGGGCGGGGTCACCCGTCCCCTCCGCCGTCGCCGGCTCGCCCTCAGGCCCCAGCGCTTTCCGCCGTGGATGTCCGTCCGGGGGAGCGCGGCGGGCGGGTCGCCCGCTCCAGCTCCATCAGAGCCGAGTAGTATCCGCGTCCGCCCGTGGCGTGGTCCATGCCCACCTCGCACATGCGGTTCGCGGACAGGTGCGCGTCGAACTGCCGCGAGGTGACCTCCGCGGCCTCCTTCGCCGTCGCCGACTCCGTCAGCTCCCGGTGCAGCAGCCCCCGGTCGCCCGCGAAGGCGCAGCAGCCCACGTCGTCCGGCAGTACCACCTCGTCCGCACACGCGGAGGCGACGGCCACCAGCTCGTCCACGTCCCCGAGGTGCTGCATCGAACACGTCGGGTGCACGACGGCCGAGGCCACCTTCCGGTGCACCGTCAGACGCGGCAGCAACTCCTCGGCCGCCCACACCAGCGAGTCCACGACGGTCAGCGCCGCGTGCAGTTCCTTGTTGGTCTCCGTCAGGTACGGCACCACCTCGTGCCCGATGCCGAGGGTGCAGGAGGAGGCGTCCACCACCAGGGGCAGCGCCCCGCCGCGCGTCCAGCCCCAGGCCGCCTCCACGACGCGGTTGGCCATCACCGTGTTGGCGTCCTCGTAGCCCTTCGAGTGCCAGATCGTCGCACAGCAGGTCCCTTCGACGTCATCGGGAATCCACACCGGCTTCCCGGCCCGCTGCGAGACCATGACGACCGCCTGCGGCAACGAGGGCTCGTACGGACCCTCCGGACCGCCGAAGATGCGGTTGACGCAGGCCGGGTAGTAGACCGCGACCGCCTCCGACCTGGGGGTGCGCGGCAGCCGGCGCGCCGCCGCGCCCGGCACCTCCGGCAGCCACTCCGGTACGAGATCGGGGCGCACCGCCTTGCGCGCGGTCCGCGTCACCGCGCCCAGGAGCCTGTCGCTGATCTTCTCCGCGGAGGCGACCGCGAGCCGCGCCCCGGCCTCCACCGTCTTGAAGTCCTTCGCGGTGCGGGTCGCGACGCGTTCCTCGCGGCCCGAGTGCCGCTGGTGACGGAACTCCTTCATCAGCATGCCCGTGTCGATGCCGACCGGACAGGCCAGCTTGCACGTCGAGTCACCGGCGCAGGTGTCCACGGCGTCGTAGCCGTAGGCGTCGAGCAGCCCCTCCTCGACGGGGGAATGGCTGTCCTGGCGCATCATCTCGCGGCGCAGCACGATGCGCTGGCGCGGGGTCGTCGTCAGATCCTGGCTGGGGCAGGTCGGCTCGCAGAAGCCGCACTCGATGCACGGGTCGGCGATCGCCTCGACCTGGGGAATCGTCTTGAGGCCCCGCAGATGCGCGCGCGGGTCGCGGTCCAGGACGACGCGCGGGGCGAGCACCCCGGCGGGGTCGAGGAGTTCCTTGAGCCGCCACATCAGCTCCGTCGCCCGCGGGCCCCACTCCAGTTCCAGGAACGGGGCGATATTGCGGCCGGTCGCGTGCTCCGCCTTGAGGGAGCCGTCGAAACGCTCCACCGTGAGGGCGCAGAACTCGTCCATGAACGCGGCGTACCGCTCCACGTCCTCGGGCCTCGCGGCGTCGAAGGCGAGCAGGAAGTGCAGGTTGCCGTGGGCGGCGTGCCCGGCGACGGCCGCGTCGAAGCCGTGCCGTGTCTGGAGTTCGAGCAGGGCCTCGCAGGCCTCCGCCAGCCGCGAGGGCGGCACCGCGAAGTCCTCCGTGATGAGGGTCGTACCCGAGGGACGCGATCCGCCCACCGCCGTCACGAAGGCTTTGCGGGCCTTCCAGTACCCGCCGACGACCTTCTTGTCCCGGGTGAACTCATTGGTGACGGAGGCGACCGGAGCGACCAGCTCCAGATCCTCCATGACCTCCGCGGCGACCCGCTCGTACGCCCTCCGCGCCTCCTCGTCGGGCGCCCGGAACTCCACGAGCAGGGCCGCGGTGGACTTCGGCAGCCCGGCCCAGTCCGCCGGTACCCCCGCGACGCTCGTCGAGGCGCGCAGCGTGTTGCCGTCCATCAGCTCGACGGCGATCGCGCCCGCCTCGTTGAACTTCGGCACCGCCGCCGCCGCGGCCGGCAGGGAGGGGAAGAACAGCAGGCCCGTCGAGACCTCGCGGTCCAGCGGCAGCGTGTCGAAGACGACCTCGGAGATGAACCCGAAGGTGCCCTCGGAGCCCACCATCAGACCGCGCAGAACCGACACCGGGCTGTCGCCGTCGAGGAACGCGTCCAGCCGGTAACCGTTGGTGTTCTTGATCTCGTACTTCGCGCGGATCCGGGCCACCAGCGCGCCGTCCGCCTCGATCTCGGCCTTGAGCGCCAGGAGCCCCGCGCACAGCTCCGGCTCCGCCTCGGCCAGCCGGGCGTCGGCGTCCGGCGCCCCCGTGTCCACGATCGTGCCCGAGGGCAGCACGACCGTCATCGAGCGCACCGTCCGGTACGAGTTGCGGGTCGTACCCGCGGTCATGCCCGAGGCGTTGTTGGCGACCACCCCGCCCACCGTGCAGGCGATCGCGCTCGCCGGGTCCGGGCCCAGTACCCGGCCGTGGCGGGCCAGCGTCGTGTTGGCGCGCACGATCGTCGTGCCCGGCCCGATCCGTGCCTGCTCCCCGTCGCCGAGCACCTCGACGCCCGCCCAGTGCCGGCGGACGTCGACGAGGATGTCCTCACCCTGGGCCTGCCCGTTGAGCGAGGTCCCGGCGGCCCGGAACACCACCTCGCGTCCCTCGCGGTGCGCGTAGGCGAGGACGGCGGCCACGTCCTCCACGGTCTGGGGTACCACGACGACCTGCGGCAGGAAGCGGTACGGAGAGGCGTCCGAGGCGTACCGCACCAGATCGGAGACGCCTGTGAGGACCTTGTCCGCCCCGAGCAGCCCGATCAGATCGCCGCGCAGCGGCTCGGGTGTGCCGCCGGCCCGCTCGTCGGGCACCCGGTCATGGGCCGCCTCGGGCCGGGAAGCGGGGCGCAGAGCGTTCGGGTCAGGGTCCAGCAGCGGCATGTGGTGGTGCTCCCTCGCATGTTGGTGCGTACGGCGAACGTGCCCCGGCCGGGCCCCCGCCCCGCCGTCAGCGCTTCTTGTCACTATCCTCCAGAGTCCCCGCGGGGCTCGGGCGAGGGGGCGTCCGCGTCCGGGCGGACCTCGTGCGAGTGCTCTCCCTCCGGAACCAGCCTCGCGAGCAACTGGCTGAACTGGTCGCGCTGTTGAGCGGTGAGCGGAGCCAGTACGTCCTCGGCCGCCCCCCGGCGGGCTCCGCGCAGCCGGTTCAGCGCGTCACGACCACTGTCCGTCAGCTCGATCCGCGTGACCCGACGGCTGTCGGGATCGGGCACCCGGCGCACCCGTCCGCCCGTCTCCAGGCCGTCGACGAGGCTCGTGATCGCGCGCGGCACCACCTCAAGGCGCCGGGCCAGATCCGCCATCCGGGGCGGCCGGCCGAAACCCGCGACGGCGCGCAGCAGCCGGCCCTGCGCCGGAGTGATGCCGAGGGGCTCCAGGTTCTGCTTCTGGATGCGGTGCAGCCGGCGGGTGAGCCGCAACAACTGCTCGGCGAGGAGGCCGTCCCGGTCGGGTGGGCCGTCGGCCACGTCCGTCTCGTGCTGCTCGGCGTGGCCGCCGGAAGGGGAGGGGGTCATGCGGGGAATATTAACAGGAGGGGGTTCATTGTGTACCTAGGTAACAATGAGCTATGATCTCTTTCGCCGTCTCGTGGCCGCGTTCCGCCCCCGGCCGCCTCGCACCCCTGAGGAGCCCATGCGTCCCCCGGAAATCAACTGGACCCCGCCGGTCAAAGCCGGTGACGAACCGCGCCAGATCCGGCGCGTCCTGCGCCTGTTCCGTCCCTACCGAGGCCGGCTCGCCGTGGTCGGTCTGCTCGTCGCCGCCTCCTCCCTCGTCTCGGTCGTCACCCCGTTCCTGCTGCGCGAGGTCCTGGACACCGCCATCCCGCAGGGGCGCACCGGCCTGCTGAGCCTGCTGGCCCTCGGCATGATCCTCAGCGCGGTCGTCAACAGCGTCTTCAACGTGCTGCAGACGCTCATCTCCACCACCGTCGGCCAGCGCGTCATGCACGATCTGCGCACCTCGGTCTACGGGCGCCTGCAACGCATGTCGCTCGCCTTCTTCACCCGCACCCGCACCGGAGAGGTGCAGTCGCGCATCGCGAACGACATCGGCGGGATGCAGGCGACGGTCACCTCCACCGCGACCTCGCTGGTCTCCAACCTGACGAGCGTGATCGCCACCGTCCTCGCGATGCTCGCCCTCGACTGGCGCCTGACCGTCGTCTCCCTGCTGCTGCTCCCCGTCTTCGTGCTGATCAGCCGGCACGTCGGCCGGGAGCGCAAGCGCATCACCACCGAGCGGCAACGACAGATGGCCGTCATGGCCGCCACCGTCACCGAGTCCCTGTCGGTGAGCGGCATCCTGCTCGGCCGCACCATGGGCCGGGCCGACTCGCTCACCCGTTCCTTCGCGCGCGAGTCCGAGGAGCTGGTGGACCTGGAGGTGCGCTCCAGCATGGCGGGGCGCTGGCGCATGTCGGTGATCAGCATCGTCATGGCAGCGATGCCCGCCCTCATCTACTGGGCTGCCGGGCTCTCCCTCCAGTTCGGCGGCCCCGGCATCTCCATCGGCACCCTGGTCGCCTTCGTCTCCCTCCAGCAGGGCCTGTTCCGGCCCACGGTCAGCCTGCTCGCCACCGGCGTGCAGATCCAGACCTCCCTCGCGCTCTTCCAGCGCATCTTCGAGTACCTCGACCTGCCGGTCGACATCACCGAGTGCCCGCGGCCCGTACGACTGGAGCGCGCCAGAGGGGAGGTCCGCTTCGAGCACGTCGAGTTCCGCTACGAGCCGGACGGCGCCCGCGTCCTCGACGGCATCGACGTGACGGTCCCGGCCGGTGGCAGCCTCGCCGTGGTCGGCCCGACCGGCTCCGGCAAGAGCACCCTCAGCCACCTCGTGCCCCGGCTGTACGACGTCACGGGCGGGCGCGTGACCCTCGACGGGGTGGACGTGCGCGACCTCGACTTCGACACCCTGGCCCGCTCCGTCGGCGTCGTCTCCCAGGAGACCTACCTCTTCCACGCCTCGGTCGCCGAGAACCTGCGCTTCGCCAAGCCCGAGGCCACCGACGAGGAGTTGGTCGCCGCCGCCCGAGCGGCCCAGATCCACGAGCACATCGCGTCCCTCCCGCAGGGCTACGACACCGTGGTCGGCGAGCGTGGACACCGGTTCTCCGGAGGGGAGAAGCAGCGACTCGCGATCGCCAGGACCATCCTGCGCGATCCGCCCGTACTCGTCCTCGACGAGGCCACCAGCGCCCTGGACACCGCGACCGAGCGGGCCGTGCAACAGGCCATCGACGAGTTGTCCGCGCACCGCACGACCATCACCGTCGCCCACCGGCTGTCCACGGTGCGCGACGCGGACCAGATCATGGTCCTGGAGGCCGGCCGCTCGGCCGAACGCGGCACGCACGAGGAACTGCTCGCCCTCGACGGTGCCTATGCCGCGCTCGTGCGGCACGACACCCGGCGTGACCAGCGGGAAGCCAGACTCGAACCGACAGCGTAGGCGGTGGTCGATTTCACCTGTTTGTCCGGGTTAGCGTGCCCACATGACACCACACCGCGACCCGCGAGGCGGAGCCCAGGGCCATGGCGACCGGGACGGCCGGGACAAGGGCGCCGCAGGAGCGTCAGGCCCCGGGCACGGGCTCGCGGGTCGGCCCCCGGCCCCGCGCGGCGGCCCAAGGCGCCGTCACCGCCTGACGCGCCGCGGCCGCCTCAGCCTGCTGATCGTCGGAGTCCTCGCCGTCGCGGCGGCGATCACCGTGCCCCTCCTGCTGTCCGGGAAGGAGAGGGAGAGCCCCCGGTCCCTGACCGTCCCCGAGGGCTGGCGGGCCCGCCAGGTGTACGACGCCGTCGACCGCGCCCTGCGGCTGTCCAAGGGCACCACGGAGAAGAGCGTGGCCTCGGCCGACCTGCCCCTGCCGGCCGCGGCGAAGGGCAACCCCGAGGGATACCTGTACCCGGCGACGTACCCCCTCATTGGCGACTCGACGCCCGCCTCGGTGCTGCGCTACATGGTGCGCACGGCGAACGAGAGGTTCGCGGGCCGCCGCCCCGCCGCCGCCACCGGCCGCGCGACGGTCTCCCCGTACGAGACGGTCAAGGTCGCGAGCATCGTGCAGGCGGAAGCCGCCACCGACCAGGACATGGGGCGCGTGGCGCGAGTCGTCTACAACCGCCTCCACCGCCGGATGCCGCTCCAGATGGACTCCACCCTCAACTACGCCCTGGGGCGCAGCACTCTGGACACCACCGGCGAGGACACGCGCGCCGACAGCCCGTACAACACCTACGCCAGGCGCGGACTGCCACCCACCCCCATCGCGAGCCCCGGCGAACAGGCCGTCCGCGCGGCGGTCGCCCCCACCGCCGGTGACTGGCTCTACTTCGTGACGGTCGGCCCCGGCGACACCCGCTTCACCGGGAGCTACGCCCAGCACCAGAAGAACGTCGCGGAGTTCAACCGGCGCCGCGGCACGGCACCCCCGGCCCCCTGACCCGTACCGGGCCGGATCAGGCCACCGCGGCACCGGCGCCGAGCACGCCGGACCCGGCCGCAGGCCCCGCCCCGCCGCTCCCGTCCGGACCGCCGAGCAGCCGGCGCACCTCGCGTACGGCGGCCCGGCCGGCCCGGTTCGCCCCGACGGTGCTCGCGGAGGGGCCGTAGCCGACGAGGTGGATACGCGGATCGGCCGCCACCCGTGTCCCTTCGAGCCGTATCCCACCGCCCGGACCGCGCAGACGGAGCGGCGTCAGATGCGCGACGGCGGGACGGAATCCGGTCGCCCAGAGGATGACGTCGGCCCCCGCGTGCCGGCCGTCGGCCCACACCACCCCGTCGGGGACGATCCGCTCGAACATGGGCCGGCGGTCCAGAGTGCCGTCCGCCAGGCCCGCGCGCAGGGCGTCGTTGAGGAGAAGCCCGGTGACGGAGACGACACTGCGCGGCGGCAGCCCGCGCCGTACCCGCTCCTCCACGAGCGCGACGGCGGCCCGCCCCTCCTCCTCGCCGAACGGCCCCTCCCGGAACACCGGCTCCCTGCGGGTCACCCAGGTGGTCTCCGCCGCGAGCGGGGCGATCTCCAGGAGGTGCTGGGTCGCGGAGGCGCCTCCCCCGACCACCACGACCCGCAGCCCCGCGAACTCCCCGGGCCCCCGGTAGCCGGCGGTGTGCAGCTGCCGCCCCAGAAAAGTCTCCTGTCCCGGACAGCGCGGCAGGAACGGACGGTCCCAGGTGCCGGTCGCGCTGATCAGCGCCCGTGTGGACCACACCCCGTCCGTGGTCTCCACCCGCAGCCGTCCGCCCTCCCCCTCACGCACGGCCCGGACGTCGACCGGCCGACGCACCCGCAGCCCGAAAGCCCGCTCGTACGCGGCGAAGTACTCGCCGACCACCTCGGAGGAAGGACGCCCGGGGTCGGCCCCGGTCAGCTCCATGCCCGGCAGCGAGTGCATCCCGTGCACCTTGCCGTAGGTCAGCGACGGCCACCTGAACTGCCAGGCCCCGCCCGGCCCGGCGGTGTGGTCCAGCACCACGAAGTCGCGACCGGGCTCCCACCCGCTCCTGCGCAGGTGATAGGCGGCCGACAGCCCCGCCTGCCCGGCCCCGACCACGACGACCTCGACCTCACGCACCGCGCCCTGACTGTTCACGTCCCTTCCAACGGCACGACGCCAGGGGATCTTCCCGCCGGTCACGGCGCGAGCCACTCCGGCCCGCCCGGGACCACGGCGCGTTCCTTTCCGCCGCCCCGCGAAGTGCGCGAGGATGCCGCCATGACCGACGCATTCAGCACCCAGGTCCTCGACGTCCACACCGGCGGACAGGAGGTGGTCCTCGACATCACCCGCCACTGCGAGTCCTTCCTCCAGGAACAGGCGGCCGGCCGCGACGGCCTCCTCAACCTCTTCGTCCCGCACGCCACCGCGGGGATCGCCCTCCTCGAAACAGGCGCCGGCAGCGACGACGACCTCCTGGAGTCACTGCGCGCCCTCCTGCCCCCCGACAACCGCTGGCACCACCGCCACGGCACCCCCGGCCACGGCCGCGACCACGTCCTGCCCGCCCTCGTCCCCCCGCACGCGACCCTCCCGGTCGTCGCGGGCCGCCTCGAACTCGGCACCTGGCAGTCGGTGTGCCTGGTGGACACGAACGTGGACAACCCGGACCGGCGGGTGCGGCTGAGTTTCCTGGGATGACCCGGGACGACCGGAATCCGGCGTACCTGATGCGGTGATCCGGTCCGGCGCGTGCGGTCCGGTGGCCGCGGTGGAGACGTACTTCCGGCAGGGTGCGGTGCCGGTCGACGCCGTGGAGGTGGCGTCCAACGGGGCGCCGGGCACCACCCGGCCAGGTCAAGCTTGGTACCGACGTCGTCCCACCGGAGGTGATCATGCGCGGTTCTGCTCCCCGCGCCGAGAACCGGTGAGGGCGGTCACCGGCTCTCGGCTGGTCGGCCGGGTCAGTCCGCCGGCCGCAGGAGGCCGCGTTCGTACGCCTTCCTCAGGTGCTGCGGCACCAGAGAGGTGCGTCCTTCGACCGTGACGGGGACGAGAGGCGGGGTGTTCGCCCGCCATTGGGCGCGGCGGTGACGGGTGTTGCTGCGCGACATCTTGCGCTTGGGGACGGCCACGGGGGTCCTTTCGTCGGCAGGGCGCCGGGGGTGTGGTGGGAGAGTCAGCGGGTGGAGTGGGGGAGCAGGGCCATTTCGCGGGCGTTCTTGATGGCTGTGGCGAGCTGTCGTTGCTGCTGCCGCGTCACCCGGGTGGCCCGGCAGCAGCGGATCTTGCCCCGGTCGGAGAGGAACTTCCGCAGCAGGTCGGTGTTCTTGTAGTCGATGTAGGTGACGTCGGCGGCGTCGAGCGGGTTCGGCCGGTTCTCGTGCGCGAGGGCGGTTTGGGTGTGCCGGGGCATGGACTTCCTTGGTCGTGGGTCGTGTGCGGTCGGTGGGCCGGATCAGGCCGCGGAGTCGAGCAGCCGGTCGAAGCCGGTGGGTCGCGTCCAGGCATCCGGTCCGGACGCCAGCTCGTCGTCGGTGAGCAGGCAGGAGTCGAGCAGCGCGAGCAGCCCCGCGCGATCGAGGCCGGGGGAGGTGAAGACGAGGTGCTGACAGCGGTCGCCGTGCTCGGGATGCCAGCTCAGCGCCGCCGCGGTGCGGCGCTCGGCAGGCATCAGCTCCCAGGCGGCGTCGGGGAGGGAGGCCATCCACGGACCGGCGTACTCCACGCACAGCGCGCCCCCGGCCGCTTCCCAGGCGAGAAGGCTGTCGGGCCGGTCCGCCAGCCAGAACCTGCCTCGGCTGCGGGCCGCGGCACAGCACAGGTCCTCCAGGGCCTCGTAGAGGCGGCCGGCGTGGAAGGGCTGACGGCGTTGCCAGACGAAAGTGCTGACGCCCTCCTCGTCGCAGTCGTGGGGGAGGCGGGCGCAGGCCGGGTGCTGGGCGCTCGCCGCCGCGGCCACGTCGAAACCGGCGACCGCGGCGGCGCCCAACCCCTGTGACCCGAGGCGTACCTGATCCGCGGCCGGGTGCAACTGCCTGAGTAGGGCGAGGTCGTCGGGCTCGGCGCCCGGACTGTCCGCCACGGCCAGGGGGGCGTACTCCAACTGCCGCGCGAAGGTGTCGCCCACGGTGCGCCGGTCGGTCGGGGCCGCGGCGAGCCCGGCCTCCGCCAGGTCGTCGCCGTTGGACAGACAGGGCAGGACGAGTGCGGGGTCCACGGCGGTCAGCACATTGGTGAGCCGGAAGGCACCCTCGCCGTGGGCGGCGATGACCTCGGCCATGCCGTGGGGCTCCACGGAGTCCCACAGTTCCACGATCGCGAGCCGGGTGAGAGCGCCCTCGGCCAGCCGCTCAAGTTCGGGTACGAGATCCTCGCGCAACGCGCAGCAGGCGCAGTCGTTGACAAGTGGGGCCTCACCCGAGGACAGAGCGCCCGTCGCGTCCCGGACGCTGCGGCGCACGGTGCCCGCCGGAGCGGTGGACAGGTCGTGGTGCAGGGCGACACTGCCGGGCACCTCGCGCAGCAGGCGGTCGACCGTGGCGCGACGGGCGTCGGCGTGCAGGCCGGCGACGATCACCACCGGCAGTGGACCTTCGGGAGTCATCGACGGCCCTCGCCGCGGCCGTAGCGGCGCTCGAAGCGCTCGACGCGGCCGGCGGTGTCCAGCACGCGGGCGGTGCCGGTGTAGAAGGGGTGGCTGGCCGAGGAGGTCTCGACGTCGACCACCGGGTAGGTGTGGCCGTCCTCCCACTTGATCGTCTTGTCACTGGTCATCGTCGAGCGGGTCAGGAGGGCGAAGTCACCGGCCTTGTCGCGGAAGACGACCGGAGCGTAGGCAGGGTGGATTCCGGCCTTCATGGATGTACTCCCTGAGTTGAGTTGAGTTGAGTTGAGTTGGGGGCGGGCGGGTTCAGCGTTCCTCGCGGAACTCGGTGTGGCGGCCGGCCACAGGGGCGTAACCGGTACCGGCGGTGGAGCGGAGCTTGATGACCGGGCGCGCCTCGGTGCGGGTCATGACAGGTAGCATACGACAATGATTTCCATTACCGGTACGCCGGTGAAGAGAAAGGCGGCACCCGCATGTCCGCGCACTGTCAGTTGACCGGCGCCCGGCCGGTCTTCGGCAACAAGATCTCCCACTCGCACCGGCGCACCACGCGCAGGTTCGACCCCAACATCCAGAACAAGCGCTACTGGTTGCCCGGTGAGGGGCGGAACGTCCGCCTGCGACTGAGCGCACGCGCCATCAAGACGGTGGACGCCATCGGCATCGAGGCCGCCGTCGCCCGCGTCCGGGCCCGAGGGGAGAGCGTCTGATGGCGAAGAAGAGCAAGATCGCGAAGAACGAGCAGCGGAAGCGGATCGTGGCCCACTACGCACGGCGCCGCACCGAACTCAAGGCCGTCCTGGCGTCCCCCCGGGCCACGGACGAGGCGCAGGCGGCCGCGCGGGCGGAGCTGGCCCGCCAGCCCCGGGACGCGAGCGCGACCCGGGTGCGCAACCGCGACAGCACCGACGGCCGCCCTCGCGGCCACCTCCGCAAGTTCGGACTCTCCCGGGTCAGCCTGCGTCTGCACGCCCACGCCGGACACCTGCCCGGAGTGACCAAGTCGTCCTGGTAGCGGTTCGACGGGAGAGGGGGCGGCAGGGCGGCACACTCACTCGTGCCGTCCCCTCTCCGCGTCCGGGGATGCTTCGCGAGGGGGCCGGGACCGTTGGCGCGTTCGACCCTCCTCCAGTCCCGCCGCACGATCGGCGATACGTCGGGCCGCCTGGGGTCGTGTGCGCCGACGCGCACCTCCCCGGCGATCGCCTCTCTCGCCGGCTCGTGCGAGACCGAGCGCGGACGCCTGGTCGCCGAATCCGGTGCCGAGGCCGTCTCCTCCCCTCGGTCGGCTGCGTGATCGCACGCTATAAATCTTGCGACGTCGGCGATCGCCTCCCGGATACTGGTCGCCCATGGAAGAGGTCAAAGTTGTCGTCGCCCATTCCGAGCGCGCGACCCTGCGCGTCGGTGACGTGTTTCTGAAGGTGGACGCCGATCAGGCGCGTATCGACATCGAGGTCGAGGCGATGTCCCTCGCACCGGTCCCGACCCCGCAAGTCCTGTGGCGCAAGCCGCCCGTGCTCGCGATCGCCGCGCTCCGGGGAACGACGCTCGGGCGCCTCGGCGGGCCGTCGACCGGGTCGTCGGCGGCGTGGGCCGCGGCGGGCGCCGCGATCCGGGCGCTGCACGACGCGCCGCTGCCGCCCCGGCCCGGCCGGGCCGGCCGGAGCGGACAGGCACTGGCGGCGGAACTCGACGACGAGTGCGAGTTGCTCGTGGCGAAGAACCTCCTGCCCGCTGATCTGGTCACCCGCAACCGCCGGGTCGCTGAGGCCGCGCTCCGGCCGTGGACTCCGGCCTTCACGCACGGCGACCTGCAGATCGCGCACGTCTTCGTCGACGGCGACGAGGTGACGGGCATCATCGACTGGTCCGAGGCGGGGCAGGGGGATGCCCTGTACGACGTCGCCACGTTCACGCTCGGGCACGAGGAGCACCTCGACGACGTCCTCGCCGGCTACGGCACCGACATCGACCTCGACGTGATCCACGCGTGGTGGTCGTTGCGAAGCCTGCTGGCAGTTCGCTGGCTGATCGAGCACGGCTTCGACCCGTTCGCGCCAGGCTGTGAGGTCGATGTGCTGAGATCCCGGGTGTGAAGTCACGCTGGCGCGATGGCTGCCTAGGCGTTCTGGCACCTCGAACAGGCCGTCCCCGCGGGCGACCGCGCGCCCCCACTCGCGACAAAGTGACGTGCGCACACGTCGCCGGCGGATGACGGCGCGGCCAAGGGTGACGAACGCGTGACGGATGTCGTCGCGGATCCCCCAGCGGATACGCAGGCGGCGGAACCAGTGCGGCAGCGCGATCTCTCCTTCCACGACCCAGCGGTACCGCGAACTACGCGGGACAACCGGCAGCAACGGCTTGACGCGTGCTACAACTCATCGTCGATCCCCCACGGTCTGGCAGCGGTCTTCCTCCTCTCGGCCGGCGCGCCGCGGTTTTTTCCAGCTCAGGCGCCCCGTATCGAGCTTGCGATGGTTTGCGACTGCTCGTACTCCTCGGGACATGCCGGCCGACGGCTGTAAGTGCGGGACGGTCAGGCACGCGCGCGGTTGCGTTAACGGAGTGCGGCGGACACGAGCGTGGACGCCCCGACCGGCAGGTGTGGCCGGGTTTCTCCGGTCGGGGGCTTTCCGGTGCGGCTGGGGAACGGTCCGCCGGTCGCACTGACCGAGTAACTCAGGAGGCCGCCGCCGGGGGCGCGCGCGTCTTCGGTGAAGGCTCGAAGGCGGGAGCGCCTCGGGGGTGTGATCCACCCGGCCCCGGACGGTGGTGCCCATCCGGGAAAAATAAGGTTAGCCTTACCTCCGACTTCGGGGGTGGGGCCGTGAGCCGCTCTCCCGCACATGCGTGGCCTAGGAGCGGGTGAGTGGGGACCGAACAGTCCGGACACGGCGTCATACGCCGTGCGATAGCCGGACAACGCAGAGACCTCGCGCTGGGCTCCGTGCTCAGTTCCGCGCACCAGACCGGTGAGGCACTCGTACCGGTGTTGATCGGGAGCATCGTCGACCGGGCCGTGGCCCGCCCCGACGGCGCGGCGCTGGCGGGCTGGCTCGTGGTCCTCCTGGGCGTCTACGTCGTGCTGTCGGTCGGTTTCCGGTACGGGTCCCAGGCGGGGGAGCGTGCCGCCGAGCAGGCCGCGCACCGCCTCCGGCTGGACGTCGTCGCGCGGGTTCTCGCCCCGCACGGCGGCGCCGAGACCGGTCGGCCACCCGGTGCCCTGGTGAACGTCGCCACCGAGGACGCCCGACGTGTGGGCGCGCTGAACATGGCCCTGACGCTCGCGGTGGCCGCCGTCGTCGGATGCGTCATGGGAGCGGTGCTCCTGCTGCGGGCCTCGCTGCCCCTCGGGCTGCTCGTCCTGGTCGGCGCACCGTTCCTGATGGTCCTCGGCCACCTCCTGTCCCGTCCGCTGGAGCACCGCAGCGAGGCCGAGCAGGAGAGCGCCGCGCACGCCTCCGCCGTCGCCGCCGATCTCGTGGCCGGCGTGCGCGTCCTGAAGGGGCTGCGCTCCGAACGCACCGCCGCCGACCGCTACCGGCGCACCAGCCAGGCGTCGTTGGCGGCGAACCTGCGCGCCGCACGGGCCGAAGCCCTCCAGCACGGCCTGATGCTCGCCCTGACCGGCGCGTTCATCGCACTGGTCGCCCTGGTGGGCGGACGGCTCGTCCTGAACGGCTCCATCGGCCTGGGAGCCCTGGTCTCCGCGGTGGGGCTCGCCCTCTTCCTGCCCGGACCGATCGGCATGCTGGCCTGGGCCGGCGCCGAGTTCGCCAAGGGCCGCGCCTCGGCCGCCCGGATCGCCGCCGTACTCGCCGCGCCCGGCGAGACCAGCGGCGGCACCGCGGCGCCGGACGACCGCGGACCGGGTGAACTCCGCTTGCGCGGGCTGGGGCACGAGGGACTCCAAGCCGTCGACCTGCACGTACGGCCCGGCGAGCACCTCGGGATCGTCGTCACCGACTCCGCGGACGCGTCGACCCTGCTGCGCTGCCTGGCGCGGCAGTGCGACCCGGACCGTGGCCACGTCGAACTGGACGGCACACCGTTCACCGAACTCGCCCCCGAAGCCCTGCGCTCGGCCCTGCTGGTGGCCGAGCATGACACCCAGCTCTTCGACGGCACGCTGCTCGCCAACGTGACCGCGGCCGCCCCGCCCGGCTGCGACCCCGGCCCCGCCATGGCCGCGGCCGCCGTGGATCAGGTCGCCGCCCTCTTCCCCGCCGGGGTTGGCTCCGCGGTGGGCGAGCGCGGCAGTTCGCTCTCCGGGGGCCAGCGCCAACGCGTCGCACTGGCCCGCGCGCTGGCCGCCGAGCGCAGCGTGCTCGTCGTGCACGATCCGACGACCGCCGTGGACGCGGCCACCGAGGCCAGGATCGCGGCCGGCATCCGCCGGGTCCGCGCCGGCCGGACCACCGTCCTGGTCACGAGCAGCCCGGCGCTGCTCGCCGCGACCGACCGCGTCGTCCTCATCGACGGCGGAACCGTCGCCGCCGAGGCCCCGCACGAGGACCTCGTGCGCGGCCACTCCCTCTACCGCGCGGTGGTGCTGTCATGACCACGGTCTCCGGGATACCGGATGTTCCCGACACCGGCGTCCGTGCCCCGGACGCCACCGAGGACGCCGGCGACGGCAGGGAGCTGCTGCCCGTCGCCACGGCCGCGCGGACGCGAGCCGCCCTGCGCCTGCTCGTGCGGCCCGACCGGACGCGAGCCCTGACCGGCGTCGGGGTGCTGGCCGCCGCCACCGCGATCGGGCTCCTCGTCCAGCCGCTGCTGGGCCGTGTCGTCGACATCGTCGCGGACGGCCGGCCCGCCTCCGCGCTCACCCCGCCCGTGGCCCTGCTCGTCCTGGTCGCCCTGGCGCAGGGCGGCACGACCGCCGTCGGGCTGGCCAGGATCGCCGGCTTCGGCGAAAGGGTCCTGGCCCGACTGCGGGAACGGTTCATCGACCGGGTCCTCCAACTGCCCGCGGACCGGCTGGAGCGCGCCGGCTCGGGGGACCTCACCGCACGCGTCACCGGAGACGTCGCCCGGGTCGCCGAAGCGGTCCGCTCGGCCCTGCCCGAACTGACCCGCTCCCTCCTCACGATCTTTCTCACCCTCGGCGCGATGGCCCTGCTCGACGTGCGGTTCCTGCTCGCCGCCCTCCTCGCCGTACCCGTACAACTCCTCACCGCACGCTGGTACGTGCGCCGCGCGCTCACCCTCTACGCCGAACAGCGCGTCGCCAACGGCGCCCAGCAGCAACAGCTCCTGGAGACCATCGGCGGGGCGGCGACGGTGCGCGGCCACCGGCTGGAGAGCGCGCACACGGACCGGGTCGCGGCACGGTCCGGCGCGGCCGTCGGCCTGACCATGCGCAGCGTCCGGCTCGTGCTCGGCTTCTACCAGCGGCTGCACGTCGGCGAGTACGCCGGCCTGGCGGCGGTCCTGTTCACCGGGTATGTCCTGGTCGACGACGGAGCCGTCTCGGTCGGCACGGCGACGGCCGCGGCCCTCTACTTCCACAGCCTCTTCGGCCCGGTCAACGCCGCGCTGGTGCTGCTGGACGACGCCCAGTCCGCGGCCGCGGGACTCGCGCGCCTGGTCGGTGTGACCGATCCGCACGAGGAGGACACCGCGACCCCGGAGCCCGTCCGCGGGCCGCGGCAGGCCGCCACGACCGCGGTGTCCGTCAACGCCGTCAGCCATGCCTACGGGGCCGGGGCCCCCGTTCTGCACGAGGTCTCCCTCACGCTCGACAAGGGGGAGCACGTCGCCCTGGTCGGCAGCAGCGGGGCCGGGAAGTCCACG
Organism: Streptomyces sp. NPDC007088; assembly: GCF_042869355.1. Classification (NCBI taxonomy): domain Bacteria; kingdom Bacillati; phylum Actinomycetota; class Actinomycetes; order Kitasatosporales; family Streptomycetaceae; genus Streptomyces; species Streptomyces sp. NPDC007088. Next base: position 252,551 of record NZ_JBIAFO010000004.1, read on the forward strand.
CTCGCCCGCATCGTCGCCGGCGTCCAGCAGCCCACGGGCGGGTCCGTCCTCGCCGGATCGGCCGGACCGGCCTCCGTCGTCCTGGTCACCCAGGAAGTCCACGTCTTCACCGGCTCGCTCGCCGAGGACCTCCGCCTGGCCCGGCCCGACGCCACCGACGCCGAACTGCGCGCCGCGCTGGACACGGTGCACGCGCGGGAGTGGGCCGAGGCGCTGCCCGACGGCCTCGACACCGTCGTGGGCCGGGGCGGCCACCGGCTGGATCCGGCGCGGGCTCAGCAACTCGCCCTCGCCCGGCTCGTCCTGGCCGACCCCGAGGTCGCCGTCCTCGACGAGGCGACCGCCGAGGCGGGCAGCGCCGGTGCCAGGAAACTGGAGCGCTCGGCCGAGGCCGCCCTGGCCGGGCGTACCGCCCTGATCGTCGCCCACCGGCTCACCCAGGCCGCGGCCGCCGACCGGATCGTCGTGCTGGAGTCCGGCCGGGTCGTCGAGAACGGCGGCCACGAGGAACTCCGTGCCGCTGACGGCCCGTACGCGAGGCTGTGGCGCGCCTGGTCCGGCAGCCGCACCGGCGACCACCCCTGAACCCGGTCCTCTCACCGGCCCCTTTGCGTACCGACCCCCGCCCCGAAGGAAATCGCCATGTTCCGCCTGCCCCACCGCTCCCGGCTGACCGCCGCGGTCGCGTCCGCCCTCCTGCTGTTCGGCGCAGCCGCCTGCGGCTCCGGCGAAGGTGACGACCACAGCGCCTCCGCATCCGGCGGTGCGGCGCACAAGGGAGCCTTCCCGGTCACCCTCACCCACAAGTACGGCGCCACGACAATCAAGGCGGAACCCCGGCGTATCGTCACCGTCGGCCTCTCCGACCAGGACGCCGTCCTCGCCCTCGGCAAGGTCCCGGTCGGCACCACCGAGTGGCTCGGCAACTTCAAGGGCGCCATCGGCCCCTGGGCGAAGGACGCGCTCGGCGACAAGCCCCTGCCCACCGTGCTGCACGACAACGGCACCGGACCCCAGGTCGAGAAGATCGCCTCGCTCCACCCCGACCTGATCCTCGCGCTGTACTCGGGCCTCACCAAGGACCAGTACCGCACCCTCTCCAAGATCGCCCCGGTCGTCGCCCAGCCGAAGGACGGCCCGGACTGGAGCATCTCCTGGCAGGACCAGACCGAGCAGATCGGCAAGGCGCTCGGCCGTCCGGACGAGGCCGGGAAGCTCGTCGCGAGAACCGAGAAGCACATCAGCGACGCGGCCGCCGACCACCCCGAGTTCAAGGGCGCAGGCGCCGTGATGGCCACACCGTACGAAGGCATGTACGTCTACGGCCCGCAGGACAACCGGTCCCGGCTGCTGAGCGCCCTCGGGTTCACGCTCCCCGCCGGCCTCGGCAAGGTCGTCGGCGACGCGTTCGGCGCCAACATCAGCAAGGAACGCACCGACCTTCTCGACACCGACGCCGTCGTCTGGATCGTCACCGATCCGGCGAAGGACGAGAAGAAGCTGCACGCCAACCCGCTCTACGGCAAGCTCGACGTCGCCCGGCAGGGCCGGGAGGTGCTGATCAAGGAGAGCAGCCACTTCGGCAGCGCGGTCTCCTTCGTGAGCCCCCTGAGTCTGCCCTACACGGTCGACCGGCTCGTCCCCGCCCTCGCGGCCGCCGTCGACGGCAAGCCCGCCACCAAGGTCTCCGTGCCGGCGTCCTGACCTCCGGCACACCCGCCCGCCCACCGCCCGAACCACCTTCTTGAGGAATGCCGACCGTGGAGCCGACCCCATGACCCGCCCCGCCCGATGGCGGCCCGCCCTGCTCGTCGGCGGGCTGGTCGTCGGACTGCTCGTGCTGTGCCTGCTGTCCCTCGGCCTCGGCGCTGTGCAGATCCCGCCGGGACAGGTGCTCAAGGCCCTGACCGGACAGCAGGTCCCGGTCCGCACCGAGGACATCGTGTGGTCGGTACGGGTGCCGCGTACCGCGCTGGGCCTCGCGGCGGGGGGCGCCCTCGGCCTGTCGGGCGGCGTGATGCAGGCGCTGACCCGCAACCCGCTCGCCGACCCCGGCATCCTCGGCGTCAGCGCGGGAGCGGCCTTCGCCGTCGTACTGGCCGCCGGGGTGGCCGGCATCGGCTCCCTCCTCGGCTACATCTGGTTCGCCTTCGCGGGAGCGATGGCGGCGAGCGTCGTCGTCTACCTCCTCGGCCGGCTCGGACGCTCCGGCACCACCCCGATGAAACTGGCCCTCGCCGGGGTCGCGGTGACCGCCGTGCTGTCCTCGCTCACCAGCGCCCTCGTGCTCGTCGATCCGGAGGCGCTGGACCGCTACCGCTTCTGGTCGGCGGGCTCGCTCGCCGACCAGGACTCCACCACCGTCCTGCGCGTCCTGCCGTTCCTCGCCGCCGGGGCGCTGCTCGCGCTGGCCGGCGCCCCCGCGCTCAACAGTCTCGCCCTCGGCGACGACGTCGCCGCCTCGCTCGGCCGGCGGCTGGGCCTGGTCCGGCTCCAGGGCGTCGTCGCCGTCACCCTGCTCACCGGCGCGGCCGTCGCGGCGATCGGCCCCGTCGTCTTCGTCGGACTGGTCGTGCCGCACGCCGCCCGCGTGCTCGCCCAGTACGCCCGGCTCGGCCCCGACCACCGATGGCTGCTGCCGCTCTCGGCAGCCCTGGCGGGCGCGCTGCTGCTCGCGGCCGACCTCCTCGGCCGGGTCGTGGACCGCCCCAGCGAGATCCAGGCCGGTGTCGTCGTCGCCTTCGTCGGCGGGCCCTTCTTCATCGCCCTGGTCCGCCGACGACGACTCGCGGAGGTATGACCGTGCCCACCGACGCCCTGCCCCCGACGGCCCAGGCACCCGCGGCTGCGCCCCCGACGGCTCCGGCCCGGACGCCGCGTCCCGGCGGCGCCCGGCCCTTCCGTCTCACCGTCCCGCCCGTCTCCGGCTTCGTACGCCCCCGGCACCTCGTGGTCTGCGCGGGGCTGTGCGTCGCGGTGTTCCTCACGCTGTGTTGGCACGTGTCGGTCGGCGAGTACCCAATCCCGCTGCCCGACGTGGCCCACGCCCTGCTGGGCTCCGGCGACCCGGGCACCCTTCTCGTCGTCCGGGAACTGCGGCTGCCCCGAGCCGTGGTGGGGCTGCTCGCCGGGCTCGCCCTCGGCATGTCCGGTGCCCTGTTCCAGACGATGACCCGCAACCCGCTGGCCAGTCCGGACATGATCGGCCTGACGCAGGGCGCCGGGACGGCCGTCGTCGCGGGCATCGTCCTGGGCTGGGACTTCGGCCTGGGCACCCAGGCGCTCGGGCTCCTGGGCGCCTTCGTCAGCGCCCTGCTGGTGTACGGGCTCGCCTGGCGCCGGGGCACCACCGGCTACCGGATCATCCTCGTCGGCATCGGGGTGTCGTGGATGTGCCTCAGCGCCACGGACTTCCTGGTCGCCCGGGGCGGCCGGTTCCAGGCGCAGGCCGCGCTCGGCTGGATGGTCGGCAACCTGAACGGCCGCGACTGGCAGCAGGCCGCGCCGCTCGCCGCGTCCCTCGCGGTGCTGGTGCCGGTGACCCTCCTGGTCGGACGACTGATGCGCACCCTGCTGCTCGGCGACGACGTGGCTCAGGGGCTCGGCACCCGGGTCCAGCTCGTCCGGCTCGTCGTCCTGGTGACCGGCGTCGGGCTGGTGGCCTTCGCGACGGCTGCCGCCGGACCCGTCGCGTTCGTCGCGCTCGCGGCCCCGCAGATCGCCCAGCGGCTGTGCCGCACGGCCTGGCCGCCGCCGCTCGCGGCCGGCCTGACCGGTGCCCTCGTCGTCCTCGCGTCCGACGTCGTCGCCCGCGAACTGGTCCCCGGCACCGAACTGCCCGTCGGGATCGTGACCGGGGTGCTCGGCGCCCCGGTGCTGCTCTGGCTGCTCATCCGCGTCAACCGCGCGGGCTCAGGAGGCTGACCGATGACTACCGCCGACCCCGACCTGCGGGCCGAGAGCCTGCATCTGGGCTACGACGACCGCGCGGTCGTCGCCGGACTCGATCTGGTGGTCCCACCCGGCCGGGTCACCGCCATCGTCGGGGCCAACGCCTGCGGGAAGTCCACCCTGTTGCGCGCCCTGGCCCGGCTGCTGGCACCGCGGCGGGGCGCCGTGACGCTGGACGGACGCGCACTGCACTCCATCCCCGCGCGGGAACTCGCGCAGCGGCTCGGCATCCTCCCGCAGTCACCCGTGGCCCCCGAGGGGCTGACCGTCATCGATCTGGTCAACCGGGGGCGCTCCCCGCACCAGACGTGGTGGCGGCAGTGGACGAAGACCGACGAGCTAGCGGTGCACGAGGCCCTCGCCGCGACCGGCGTCACCGAGCTGGCCGACCGCGCCGTGGACGAACTCTCCGGCGGACAGCGTCAACGGGCCTGGATCGCCATGGCGGTTGCCCAGGGCACGCCGGTCCTGCTGCTCGACGAGCCGACCACCTACCTCGACCTGGCCCATCAGATCGACGTGCTCGACCTGATCATCGACCTCAACCGGAGCGAGGGGCGCACCGTCGTGATGGTGTTGCACGACCTCAACCAGGCGTGCCGGTACGCGGACCACGTGATCGCCATGAAGTCCGGCCGGATCGTCGCCGAGGGCGCACCCGACGAGGTCATCACCGCCGAGACCGTCGAGGACGTCTTCGGACTGCGCTGCCAGGTGGCCACGGACCCGGTCAGCGGCACCCCGCTGGTGATCCCCATCGGCCGCCACGACGCCCCGAGCCGGCGCGAGGCCGGCCGCGCCTGAACCGACGCCGGGGAGCGGCCCGCTGCCCGCACCTCACCCGCCGCACTCTCCCGTACCGCTCTGCCGCTAGGTTGGGGTGCGGGACAGGTACGAAGGCTCGGCAGAGGTGCACGGGGGACAGGAGGTCGGCGAGAGTGTCGCTGCGCGCAGGTGATCCAGTGGAGATCGGCGGCTATCCGCTTGAGGCGCGGCTCGGCGCGGGGGGAATGGGTACGGTCTTTCTCGCCCGTACGAGTTCGGGACGGCCCGTCGCGATCAAACTGATCCACCAGCAGTTCGCGGGGGACGACGAGTTCCGCATCCGGTTCCGCCAGGAGGTGGCCGCCGCGAGGCGGGTGAGCGGCGCCTTCACCGCCGCCGTGGTCGACGCCGCCCCCGAGGCCGAGCAGCCGTGGATGGCGACGACCTACATCGAGGGGCACACGCTCGCCCAGCGCATCACGCGCGAGGGCCCGCTGAACGGAGGGGAGCTGAGACGGCTCGCCATCGGGCTGGCGGAGGCGCTGCGCGACATCCACCGGGTAGGGGTGGTCCACCGTGACCTGAAGCCCTCGAACGTCGTGCTCTCGCCCGAGGGACCGCGCGTCATCGACTTCGGGATCTCGCGCGCCGTGGACCAGCAGACGCTGACGATGACGGGGCGGGTCATCGGTACGCCGCCCTTCATGTCGCCGGAGCAGCTGCAGACGCCGCGTGGTGTGGGGCCGGGGTCCGACGTCTTCTCGCTGGGGACGCTGCTGGTGTACTCCGCGACGGGCCGCGGACCCTTCGACGCGGACAGCCCCTACATGACGGCGTATCAGGTGGTGCACGAGGAACCGTCGCTGGGAGCCGTGCCGACTGCTCTGCTCGCGGTCGTCGAGTCGTGCCTGGACAAGGAGCCCGAGCGGCGGCCCTCGGCCGACGAACTCCTCGTACTGCTGCGGGACCTGCCGGCCGACCTCGGCGGGACCCACGCGAACGGGATCGACGCGGGCCGCACCCGCGACACGATCACGCAGCACCACTCCGCGACGCCCGCCACCCCGGCGCCGGACGTCCCGCCCGCCGCTCCGGCCCTTCCCGGCCCCGTCGGCGACGCCCGCCCCGGCCGGCGTCTGCGGGGCCGGTGGCGTCCTGTGCTCGCGGCCGCCGTCGCGGTGGCGGCGATCGGCGGGGGAGTCGCGGTGCTGGAGTCGGGCGGCTCGCGCGGGGACGGCGCCGGCCCCCGGGGTGACAGCGTCGCGGCGCCGGGCGCCGCGCTTCTGGAGGGCTTCAAACCGTGGCGCGAGACGGTGCCGGGCGGCCGCCCGGACATCCCCGACGAGCTGCGGTGCGTCCTGCGCGGGGACGCGCTGTTCTGCGGGGGCGGCGGCGTCGTCGCGACCCGTGTCAGCGCCCGGGACGGCTCGCGGGCGTGGACGGTGAAGAGCCCGGGGGTCCCCGTCCAGGGCATGCATCTGGTGGGCGCGACCGGCGACACGGTGCTCGGTTACCGCCTCGCCGCCGAGGACGATCCGCAGAGCCCTCGCAGCGAGGTGGTGGCCGTCGACGCCGAGAGCGGCCGGGAGCTGTGGTCCGTGCCGTCCGGCGCCCAGTCGCACGCCGTCACGGGGCGGACGCGGGACGCCGTGGTGGCCGGCTCCGCCGTCGTGACCGTCGACGCCTCCGACTCCCGCTTCGAGGCCCGCGACGCGCACAGCGGTGAACTCGCCTGGACGAGGTCCTTCCCCGCGGGCACGCAGTGCGCTCCCGTCCCGGCGGGCGCACGGCTCCTCGCGATGTGCGCGACGCGTACCGAGGTGGACGCCTCGGCGGTGCGCCACCCCACCCTGTACGCGGTAGACCGCCGCTCGGGCACGCTCGGAAGGCCCATCGAGGTCGACGGCCCCGCCGTGCCGATGGGCGTCGCCGGCGGCGAGCTGGTCCTCCTCAAGGAGCACAGGGAGAAAATGGACCTGACGGGCTACGACGGGGTGGCGCGGGTCGACCCCGCCTCGCGGAAGGTCACCTACTCCCGTCTGGCCAGGACCTACGCGGGGGCGCCCGGCATGGCGGACGGCACCCTCTACGTGAGCGGACAGACCGGGCTCGTCACGGCGCTCGACCCCGTCACCGGCCGGAAGAAGTGGTCGCGGCAGACAAGCGTGGAGGGCGCGTCGGGCCCCGCCGCCGGAGCCGGCGCGCTGTACTTCAGCTCGGCCACGGGCCGGGTCCTCGCGCTGTCCCCGCACGACGGCAGCCTCCTGTGGACCACGAACCCGCGGGCCGACGGTCTGACGGGCGAGCAGGCCGCGAGCCCCCGCGTGACGGTCGCGGGCCGTGCGGTGATCGTGGCCGCCACCGAGAACACCCTCTTCGCGTTCGACACGCGCAAACCCCCGAAGTCGGACTGACTCCGCGGGCACCGGCCGCCGCCTTCCGTGCCCCGCGGACGCCTCAGCGGCCGGGCCGCCCGCGCCGCGACGGGGCCACACAGGCCGGGCGCGCGCGCTGACCGCCGTCGGCGGGCGAGGGCCATGGGCCCGGCCGCTCCCCGGCCTCCCGGTGGTCATCCGGGAGCTCACGTCGGGACGGGTCCGCGCGAAGCCGCTCGGAGAGCCGGGCGTCGACGGCCAGGGCGGTGGTGCCGGAACGGTCCTCCGGAACGCTGAAGTGGTCACCGGGCACGGTGACCTCGGAGTGCGGCAGGCACCACGGCTCGGCCGGCCCGATGCCGGGCAGACCGTCCCGGGCCCGGACGGAGAGGTGGGTGCCGGCAGGGCCCTCGGCCGCCAGTCGGCGTAGAGCGCCGGGTGGCCGGTCAGCGCGATGATCCGGGCGGGGCCGGCCGAGGCGAACCGCGCGGAGTCGTCCGGTATGACGGTTTTAGCCGGGATCGTGCCTAGGGTCCATTTCCTCTCGTATCGAGACTTTCATCCCCTAGCAGTACGCTGATCGCGGCGGTGCCCACGAGGGATCACCCTGCCTGGCGCCGGAGCTCTCCTACGGGAGTCCGGCGCGTCAGCCATTCGACGCGCGGGAGGAACGATGAGCAACCCCGAGCAGGACCCGAACCAGCAAGAAGGCCCGGCGGACGGCGGTGCGGCTGGTACGCCCGGTGTGCATGACGGGGGCGCCGACGGTGGGGCGGAAGGCCCCGCGGACGGTGGTGCGTCGGGTACCCCCGGGGTGCACGACGGCGGGGCGGACGGTGGGGCGGAGGGCCCCGCGGACGGCGGCGCGTCGGGTACGCCGGGGGTGCATGACGGGGGTGCGGACGGTGGGGCGGAAGGCCCTGCGGACGGCGGCGCGTCGGGTACGCCCGGGGTGCACGACGGCGGGGCGGACGGCGGCGCCGACGATTCGGGCGACCGCTCTTGACCACCTCGCGGACCGAGCACCAGGACCCCGGCGCCACAGCGGCCGCCGGGGTCCTGGAGGCACGTCTGACCGGGCTGCCCCGCGAAGAGTTCGCCCGTGAGGTATGGGCGCGCACGGCGCTGCTCACGCGCGGCGCGAGCGACTTCTCCGACCTGTTCTCCGCCGACGCCGTGGACGAACTGGTCTCGCGCCGCGGACTGCGCACCCCTTTCCTGCGCGTGGCCAAGGACGGCTCGACCCTTCCGGAGTCCGCTTTCACCTCCGCCGCGGGCGTCGGTGCCACCGTTCCCGACCAGCTCGACGACACCGCCCTGTGGCGCGAGTTCGCCGACGGCGCCACGCTCGTCCTGCAGGCGCTGCACCGTACGTGGAGCCCGGTGGCGGAGTTCACCGCCCGGCTGGGCACCGAACTGGGCCATCCGGTGCAGGCGAACGCCTACGTCACCCCGCCCCAGAACCGCGGATTCGACGACCACTACGACGTCCACGACGTCTTCGTCCTGCAGATCGAGGGCACCAAACGCTGGCTCGTCCACCGCCCCATTCACCCCGACCCGCTGCGCGACCAGCCCTGGACCGACCGCCGCACCGCCGTCGCCGAGGCCGCGAAGGACACCCCGTACCTCGACACCGTGCTCGCGCCCGGCGACGTCCTCTATCTGCCGCGGGGCTGGCTGCACGCGGCGCGGGCGCAGGGCGAGGTCTCGGTGCACCTGACGCTCGGAGTCCACAACTGGACCCGGTACGCGCTGGCCGAACAACTCGCCCAGTCCGCACTCGCGGCGCTGCGGGACGACCCCGGGACGCGCGCCTCCCTGCCGCTGGGTGTGGACGATCCGGACGGCGAACTCGACATGGTCCGCGACCGCCTCGCACAGGCCCTCGCGCAGGCCGATCCCGCCCCACTGTTCCACCGGATGAGGCGGCGCCAGGCACGCCCGGCGCCGCTGGGTCCGCTGGCCCAGCGCGCGGCCGTCGACGGGCTCGGCCCCCGCTCGCCGGTACGGCTGCGTGAGGCGCTGGAAGCCAGGCTGGAGGGCAGGCGTCTGACCACGCGCGTCGGCTGGCTCGACTTCCCCGAGCAGGACCTTCCGGCGGTGGCCCGCCTGCTCGACGGAGCGGTCCACACCGCCGGTGACCTCGGCGTCGCCCTCGTCGCACGACTGCTGCACGCGGGCGTGCTCGTGCCCGCGGACCGAAGAACACCGACGTCGCCGCCGTGACCGCGAGCGGACGCTTCTTCTGCGCCGACGCCGCCGAGGCCCGCGGCGACCCGATCACGGGCACGGCGCCGTACGGCGTCGTCTGGGTCCTCGTCGAGTACCGCGGCGGCTGGCCCCCCAACGGATTCGACGGCCTCGATCTCGACCCCGCGACCAAGGCGCGCGTGTACGGCGCCGCCCGGGAGGCGCGCGCACGGGTGCTCCTGGTCAGGCGGCACGGACGCCGCACGCCCGAGGGGCCCCCGCGCTGGGCCGTACTGCGCTACGACCGCCGCGGAGCGCACCGCCAGCGGTGGGGCACGTGGAGCCGGGACGAGGACCTGGCGGAGATCGCGGGTGCTCTCGGCGCCCCCGGTGAACCCGGCCTTCCCCCCGTGGTCCTCGTCTGTGCCCACGGCCGGCACGACACCTGCTGCGCGGTGCGCGGACGGCCCGTGGCGCGTGCCCTCAGCGACCGCTGGCCGGATCTGGTGTGGGAGTGCACGCACGTGGGCGGCGACAGGTTCGCCGGCAATCTCGTCGTCGCGCCCGACGGCGTCTACTACGGCCGCCTCGACGCCGGATCGTCCGTCGAGGCCGTCGGGGAGCACCTGTCCGGCCGAGTGCACGCCGCGCACCTGCGCGGGTACACGGACCTCTTCCCGCCGCAACAGGCGGCGGTCGCGGCGGTCCTCGGACGCTTCGGCCCGGCCGGCCGGCACGACTACGCGGTGGCCCGGACGTCCCGCGTCGACGACCACTGGAGCATCCGCGTCACCGGACGACACGCGGGTGGCCCGGAGGCCTTCGAGGTCGAGGTGCGGTCCCACCGGACGCCGCCGCGTCAGCTGACCTGCCACGGGCCGCAGTTGAGCGCGGCCCTCGTCTACGAGGTCATCTCGGTCCGCGTCGCGCCCTGATACCGCCCGGGGCCTGACGCGCCGTCACCGCTGCCCGGCCGTCACGACGGAGTAGGTCACCAGCCCGTAGGCCAGGTGCGGAACGGCGTCCGAGGCCCAGTCCCCGGCCGACCAGATCCCCGGGTCGCTGACGCCCAGTCGCGCCATGGGCAGGTCGGTGGCGGCCAGGGCGAGAGCGCCGGTGACCACTCCGCCCAGCCACCACGGCAGGCGGGCCCCCGCACGGCGCAGGAGGGCGACGGCCACTCCGGTGCCGCAGCCCACGGCGATGCCGGACAGCGCGCCCAGGCCGGTGAGCCGGTTGTCGCGGCTGTCACCCGAACCGGGGACCGGATGGCCCGCCGCCCGGAGGAGCCTGTCCACGACCTCAGCGGGAGCCCCGCTGGAGGCCCTGCCCCGCCACGCCATGTCGGCATAGGTCACGGCGTTCAGCACGGTCGTTCCGGCGGCGCCCGCGACACCACCTCGTACGAGATCCCGCATCATGATCATGTCCGACACGTTTCCCGGCCGCCGTCCTGCCCGAAACATGGCGGAGGGCGAACGGCGCCCCGCGCGGTGCGCGGACGGCGGGTCGGACGCTCAGCCCGCGTGGGCGGCCGGAAGGGCCTTACGCATGAGGCCCTCCGTCCCGGGCACCTGACCGACTCAGGCCCGCAGGGCGAAGCAGAGGAAGGGAGAGGAGCGTCATGACGGAGAACGACCGGCAGCGACGTACGGACCACCGGGCTTCCGGTGCCCGGGGGGAAGCGGCGCCGCAGACCGCCGTCGAGGAGGTCCTCAAGGAGTTCGAAGAGGCGGAGACAGGCGAGAAGGGCCCCGGCAGGCCGCACCGGCGGGCGGGGGAGAGTGGGGACGCCCTCTCGGCCGACCCCCGTGAACAGGAGTCCGCGCGAGGAGAGTGAGACGGCACCACCCGAGTGAGACGGCACCATCGCCCCCGCCCTCGCACCCGGCTCCCTCCAGGACACCCCGGTCGCCTCCGCTGCGGCGGGGCGGCCGGGGCGCGGTGTCCGTCGCGGAGGCCCCCCGCCCCTCCCGGTGGGAACAGCCGTGTTCACACGGCCGCAACACCCGCTCCCAGTATGCGGACAACTGTCTCGACAGACCGGTCCGGGCACTGCGAGGCTCTGGCTATGCTTCTCGTCGACCGCGTCCCCCTCACCGCCCTCTGCGCTGCCGTCGCCCTGTGCGCGGCGCTTGCCGGCTGCTCTCCCCAACCGGAGGAGAAGGCATCGGGCAAGGGGGACGCGAGCGCGTCGTGCGCCCCGGGGAAACTCGCTACCGAGGTGCCGGGGAAGCTGACCGTCGGAACCGACAAACCCGCGTACGCGCCCTGGTTCGTCGACGACAAGCCGTCCAGCGGCAAGGGGTTCGAGTCCGCGGTGGCGTACGCCGTGGCGAAACGGCTCGGCTACGACCGGGACGCGGTGGTCTGGCGGACCGTGCCGTTCAACAGCTCGTTCGCCCCCGGCGCCAAGAAGTTCGACTTCGACATCAATCAGGTCTCGATCAGCGAGGAACGCGAGAAGGCCGTCGCCTTCTCCTCCGGCTACTACGACGTACGGCAGGCCGTCATCGCCCTGAAGTCGTCCAAGGCCGCCCGCGCGAAGAGCGTCGCCGACCTCAAGGACGTGAAGCTGGGCGCCCAGGTGGGCACCACCAGCCTCGACTTCATCAACGAGGTGGTGAAACCGGCGCAGCACCCCGCCGTCTACCAGAAGAACGACTTCGCCAAGTCCGCCCTGAAGAACGGCCAGGTGGACGCCATCGTGGTGGATCTGCCCACCGCCTTCTACATCACCGGGGCAGAGGTGCCCGAGGCCGAGGTCGTCGGCCAGTTCCCCGACTCGGGCGCGCGACCCGAGCAGTTCGGACTCGTCCTGGACCGGGAGAGCGCACTCACCCCCTGCGTGAGCCACGCGGTGGACGCCCTGCGCGAGGACGGCACGCTCGCCGGCCTGGAGAAGAAGTGGCTCTCCGAAGCCGTCGACGCACCGGTACTCAGGTGACACCGCGGACACCGCGGATGCCACGGACCCCGCGGACGCCGCGGATGCCACGGACCCCGCGGACGCCGAACAAGGCACTCGCTGACGACGAGGACGCCTATGTCCCCTCGCCACGCCGTCTCGCACGCGAACGGTACCGCCGGGCCCGCACCCGGCGGGCGACGGCGATCGCCGCGACCAGCACCCTCGTGACCGGTGCCGTGCTGTACCTCCTGATCACCCACTCGCCCGGCTGGGACCGCACCAGGGAGACCTTCTTCAGCGCCCACTACACGCGCCTCGCCCTGCCGCGCGTCCTGGAGGGCCTGTGGCTCAACCTGCGGATGCTGGTGGTGTGCGGCGCCGCCGTCCTGGTGATCGGCCTCCTGCTGGCCGTGGCCCGCACCCTGCGCGGCCCGGTCTTCTTCCCGGTGCGGGCGCTGGCCACCGCGTACACCGACTTCTTCCGCGGACTGCCGCTCATCATCTGCCTGTTGATGGTGGTCTTCGGAGTGCCCGCGCTGCGTCTCCAAGGCGTGACCAGCGACCCGGTGCTCCTGGGCGGTGCCGCCCTCGTACTGACCTATTCGGCGTACGTCGCGGAGGTCTTCCGCGCGGGCATCGACTCCGTGCACCCCTCGCAGCGCGCCGCGGCCCGCTCCCTCGGGCTCAGCAGCGGCCAGACGCTGCGCTTCGTCGTACTGCCCCAGGCGGTCCGCCGCGTGGTGCCGCCGCTCCTCAACGACCTCGTGTCGCTCCAGAAGGACACCGGACTCGTGTCGATCGCCGGTGCGGTGGACGCCGTCTACGCGGCGCAGATCATCGCCGGCAAGGACTTCAACTACACCCCTTACGTCGTCGCCGGGCTCGTCTTCGTCGCGCTGACCATCCCGATGACACGGCTCACCGACTGGGTGACGGCCCGCATGGACCGGCGGCGGGCCCAGGGAGGGATCGTATGAGCGAGCCGGAGCCGGTCCCCGTGCTGCGGATGGAGGCGGTCCGCAAGTCCTTCGGCGGTTCGCCGGTCCTGCGCGGGGTCGGTCTCGACGTCGCCCCGCACACGGTGACCGCCCTGATCGGCGCCTCCGGGTCGGGGAAGTCCACCCTGTTGCGCTGCGCCAACCTCCTGGAGGAGGTGGACGACGGGGCCATCTGGCTCGACGGCGAGGAGATCACCGATCCACGGGCCGACTCCGACGCGGTACGCCGCCGGATCGGCGTGGTGTTCCAGGCGTACAACCTCTTTCCGCACCTGACCGTCCTGCAGAACATCACGCTCGCCCCGCGGCGCGTCCACGGGCTCTCCCGGCAGGAGGCCGGGGAACGCGGCCGCGACCTGCTGGAGCGGCTCGGGCTCGCCGACAAGGCCGACGAGTACCCGGACCGCCTCAGCGGCGGACAGCAGCAGCGGGCGGCGATCGTGCGGGCACTGGCGGTACGGCCCCGGCTGCTGCTCCTGGACGAGATCACCGCGGCCCTGGACCCCGAGCTGGTCGGCGAGGTCCTCGGCCTGGTCCGCGAGGTCAAGGACGAGGGCATGACCATGGTCATCGCCACCCACGAGATGGCCTTCGCGCGGGAGGTCGCCGATCAGGTGTGCTTTCTGGACGGCGGAGTGGTGCTGGAACGCGGCGCACCGTCGGAGGTCTTCGGCGCTCCCCGCGAGGAGCGCACCAAGAGGTTCCTGCGCCGGATCGTCGAGGCCGGGCGGCTGTAGGCGGCGTGGCCGCCACCACCTCCGGCGTGGTGTGGCAGCCGTATGAACACCTCGCGACAGCACCGGACGTGTGCCTGGGGGTGTGATGGGATTCCGGTCATGGACCCCACCGGACCCACCCGCGTGGCGCTCCTCTTCCCCCTTCGGGCCGGGCGACGGACAGACCGCGTGGGCCGCTCCTGCCGCTGAAGTCCGCCCCCGACGTCTGCCCCCGCCACAGCTCCACGGACACAGGTGACCATGCCGCGAGAAGAAGGCCGCGCCGGGCGGCGCGTGCTGCTGGTGTGCCTGGCGGCCGGCGCCACCACCCTCGTCGACCAGTCGGTCCTCAACATCGCCCTGCCGTCGCTGCGGGACTCACTGGCGGCGGGCCCCTCCGGCGTCCAGTGGATCGTGGCCGGTTACTCGCTGGCCTTCGGCCTCGCCCTGGTCCCCGGTGGCAGCCTCGGTGACGTACGCGGGCGCAAGGGCCTGTTCGTCCTGGGGCTCTCGGCCTTCCTGGCCGCCGCACTGGTGGCGGCCACCGCGGGCGCCCCCGGCACCGTGATCACCGCCCGCCTGGTGCAGGGAGCCGGTGCCGGACTCGTCAACTCGCAGGTCATCGGCACCCTTCAGGACGTCTTCGCGAGTGAGGAGCGGTCCCGGGCGCTCGGCAGATACGCGGTCGTCGGGGGCCTCGCGGCGGGGCTCGGGCCACCCCTCGGCGGGGCGCTCGTCGCCGGATTCGGTCCCGGCGCGGGCTGGCGGCTGTGCCTCCTGCTGAGCGCCCCGTGCGCCGTCGCCACCCTGTTCCTGGCCTCCCGCCGGCTGCCCCCGCCGCGCCGCACCGCCCGGCACAGCGGCCTCGACGTGGGCGGCCTCCTGCTGGCCGGGATGCTCACGCTGACGCTGATGCTGCCCTTCATCACCACTCCGGACAGTCTCGGCGGCGCCGCGTCGTGGGCGGCGGCCGCAGCCGTCTCGGGCGCCGCCCTGGGCGTGCAGCAGCGCCTGCGCTCCCGGGCGAAACGCCCGCCCCTGCTGCATCCCGCCCTGGCGGCCTCGAAGCCGTACCTCCTCGGGACCGCCGTCGCGATGGCGCAGTTCGGCTCCTCGATGGCCGCGTCACTCGTGCTGACCGTGTTCCTCCAGGCGGGGCTCGGCCTGTCCGCCCTGGCCACAGCGGCGGTCGCGCTGCCCTCGGCGCTCGCCATGGGCCTGTCCTCGGCGGTGGCCTGGCGTGTGGTGCGCCGCCTCGGCCCGCGAGCGGTGAGCCTGGGCCTCGCCCTCGGTGCCGGCGCCCTCGTGGCGAGCGCCGCCGTGACCCTCACCGTGCCGGTCGCGGCGCTGCCCGTGACGCTCGCCGCGGCCCAGGCGGTGGTCGGCGCAGCCTCGGGACTCACCGTCTCGCCCAACCAGGCCCAGGTGCTCCAGCACGCCCCCGCGGAGGCGGCCGGACTGGCCGGGGGCGTCCTGCAGATGGCCCAGCGCATCGCCGCGGCCGTCTGCCTCAGCGCCGTGTCAGGGGTCTACCTCCGCGGGGCCGCGCACGAGGAGGGAGTCCCGCGGACCGCGTTCGCGCTGTCCATGGGCGTCTGCGCGGGCCTGCTCCTGGCCGGCCTCGTCCTGTCCGTTTCGCGCCGTGCCACCGTCCACCGCCGTCCCGCCACATCCCCGCGGGCGCCCGCTCCCGTCCCCGAGGAGACCCTGTGACCACGACACCCACCGGCCACCCGGCCACCGTCCGCTGGACGGCCGAGGGCTGGGACGCCCCGGCACCCAGCGGGCTGCGCCGTCTCATGGACACCGAACTCGCCCCGCGCTACGCCCCGTTCGAGCACCGCAGGGTGCGGCCGCCGCAGCCGGTTGCCGAGGAGATCCTGATCACCTGGGTGGGGTACGCCGGCCGTCTGCCGGTCGCCACGGCCTCGCTGCGGGCGTTGCCGGACCGCGTGGAGGTCAAGCGGGTGTTCGTCGTGCCCGGGTACCGCGGAAGCGGTCTGGCCAAAGCGGCCCTGACCGCGGTGGAGACGACCGCCGCCGAACGGGGGACGCGCCGACTGTGGCTCCAGACGGGCGAGTTGCAGCCCGAGGCCCAGGGCCTGTACGTGCGGGCGGGCTGGCAGCGTGTGCCCGCCTACCCGCCGTACGAGAAGGACCCGTTCAGCATCTGCTTCGCCAAGTCTCTGGTGTCCGGCGCCCCGTGAGAACGGTTCCGGCCCCCGTCCACGACCGGGCGCCCAGGTGGCGCCCCGGTCCCGGCGGCTCTCAGCCCGGCACCTCTTCCTCCAGCAGTCCGAGCTGCCCGAGCCAGCCGTCGTCGAAGACCTTGGACAGGTAGTTGCGACCGGAGTCCGGCAGCAGGACGACGACCAGATCCTCCGGTGTCAGAGCGGCCGCCACCCGCAGCGCGGCGGCGACCGCGGTCCCGGCGGAACCGCCGACCAGCAAGCCCTCCTCGCGGGCCAGCCGCCGGGCGGTCAGCAGCGAGTCCCGGTCGCTGATCCGCTCGAAGCGGTCGACGACCTCCGGGTGATAGGACCGCGGCCAGGTGTCCTCGACCGTCTCGGGGTGCCGGAAGTGGCCGATGCTCTCCACGTGGTACGGGCCGCCGTCACCGCCCGAGTAGACCGAGGCCTCGGGGTCCGCCCCGACGACCGTCACCCGGCCACCACTCGCCTCCTTCAGGTACTCGCCGGTTCCCGTGATGGTGCCGCCGGTGCCGATCCCGGCCACCAGATGGGTGATCCTCCCGTCGGTCTGCCGCCAGATCTCCGGCCCGGTGCCGCGGTAGTGGGCCCGCGGGTTCGCCGGGTTGTCGTACTGGTCGGCCAGCCAGGCGCCCGGGATCTCGACGGCGAGGCGGGCGGCCACGGAGTGCACGTGGGCGGGATGCTCCCGGGGGACGTCGCCCGGACAGACGACGACCTCGGCTCCGTAGGCGCGCAGCACGGCGATCTTCTCCGCGCTGCTCTTGTCCGGGATCGCGAAGACGCACCGGTAGCCGCGCTGCGCGGCGACCATGGCCAGGCCGACCCCCGTGTTGCCCGAGGTGCCCTCGACGACGGTGCCGCCGGGCCGCAACAGCCCCGCCGCCTCCGCCCCCTCGACCATGGACAGCGCGATGCGGTCCTTCACGCTGCCGCCGGGATTGACGTACTCCAGTTTCCCGTAGACCGGGGCAGGCGCCGCACCGGTGACCCGGTTGAAGCGCACCAGCGGGGTGTTGCCGACCACGTCGGTCAAGGATGGGTAGACGTCCAAAACCATGCTCCTCGCGTCGAGTTGGGCCTGTGGTGCCGGGTCCGGGACTACCGGCCGCCCGGTTCAGGTGAGGGGTGTCCGCCGGGCGCCGGGGATGGCGGCGAGCAGTTCCTTGGTGTACGGATGGGAGGGCCCCGCGAAGATCTCGTCCGTCGTACCCGTTTCGACCAGCCGTCCGTGCCGCATGACGCCCACGCGGTCGGCGATCTGCCGTACGACGGCCAGATCGTGGGAGATGAAGAGGTAGCTCAGCCCCAGCTCACGCTGGAGGTCGACGAGCAGTTCCAGGATCTGCGACTGGGCGGACACGTCCAGCGCCGACACCGGCTCGTCACAGACCACCAGATCCGGCTCCAGGGCCAGCGCCCTGGCGATCGCCACCCTTTGCCGCTGCCCGCCGGACAGTTCGGCGGGCCTGCGCCGCAGCACGGAGACCGGCAGCGACACCCGCTCCAGCAGGCCGGCCGCGCGCTCGACCCGCTCCGCCCGGCCGCCGACACCGAAGGCCCGCAGGGGTTCGGCGATCACCTGCGCCACGGACTGCCGCGGGTTCAGTGAGGCGTACGGGCTCTGGTAGACGATCTGCATCCGCCGCCGCGTCCGCCGCAGCGCGCCGCCCCGCAGACGGGTGATGTCCTGCCCCTCGAACACGACGCTGCCCGCGGAAGCCTCCGCGAGCCGCACCACGAGGCGCGCCGTCGTGGACTTGCCCGAGCCCGACTCGCCGACCAGGGCGAAGGTCTCACCGCGAGGGATGCGGAAGCCGACGTCGTCGACGGCCCGCAGCGTCCTGGCCCCGCCCCGGGCGCCGGGCAGCGGGAAGTCCTTCACGAGACCTCGGACGACCACGAGATCCGCGGCGGGAACACCCCGGGCGGGGGTGACGGCGGCCTCCGCGGTGGCCGGATTCGTGCCCGGGGCGACTGGGTTCGTGCCCGTGGTGGCTGGGCTCGTGCCCGTGGTGGCTGGGTTCGCGCCCGCGGCGGCCGGGGCCGAACGGGGGCGGGGGCGCCGCCCGGCCGCCGAGGCTCCCCGGCGCTGCGTCACCAGCCTGCCGCCCGCCAGGCTCGGCGCGGAGGCCAGCAGGTGCCGGGTGTACGCGTGCCGCGGCGCCTCCAGCACCTGCCCGGTGGGGCCCTCCTCGACGACCTCGCCCCGGGACATGACCACGATCCGCTGCGCCCGGTCCGCCGCGACCCCGAGGTCGTGCGTGATCAGCAGGACGGCCGTACCCGACTCCCGGGTGAGGGTCTCGATGTGGTCCAGGATCTGGCGCTGCACCGTGACGTCCAGGGCGCTCGTCGGCTCGTCGGCGATCACCAGCCTCGGCCGGGCGGCGACCGCGACGGCGATGAGCACCCGTTGCCGCATCCCGCCGGACAGCTCGTGCGGATACTGCCGCGCCCGCACCTCGGGGTCGGGCAGACCGGCCTGGCCGAGGATGCGCACCGCCTGTCCGGCCGCCGCGTCCCGGTCGGCCAGCCCGTGGATCAGCAGCACCTCGGCGACCTGAGCACCGACCCGTTGCACCGGGTTGAGCGAGACCATCGGGTCCTGTGGGATCAGCCCGATGTCGCGACCGCGCCGCGCCCGCAGTTCCCTGTCCTTCACCCGGGCCAGATCGACCCCGTCGAACAGGACCCGCCCGCCCTCCAGCGCGCCGCCTGAAGGCAGCAGTCCGACGAGCGCGTGCGCGGTCGTGCTCTTGCCGGAGCCCGACTCGCCGACCACGGCGACGACCTCGCCCGGCCGCACCGTCAGGTCGACGCCCCGTACCGCGGGCACCAGGCCCGAACGCGTGCGGTACGACACCCGCAGCCCGCTGACGGCGAGCAGTGGTTCTCCGCTCATCGTGTCTGCCCGCCTTCCCCGTCGAGCGCGCGGGAGATCCGGTTGGTGGCCAGTACGGTGGCCGCGATCGTCAGCCCCGGCAGCGTCGTCAGCCACCACGCCGTAGCGAGGTAGTCGCGGCCGCCGGAGACCAGGGCGCCCCATTCCGGGGCCGGTGGGACGGCGCCGTAGCCGAGGAAACTGAGCGCGGACACCTGCAGGACGACGGCGCCGAAGTCGACGGCGGCGTACACCAGCACCGGGCCCGACGCATTGGGCAGCACGTGCCGGGCCAGCACCGAGAACCAGCGGGAGCCGGAGGAGCGCGCCGCCTCCACGTACACCGCGCCCCGCACCCGCAGTACCTCCGAGCGCATGACCCGGGCGAAACTCGCCACACTGGCCACTCCCACGGCGATCGCGACCTTGACGGTGCCGAAGCCCAGCGCGGTCACCACGGCCAGCGACAGCAGCAGGTTCGGAATGGCGAGCAGGACGTCGGCCAGACGCATCAGGACGTCGTCGACCCTGCCGCCCAGGTACCCGGCGAGCAGTCCGAGCAGGGAGCCCACCACCAGGCCCACGGCGACCGCCAGCGCCGTCGCCTGGAGCGAGAGCGCCGAACCGTGCACCACCCGGGAGAACAGGTCGCGGCCGAGTTGGTCGGTACCGAAGAGGTGCGCGGCGCTCGGGCCCCGGAGCCGGTCCCGGGGGACGCCGGAGAGCGGGTCCTGCGAGGTGAACAGGGTCGGGAACACGGCGGACACGAGGACCACGGCGAGCAGCAGGACCGAAAGGACCAGGCCGGGGGAGCGGGCCAGGGACCGGGCCGCGCGCCGCACCCGCCTCCCGGTGCCCTCGTGGACGGCCGGGGCGGGCTCCACCGGCGGGCGCTGCGCCGAGGGCGGACCAGCCGAGGTGGCGGAGGTCAGCAGCTCGCTCATCGGGCCACCGCCGCGGCCGTGATCCGCGGATCGAGCAGCGGATAGACGAGGTCGACCGCCAGGTTCGCGAGGACGAACACCAGCGCGCCGAACACCACCAGCCCCTGCACCACCGGAATGTCCTGGGCGCTCACGGCGGTCGCGGTGATCCGCCCCACGCCGCTCCGGGAGAACACCGTCTCCACGATCACCGACCCCGCCAGCAGATTGCCGATCAGGATGCCCACCACCGTCAGCGGCGGGACGGAGGCGTTCCGGGTGGCGTGCCGGAAGTGCACGCGCGCCCGGCTCGCGCCCTTGGCCAGCGCGGTCTGCACGTACGGCTCGGTGAGCGTGGTGCGCAGACTCTTGGCGAAGACCTGGGCGATCACCGCGCCCGTGGGCAGCGACAGGGTGATCACGGGCAGCACCAGACTGCTGAAGCCCTCGTTGCCGATGGCGGGCAGCAGGCCCCAGTGGAAGGAGAAGAGCTGCACGAGCACCAGACCGACCAGGAAGGAGGGCGAGGAGACGCCGAGCGCGGGCAGCGACAGCAGCGTCTGCCGCAGCCAGCGCCAGCGGGTGTAGGTCCCGAGCAGTGCGGTACCCGCTCCCAGGAGGAGGGCCAGCAGCAGCGCCCCCGAGGTGAGTTGCAGGGTGCTCGGCAGGCTCGTGGCGAGCAGGTGACCGACCTCGTCGCCGCTCTGCACCGAGACCCCGAAGTCGCCGTGCAGCGCGTGCCAGAGCTGGGTGCCGTACTGCTCCACGAGCGGCTTGTCGAGGCCGTACGTCTTTTTCAGCTCAGTGATCTGCTCCGGTCCCACGTCGTTGGCCTCGCCGCCGCCCGCGGCCATGATGGAGACCGGGTCCCCCGGCAGCAGGTAGAGGACCGCGAAGGACAGGGTGAACGCCGCCCACAGGACGAACACCGACTGCGCGAGTCGGCGCGCGAGGTATTTCCTCATGACAGCCACGTCTCGTGGAACTGCAACCGCGAGGAGGCCTCGAAGTCCAGGTCGTGCACGTTCTTGGACAGGCCCAGCACGGTCGTGAGCTCGAACACCGGGATCTGGTACGCCTTGTCGAGGACGATCTTCTGGGCCTCGGCGACGTGCCGGGCGCGCAGCGTGGGATCGCCGGCCGAGGCCTCCTTGTCGAGGACGGCGTCCAGCGCGCGGTCGCCGAGGTGCCCGAAGTTGAGCAGCTTGCCGGAGAACCCGGTGCGCAGGATGTCGGGGTCGACCCGTGTCGAGTTGCCCCAGGAGAAGTCGTAGTCGCCCTTCTGCCTCAGCGCGACGTAGTCGCCGATCGAGGTGGACTGGAGGGTGATCTCGATGCCGACCTTCTTCAACTGCTGCTGCACCAGCTCCAGCGCCGTCTGGTTGGGCCCGAAGTTGGCAGCCCAGATGATCTTCAGGGACAGCTTCTTGCCGTTCTTCGTCCGGACGCCGCCCGGCCCCTTCTTCCAGCCCGCCTCGTCCAGCAGCTTCTCCGCGCCCACCGGGTCCTGCGCGAGCCGGTCGCTCAGCGGGGTGTAGCCGTCGGTGGTGCTCGCCAGCGCACTGGTGGCGGGCTTGTAGCTGTCGCTCAGGACCGTGTCGACCACCTCCTCGCGGTCAACGGCCTTCTGGATCGCCCGGCGCACCCGCACGTCCTTGGTGATCGGCCGGGCCACGTTCGCGGTCAGCGCGAAGGGGAGGCCCGGATTGGCCCGGCTGCTCAAGGTGAAGCCGGAGCCCTTCAGCCCGGCCTCGTCCTGCGGGGCCACCCCGCCGATCGCGTCGACCTGGCCGGACTGCAGGCTGCCGGTGCGCACCCCCGACTCCGGTATCACCTTGAAGGTCAGCTTCTCCAGGTAGGCCGCGCCCTTGTGCTTCCACAGCGAGGAGCCCCAGCGGTAGCCCGCGCGCCGGCGCTCCTCCACGGCCTTGTTCCGCGTGTAGTCGACGAGCGTGAACGGGCCGGAGCCGATCAGGTGGGCGGTGCACCGCTTCTCGGCCGGCAGCCTCACCGTCGACTTGGCGAGCAGCCCGAGCGTGAAGGTCGAAGTGGCTTGCAGGAACTGGGCGTTGGGCTGGGAGAAGTGGACCTTCACGGTGCGGTCGTCGATCACGGTGGTGCTCTTGTAGCCCGCCAGGTAGCTGCTGCCCAGCACGGCCTTGGCGCCCAGGCCGACGATCCCGTCGAAGTTGTCCTTGACCGCCCGCGCGTCCACCGGCGTGCCGTCGCTGAACGTCGCTCCTTGGCGCAGGTGGAAGGTGAACGTCCTGGTGTCCTCGCTGACCTTCCAGGACTTCGCGAGCCAGGGCACGATCTTCCCGGTCCTCGGGTCCTGGTCGGTCAGGGAGTCCACGAGCTGCCGGGCCGGATAGATCGCGTCGTTGTTGCCCGCCTGCTGCGGGTCGACGCAGACCGGGTCGGAGGCCAGGGCGAAGGTCAGGTGCCCGCCGGAGTGCGGGGCCGCTCCGCCCGCCCCGCCGCCGGCGCCGGACGAGGAGCAGGCGGTGACCGCCAGGGAGAGAGCGGTGACGGTGGCGAGCGGAAGCAGGGCGAAGTGGTGCCGAGAACGGGGTCCGGACATCAGCGGTGCTCCAGGAAAAAGGGGAGGAGGCCGCGCACGGCGACGCTCCGTCCGGACGACGGTGTCCGGGCGGCAGGGCGGGGCCGTGAGGCGGGCCGGTGGTCGAGCGGGAAGGAGCGTCAGACGTGACAGATCGCGCTGGAGACGCGGTGCAGGTCGATGTGCCTGCGGGCCACGAAGCGCGGGCAGAGGAACACCGCGCGGAGCGCACCGGCGACGCGGAGCGGGCGGGCGGCCCCGGCAGTCGGCTGGTACGGCATGGGTGACGCGGTCCTTTCGCACACAGGGCACGGTCCGCCGTGGCGGTGCCCCGCAACGTAGCAGCTCCAACGCCGTTGTGAACAGAGAACTTCGGCGGCCGCGCGCGGCCTTCGCCCGGCGCCCGCCGGGTGGGGCGCCGCCGTCCGGCGGCCGGGCCGGGGGCTGCCGGGCGCGGGTCCGGCGGGCGGTGCGGCAGGGCGAGGGGCACGGCGCCGGGGGCCGCATCGTTGCGCGCGCGTGAACCCGCGTGAACTTCGGCGGCCGGCACGCGGGGCGCCTGCCTCGCGCAGGAGGAGGGCCCTCGCGCCCGCGTGCCGCGCCCTCGCACGTCAGGGCCGTTTCACCCGGGGCAGGCCCGCGTGAGGTGGTGCCCCGAGGCCGGTGCCGACGGCCCGGCGCGGCATTGTTCGACTGAGTACGAACGATTAACGTGCACAGCCATCACCGTGTCCGCGGCCCGTCCGGGCCGCCGGCCGACCGGAGGGCTGTGAGGTGACCGTCATGCAGGCTCGACCCTCGGCCCGGTGTGACGGCCGCGAGCCACGCTGTGGCGGCTCCTTCGCGTGCTGCGTCGTCCGGCGCCACGTCGACCTGCTCCGGGTGAGCAGCGCGCTGTGTCCGGGGACCCCTTCGCGCCACTGAGCCGCCCCGGCCCCGCCCGCCGGTACGCGACGGGGCGGCCCCGCGAGGACCACCGGCGCCGTCACGGTCCGCCGGCCCCGGGACCGGCCGCGCACCCGCCGGGGCGCGTTCCTCCCCGCCGAAGCCCCCCGCCTGGGCTCACCCCACCGCCCAACTCGCGCCGCGTCTTTCTCACTTCGCGACTGGAGACCTCACCCATGACCGACCGCGAAACCCGGCCCTCCGGCCTCCATCTCGCCCTCGAAGCCGACGGGGACGGGGCCCACCCCGCCGCGTGGCGGCACTCCGGGCGTCCGCCCCGGGCGGTCCTGTCGCCAGGAGCGGTACGCGAGGTGGTCCGCACCGCCGAGGACGCCGGGTTCAGCCTCGTCACCTTCGCCGACGCCCCGCTGCCGCCCGAAGCGGGCCGGGGCGCCGCAGGCCGGCTGGAGGCCGGGACCCGCGCCTCGTACGTCTCGACGCTGACCGACCGGATCGGGCTCGCGCCCACCCTGCACGTCACCACCACGGAACCCTTCCACCTCGCCACCCAGCTGGCGAGCCTGGACCACGCCTCGCACGGCCGGGCCGGCTGGGTGGTCGGCGCGGCGGCCGGCGAGGACGACCTCGCCACCGTCGGGGAAGAGCCGCTGACCGCCGCGGAGGTGCTCCAGGAGACCGCCGACGTCATCGACACCGCCCGCGCCCTGTGGGACTCCTGGGAGGACGACGCGGTGATCAAGGACACCGCCACCGGGCGTTTCCTGGACTCGGACCGCGTGCACCACATCGACTTCGAGGGCGAGTCCTTCACCGTGAAGGGACCCCTGATCACCCCGCGTCCCCCGCAGGGGCAGGTCGTCGTCCTCGCCCCCGACGGGCCGGCCGCCGATTCGCGCGTCGACGTGGTCCTCGTCGCCCGGCCCGACCTCGCCCAGGTCGCCGCCCGCGCGGCCTCGGCACGGGAGGCGGGCGCGCCGCTGGTGTTCGCCGAGGTGGAGGTGGTCCTCGACGCCCAGACCCCGGCCGCGGACCGGCTCGCCGCACTCGACGCCGCCGCCGACTGGCCGGACACGGGCCGACTGCGCCACGTCGGCTCCCCCGAGTCACTGGTGGAGCTGCTGCGCGAACTGGCCGGTGCGGTCGACGGAGTCAGACTGCACCCGGCCGTCCTCGCCGTCGACCTGCCGGTCCTGACCGGGCGGGTACTGCCGCTCCTGTCCGAGGCCGGGCTGCGGCACCCGCCCCGGCCCGGCGACACGCTGCGCGAGACGCTCGGCCTTCCCCGTCCCACCAACCGATTCGCCGCCCCGGCGGCCACGCGCGCCTGAGGTGAGTGCCATGACCGAGCAGAATCCGAGCCCGCAGCTGCACCTCGGCGTGTTCTACACCGGCGTCGGCCCCCAGCTCGTCTGGAGCGATCCGCAGGCGCCCTCGCACACCGCCGTCGAGACGTTCGTCGAGATCGCGCGGCTCCTCGAACGCGGCCTGTTCGACGCCTTCTTCCTCGGTGAGGGCCTGCGGGTCCGGGAGAACCGCGGCAAGGTGTTCGACCTCGACGCGGCCGGCCGGCCCGACGCGATCACCCAGCTGTCCGTACTCGCCGCGGCCACCGAACGCATCGGCCTGGTGGCCACGCAGAACACCACCTACAACTACCCGGCCGACCTGGCCCGCCGGCTGGCGAGCCTGGATCTGCTCTCGGAGGGCCGGGCGGGCTGGAACATCGTCACCACCGACAACGCCTGGACCGGGGCCAACTTCCGCCACGGCGGCTGGCTGGAGCACGAACGCCGCTACGAACGCGCCGGGCAGTTCGTCGAAGCGGCCAAGGCGCTCTGGGCCTCCTGGGACCCGGACGCCGTCGCCGCCGACGGACAGGCCGCCGACTGGGCGCGCCCCGGTTCCGTCCGTCCGGTGGAACGGGACACCGACCTCGTGCGACTGCGGGCGACCGCCACCGTGCCGGGCAGCCGACAGGGGCGCCCGGTGCTGTTCCAGGCCGGGGACTCGGACGGCGGCCGCGAACTCGCCGCCCGCCACGCCGACGTGGTCTTCTCCGCCAACACCGAGTACGGCAAGGCCGTGGCCTACGCCGCCGACCTGCGCGACCGGCTGGCCCGCCACGGCCGGTCACCGAACTCGCTGCGCATCCTCCCGGGAGCCAGCGTCGTCCTCGGGGACACTCCCGCCGAGGCACGGGAGAAGGCCGAGTGGGTGCGCGGCGAGCAGATCAACGGCCCGCGGGCCCTCGCCTTCCTGGAGCAGTACTGGGGCACCGACCTGTCCGCCTACGACCCGGACGGCCCCCTGCCCGACATCGAGCCCAGCGAGGAGGAACTCGACCCTTCCCGGGGCACGATCCCCATCGAGCGCCGCAGCGGCAAACTGGCCCTCATCCAGAAGTGGCGCGACCTCGCGGCCGAACGCGGCCTGTCCATACGTGAGCTGGCGCTGGAGGTGTCGCCGGGCCACCCGTCCTTCGTGGGCACCCCCGCGAGCGTCGCCGACGAGTGGACCCGCTACGTCCGCACCCGCGCCGTCGACGGCTTCAACATCGTGCCGCACCTGCTCCCGGACTCCGTGGCCGACATCGTCGACAAGCTGGTCCCCCAACTCCAGGAGCGCGGCGTGTACCGCACCGAGTACCGGGGCTCCACCCTGCGCGAACACCTCGACCTGCCTCCGGCGGACTGAGCCGCGCGGCCCGCGGCGCGGCGAGGCGCGCCGCACCGCCCGTGGGCGACGCAGGCGAGAGCCGTTCCGGCCGGGCAGGCCGCCCGCCGGCCGGGGCGCCGTCGGATGGGCCGACGTCCCGGTGAGGAGACGCCGCCTCGGGACGAGCCCCGGACACGCGCGAGGGGCGGGGCAGCCGGTCGCCCGGCACCCCGCCCCGCTGCCCGCCCCGTCCGCGTCACGCCTTCATGTTCGCCGGGTCGACGATCTCGTCCTCGGCGGGCTGCTGGACCTCGACCTTCTTGCCGTACTCGTCGAAGGTCACGCTGTTCGGCTCGGAGCCCTTGGTCTCGGTCTTGAGGATGTACGGCTTGCCCTCGGTCGCGACGTGCATCCGCAGCTGCTTGCCGCCCTTCTGCTTCTTCAGCAGGACCGCGTCCTCGCCGCCGACCTCCTCCGTGCCGCCGCGCCGCATGCCCTGGCGCTCCGTCTTGTCCTGGTCCATGGAGGCCAGGAAGCCCTTCTTGTCACACAGTCCGGCGTCGGCTCCGTTCGCCGGCGACTTCACCCACTTGCCCGCGAGCTGGTCGGCGAGCTTCTTGCCGTCACCGCTGTTCCCGCCGCTGCCGCGCGCCGAGTTGGTCCAGAAGGTGCGGTCCCCCTTGATGAGCAGGTCCCCGCCGGAGCGCAGCAGCTCGGCCTTGGCGCCGTCACCGCTCATGGTGCCGGCGCAGTTGCCCTTGTCGTCCAGCCGGACGTCGATCCGCACCGTGTTGCCGCCCTTGACGTGCGCCGTGCCCTTCATGTGCACGGAGGGCGCCTTGTCGGTGGCGGCGACGGCCTTCGCCGCTATGTCGTCGGCCTTCTGTCCCTTGAACGGCTCGTCGGAGGAGTCGTCCCCGCAGCCGGCGAGCACCAGCACTCCCGCACAGAGAGTGCCCAGTACCGCCGGCGTCCGCTTCCTCGTCCACATCATGGTCCCGCCCCTTTCGGCCCACCGTCCGGCCGGCCTTGTCATGTTGACGCCCCGTCACGCACGTGACGTCGCAGCGCGAGTACCCAGGAGTGACCACTCTTCACAGAAGGGGCACAGAAAAATTTCCCGCGCCCCGACGGGTGTGCGCCCGCATGTCCGGCCGGCAACGGTCTGACCGCGGTGGTAGGCGTGTGGTGTGCCCGTTTCCTCCCGAACGTCCCACCTCCGACCGAGGAGCCCGTGATGGCCGGCCACGACCGACGACAGGACCACTCCGGAGACGCCAATGCCTCCCGTGCGCACTGGCTCTTCGGGGACCAGCTCGGCCCGCACTTCCTGCGCCCCGGGCCGGAGGGACCCGGCCGCGGGGCGCCCGTCGTGATGATCGAGTCGCGTGCGGTCCTGCGCCGCCGCGTCTTCCACCGGGCCAAGGCCCACCTGATCCTCTCGGCGATGCGGCACCGCGCCGCCGAACTGGGCGAACGCGCGACCTACGTGCGCGCCGAGACGTACCGGGAGGGACTGCGCGAGGCCGGCGCCGGCCCGCTCACCGTCCACCACCCCACCTCACGGGCGGCTCTGCGGCTCGTGCGGGACCTGGAAGGGGTCACCGTGCTGCCCCCGCGCGGTTTCCTCGTGGACCACGCGGACTTCCGGAACTGGGCGGGCGAGCACGGGCGCGGCGCCGAGGGCAGGGGCCTGCGGCAGGAGGACTTCTACCGCTGGGTACGCGCCCGCAACGACCTCCTCATGGAGGGCGAACAGCCGGTGGGCGGCCGCTGGAACCTCGACCACGACAACCGCGAGCCCCCGCCCCGCGGCGAGGAACACCTCGACGTGAAGGCCCCCTACCGGCCGCGCGAGGACGCCGTCGACGCACAGGTGCGCGAGGACCTGGACCGCTGGGAGCGGGAGGGCACGGTGCGCTTCGTCGGCCGCGACGGGCCGCGCCGCTTCCCGGCCACCCGGCGGGAGGCGCGCGCCGCGCTGCGCCGCTTCCTCACCGAACGGCTGCCCGCCTTCGGCCCCTACGAGGACGCGCTGCTCGCCCGCGACGGGGTGCTCGCCCACAGTCTGCTGTCCTCCTCCCTCAACCTGGGCCTGCTCGACCCGCTGGAGGTGGCCGAGGGCGCGGAGGCGGAGTACCGGGCGGGACGGGCGCCACTGAGCAGCGTCGAGGGCTTCGTGCGGCAGGTGTGCGGCTGGCGCGAGTACATGTGGCAGCTCTACTGGCACTTCGGCGAGGAGTACCGGGACCGCAACGCCCTGGACCACCACGAACCGCTGCCCGGGTGGTGGCGCGACCTGGACGCGGACGCGGTGACGGCGAACTGTCTGCGCACCGTGCTGGAGCAGGTGCGCGACACGGGCTGGACCCACCACATCCCGCGCCTGATGGTGCTCGGCTCCTTCGCCCTCCAGCGCGGCTGGGACCCCGGGCGGCTCACCGACTGGTTCCACCGCTGCTTCGTGGACGGCTACGACTGGGTCATGCTGCCGAACGTCGTGGGCATGTCCCAGTACGCCGACGGGGGCCGCATGACCTCCAAGCCGTACACCTCCGGCGGTGCGTACCTGCACCGGATGAGCGATCTGTGCGGGGGCTGCGCCTACCGGCCCGACGCACGCACCGGACCGGAGGCATGCCCGTACACCGCCGGGTACTGGGCCTTCCTGCACCGGCACCGCGACCTGCTCGCGCACAACCCCCGCACGGCGCGACCCGTGCGGGGGCTGGAGCGGTTGAAGGACCTCGACGCGCTGCTCGACCAGGAGGCCGGGCGGGGGAGCGCCGCCCCCTGAACCCGGCCTCCCGTCACGTCGGGACCCGGGCGGCTAGAGACGGCCGCTGGGAACCGTGAAGCCCGGCTTCCCGGCCGGCAGCTCCACCGTGTACTGGCGCAGGTACGTGTCCAGGTACGGGGAGCGGTCACCGGCGGTACGGACGTCGTCGGCCGGGTCGTCCAGCGCCAGCTCGATCCGCGCGTCCCTGACCTTGATGGTCTCGCCGGAGGGCGTGTCGCGCCACGAACCCGTCTGGATGGAGCCGATCTCCACGGCCAGGACGTGCCCGGCCGGGAGCGTCCAGTCGGTCGACTTCAGGTCGACGCTCAGCCGGCCCGACCGCAGCAGGGAGACCTGCTCGTCGAACATCGCGGCGGTGCCGTCCGGGGCGACGTCGTACAGCTTGAGCATGACGTTGCCCGACCCCTTGGCGTCCAGCGAGATCCGCGGGGTGCCGGTCACCCGGACCGCCTTGCGCACGGGCTGGGACCACACGAAGAAGCTCGACGTGACCGCACCGGCCGTCTGACGCCTCGCCAGCCCCTTGGCCAGGTTCTTCGGGGCGGCCGGATCGAGCGCGGGCGCGTGCTCCATGTCCCACTCGCCGGACGGCTGCGGGAGCGCCTTCGGCGCGGTCCCGCCGGACTCGGCGAGCGCCGCGCGTCCCGAGGCGCCCCCGTCGTCCACGTAGGTGCCGCCGCCCAGGGGCAGCGACACGGACCGCTCGACGACCGGCCACGTCTTCTGGGCGCGCCAGGCGCCGGTGGAGTCCTCGACGGAGTAGGCCGGGTAGCGGACCGCCGGCTTGATGCCCTTGAGGTACTGGTCGTAGAAGGAGAGCGTCTCCGCGTACCAGCCCTCGCGCCCCATGGACAGGCGCCCGTCACTCGTGCGGTCGCCACCGCGCACGTGCTCCCACTGGCCGAGCCACCCGCGCTCGGGGCCCTTGTGGTTGTCCAGGTACTCCTGCATCTCCTCGGGCTTGGTGTTGTTCTCGATGAAGCCCTGCGTGACGAACAGCGGGGTGTCCGTGCCCTTGGCCAGTTTCGCCAGGTCCCGCGAGGTCCAGTGCTTGTCGCGCTGGTCCGGTATCCGGTATCCGGCCGAGTTCTGCGTCAGGCACTCCGGGTGGCTTGCCTCCCACCGGGCGTTGGCCTGGTAGCGCGCGTCGTCGTCACTCAGCGGCGCGAGCGTCGCGATCGAGTTGTACGCGTCAGCGGTGCCGGTGACGTTCGGGCGCGGCACTCCGTTGGAGTAGATGTACTGGTACATGTCCCACACGGGCTCCTGCGCCACGACGGCCTTGAGCGCACGCTGGTCCAGGTCGTTGCCGATGAGCCCGGTGGCCGCGTCGTACGACTTGCCGTACATGCCGACCGAGCCGGTGGACCAGGGCTGCTTCGCCGCCCAGTCGATCGCCGCCCTGACGTCGGCCTGCTCGCCGGGGCCGCCCCAGTCGAGGCAGCCGGTGGAGCCGCCGAAGCCGCGCAGGTCCACCATGACGAAGGCGTAGCCCTGGTCGAACAGGTCGGTCCCCTCGACGAAGTCCTGGAAGCGGGAGGAGGGGCCGGTGTGCGTCCAGCCCTCGGGACCGGTCTGTCCCGAGTGCCCGAAGTAGGGGCCGACCGACAGGATGACGGGCACCCGCTTGTTCGGGGCCTTCTTCTCGGGCAGCAGGACGTCGGCGTGCAGTTCGGTGCCGGAGCGGTCCGAGGAGGGGAAGTAGTGCTGGGTCCAGAGGGCGCCCTGGGGGACCCGGTCGTTCTCCGCGTGGGACACGGGGGCGGTCGCGGTCCCGGTCCCGGTCGCGCCCTGCGAAGCGGTGGCGGCCTGCGGCGACCCGCCCGGCTGAGCGGCGGCGGGGGCGGTGAGTGCGCCGGTCAGGGCGAGGGTGGTGGCCAGTGCGGAGACGGCCCAGGCGGCCGCGCGACGTGCTTTCACATGCTTCTCCCGAACGTTGGGGGGCGGAGTGGTGCAAGTGGTGCCGACGGCGGAGAAGTCTATGATCGACACGGCAACGCCACAACGGCCCCTTGTTCACAGGCCAGTTATGGAATAAGTAGACCCAAACCCACTCAAGTACACGGGTGTTGGCGTCGGCTGTGGCACCGGAGCCGGAAAAGCCGGAATCCCCGGGCCGCGGCCCGGGGATTCCGGTCGTGTGCGCCCCGGAGGGCGGAGCCGCTCAGCTCGCGGCGTAGCGCTGGTACACGACACCGCTGCGGAAGCTCCGCGCGTCCGTGAGCCGCAGGCGGGGGATCACCGTGCCCTCGGGGAACAACCGCCGTCCGCGCCCCTGGACCGCCGGGTAGACGAACAGCCGGTACTCGTCCACGAGGCCGGCGGCGATCAGGGTGTGCGTCAGTGTGATGCTGCCCGTGACGACGACGTCCTTGCCTTCCCCGGCCTTGAGCGCGGCCACCGCCTCGACCGGGTCCGGGCCGAGAATCCGGGAGTTCTCCCAGCCGGGCTCCGTGAGCGTGGTGGACACGACGTACTTCTGGACCCGGTTGAGGTACGCGGTGATCCCCGAGGTGTCGGCGGTCTGCCGGGGCCAGTAGCCCCGGAAGTCCTCGAAGGTGCGCCGTCCCAGCACGAGGGCGTCCGCCTGCTCGTCCTGGCGCCGGCTCTCGGCCATGAGATCGCCCATGGAGTCGTCGCCCTGGACGGCGGGGTCGAACCAGTCGGTGAGCATCTCGATCGATCCGTCCACGGTGATGTTCTGGGTGATGGCCAGCGTGCGCATGGCGCCGCTCCTGTTCCTCGGTCCGCTGATGTCCCGCTGTCGGGCGTTCTCGGTCCGTCCGTGTCGCGCCCCGTCCATTGTGGCGAAAGCACCCGGGCCCGCCACCGCTCGCGCCGCGCGCCCGGAGGCGGGCCCACCGGCCCGGTACCGGTGGGCCCGCCTCGCGTCGCGGAGTGCTTCCTCGCCCCGAGGGGCCGCCTTCAGCCCTGTCCGGGCCGCGAGGGAGTCACCGGCGGCGGCGCGTCCGCCGCGGCGGTGCCCCAGGCCGAGGGGGCGCCGCCGACCGTGAAGTCGAGCCGGTGCCCGGCGCGCAGGTCGTCCGTGGTCAGGTAGGTGCGCTGCTGTGCCTTGCCGTCCAGCCGCACCGACCGCGTGTACCGCTGATCGGCCGAGGTACCCGGCGCCGACACCGTGAAGCGGCCGGCCGGGTAGTAGCGGCGGTCCAGCTTCAGGTCGACCCGGTCGAACACCGGCGTCGACAGACCCCACGTGTCGGTGCCCGGCTGCACCGGGTACACGCCGATCGCGGAGAGCACCATCCAGGCCGACATCGTGCCGAGGTCGTCGTTGCCCGTCATCCCCGTCGGGGCGTCGGTGAACAGGGTCAGCGCCGCGTGCACGACGTCCGTGGTCTTCCACGGCTGCCCCGTCGACAGGTAGGTGTACGGGGCGATCAGGTCCGGCTCGTTCTGCGGGTTGTACTTGTCCGCGTTGTAGTAGTCGTACGGGCCGTTGACCCACACCTCACGGGCCGTCCTCGCCGGATCGGCCACCAGCTGGTCGTAGGCGAAGAAGGAGTCCAGCCGCTGCCGCGCGGCGTCCTGACCGCCGATCAGGCCGATCACACCGGGCAGGTCCTGCGGCACCATCCACTGGTACTGCCATGCCGTGCCCTCGTGGAAGCCCTCGCTCTTCGCCGGGTCGGCCGGGCCGGTGAAGGCGCCCTGCGCGTCGCGGGCCCGGAAGAAACCGGTCGAGGGATCGAAGACCTTCCGGTAGTTCTGGGCGCGTTCGGCGTAGCGCCGCGCGTCCGCGTCGTGCCCGAGATCCTTCGCCATCCGGCTCAGCACGCCGTCGGCGAGGGCGTACTCCAACGTCGCGGAACCGCCGTGGTCGAAGTCCGAGTCCCCGGGCTTGGCGTGCGGGCGGTCCTTGACGTAGGGCGCGTACCCGTCCTTGAGGTACTGCTCGTTGGCCTCGCGGCCGACCGCCGGGGAGTCCTTCGCGGGCACCCCGTCCGCGTTCTTCCGCAACGCCCGGTACGCCTCCTCCTCGTGGCCCTTGAGCAGGCCCTGCTGATAGGCGTTGGTCAGGAAGGGGGTGACCGGGTCACCCGTCATGATGTTCGTCTCGACGGTGCCGTAGCCCCACTTGGGCAGCCAGCCGCTCTCCTTGTCCACCCGCAGCACGGACAGGGCCATGTCCCGGGACTCGCGCGGCGCGAGCAGCGACAGCAACTGCGCCTGGGTGCGGTAGGTGTCCCACAGCGACCAGTTCTGGTAGTACGTGAAACCGTCCGCCCGGTGCTTCCTCTGGTCCCAGCCGGTATAGCGGCCGTCCACGTCGCTGCCGATGTTCGGGGCGAGGAAGGACCGGTAGAGCGAGGAGTAGAAGGTGCGGCGCAGCGTCTTGTCGCCGCCCCGCGCCGCGACCAGGCCCAGCCGCTTCTCCCATGTCGTGTCCGCCGCCCGGCGGGCCTGGTCGAAGCTGCCTTGGCCCTCGGCGGCCAGGTTGCGGGCGGCCCCGGCCGCGTCCACGTAGCTGAGGGCCGTCGTCGCCTCGACGGTGCGGTCCTTGCGCGTGTCGAACCGTACGTAGGCGCCGTTGCCGGCCTCCTTGGCGGTCGAGGAGGACGAGCCCGCCGTCACCTTGCCGTCGGTCCAGGTGCCGTGGGAGGTGAAGGGACGGTCGAAACGGGTGATCGTGTAGACCGTGTAGGGCACGGTGTCCTGGCAGAACCCCCGTCCGGTGATCGCGGTACGGACCGTGCGGGAGTCGAGCACCTCGACCTTGGTCGAGACGGTCCGGTGCAGCGACTGGCCCGCGTTCAGCAGGACGTTGGCCTTGTCCGTCGCCGGGAAGGTGTAGCGCTGCTTACCGGTCCGCTCGGTCGCGGTGGCCTCCGCCCGCACGCCGTACGTCTTCAGGCCCACCCGGTAGTACCCGGGGCGCGCCTCCTCGTCGTCGTGGCTGTACGCGGAGGCGTACTTGGCGTCGTCGGTCTCGGTGACGTCCCCGGTGGTGGGAAGCACCGGCAGATCACCGCCGAGCCCGCAGCCCACGCCGGAGATGTGCGTGAGGCTCAGCCCCCTGATGTGGTCCTGCTGGTAGTCGTAGCCGGTGGTGTGGCCGGTGTCGGGGGAGAGCTGCACCATCCCGAAGGGCAGCGCGGCCCCCGGGTAGGTGTTTCCCTCGTTCTCACTGCCGATGAAGGGGTTGACGAGGTCGGTGAGGCGTTCCCGTGCCGCCCCCCGGTCGGCGGCGGCCTGCGCGGAGGGCGCGAGCAGCACCCCTCCCACGAGCGTCCCGGCGAGCAGCGCACCGGCCGCCCTCCGTCGGGATCGATGAGTCCATGACATGACGGGGCACGACCTCCAGCCGCTGAGACAACGTTGTCAAGCGGCGCCTATTCTTCGCAGCGGCCGGTGCAGCGTCAAGAGCCGGGGCGTACCGGCGGGTTGCGCTCCGCCCCCACCTCCCCGGCGCCGCCCCTTCCACCCCACCGAGGACACGCGGCCCCACCGCCGGGCGCCCGGCCGAGCGCCCCGAGCCACGGTCGGCTCCCCGGGCGCCGGGAATCGCCGCGCGGCGCCCGCCGCGGGCCGCGTGCCGGGCCGCGCCTCCGCGGGCCGACCCGGACGGACGCACGCGGTGGCGGAACCACGCGTGGTTTTCCCGGACGCGGGGCAGGCATGGCGCATGGCCTTGGACGAGCAGCCCGAGCACCTGCCCGAGTACGGGGTGACGGCGGAGTTCTACGACCTTCTCCAGGCGGAACGCGACCTGCGCCGCGTCACCCGCCTCTACCGGGATCTCGTCGCGGAGGCGAAGGTCGCCGTGCTGGACGTCGGCGCGGGCACCGGCGTCGTCACGGCGATGCTGCTGCGCCGCACCGGGGTGCTCGTGCACGCCGTCGAACCGGCCCTGCCGATGCGTACCGCCCTGCTGTCCCGGCTCTCCGCGATGGGCGCCGACCAGCGGGCCCGCGTCACGGTCCACGCGTGCGACCTCCAGGGCAGCGGGCTGCGGGAGGTCGCGGACGCCGCCGTGTGCCACAACCTCGTGGCCGGATTGGAGCCCGCCGGACGCAGGGCCCTGTGGCCCGCGCTGTACCGGGCCCTGCGCCCCGGAGCCCTGCTCGCCGTCGAGACACCCCCCTCCGTCGTTCCCGGCACCACCCGCACCTCCTCCCTGCCGCGGGTGCGGCTCGGACAGGACGTGTACGGCGCGCGCGTCGTCACGAGCCCCGACCGCGGACGGATCAGCGCCCGCTTCGAATACCACGTGCATCGCGACGGACGGGAGATCCGCGGACATGCCGAGACCTTCACCCTGTGGCCCCTCACGGCCGCGGAACTGGGCCGTGAACTGGCGGCGGAGGGCTTCGCGACGAAGTCCGTGCACGAGGGGGTCCTGCTCGCTCGCCGAGTGGAGCGGACCGGTGACTGACCGGGCTGTGCGGCCCCAACGGTTGCCGCCGGGCGAGGGACGCCAGAGGATGGGGCGACATCACTCGGCCGAGTTCAGGTTTCCCGATGGGCGAGGGATCGGAGTGCCATGCCGAAGTATTTTGTGAACTCCACGGACGACCTCACGCGGGAGGCACTGACCGGTTTCGCCCGTGCCCACCCGGAAACGGTCGTCTGGCACGAGGACGAGGGCTACCTGAGCGCCGTCGAGCGTGCGCCCGGACGGCGGACCGGCCTGGTCTCCGGCGGTGGTTCCGGGCATGAGCCCCTCCACGTCGGATTCGTCGGACGCGGGATGCTGGACGCCGCCTGTCCGGGCCAGATATTCGCCTCCCCGCACAACCGGCAGATCTTCGCCGCCTCCCGCGCGGTGGCCGGGCCCGAGGGGGTCCTGCACCTCGTGAAGAACTACACCGGCGACAAGATCAACTTCGGGATCGCCGCCGAACGGCTCGCGCGGGAGGGCATCCGCTGTGCCCGCGTGCTGATCGACGACGACCTGGCCACCGAGTCCGAGGAGGTCGCGGTCGGCCGGCGCGGCACCGGGGCCACCGTGCTGGTCGAGAAGATCCTCGGCGCGGCGGCCGACACCGGCATGGGCCTCGACGAACTGGCCGCCCTCGGCGAGGACCTCGTGGGCCGCAGCCGCAGCCTGGCCGTGGCCTCGGCCGCGCACACCACTCCGGAGACCGGCCTGCCCGCCTTCGAACTGGCGCGGGGCGATCTGGAGTACGGGGTCGGCATCCACGGCGAGCGGGCCCGCTCCACGGTCCCACAGCCCCCCGTGAAGGAGCTGGTGGCGGGTATGTCCCGCTCGCTGCTCGAGTCCCTCGGGGTGGGGGCCGGCGACTCGGTCGTCGTCCTGGTCAACGGATTGGGAGCGGTCACCTCCCTGGAGCTGTACACGGTGTACGCGGAGGTCACCGAGGTGCTCGAGGAGGCCGGGGTGCGCGTCGACCGGTCCCTGGTGGGCGACTACGTCACGGCGCTCGACATGCGCGGATTCTCCCTGACCTTCCTCAGAAGCGATCCGCGGACGGTCGGCCACTTCGACGCGCCGGCGCGTACAGCCGCCTGGTGAAACGATTCCATCGGCAGGGAGGCAGACCGACATGTCCATGGACGACGCATTCTCGGAACGCTGGCTGCGGCAGTTCGCGGCCTCCGTCGCGGCCACCCGCGAGGAACTGACCGCTCTCGACCAGGAGGTGGGCGACGGGGACTTCGGCAACAACCTCAGCGCCGGGCTCGCCCGGACGGTGCGCTCCCTCGACGAGGGGGAGCCGGGACCCGCCGAGGGAGCGGCCGCCCACGTCGTCGCCTCGGCGCGGCCCCTGCGGTACGCGGCGGACGCCTTCCTGGACCACGTGGGCGGTACGAGCGGACCCTTGTTCGGCCTGCTCTTCCAGGAACTCGCCTTCGCCCTCACCGAGTCCGAGGACGCCCGCAGCGCCGCCGCGCTCGCCGAGGGCACCACTGAGGGCCTGCGTGCCATACAGCGCGTGGGCGAGGCCGAGCCCGGGGACAAGACGCTCGTGGACGCCCTGGCCCCGGCCGCCAAGGCCCTGGAGGAGGCGGCCCGCGCCGACACGGAGGCGTCGGCGGCGCTGGCGGGCGCCGCCGACGCCGCGTGGCGCGGGGTGCGGGACACCACGAGGCTGCGCTCCCGCCGGGGGCGCGCCAGCTACGTGGGGGAACGTTCCACCAACGTGCCCGATCCCGGCGCGGTCGGCATAGCCGTGTTCTTCGCCTCGGCGGGCGGAGTGGTCGAGGCGGTCGCCCCGTTCCTGGCCGAGACCGAGGGGGGATCGGGAACCGGCTGAGCGCCGCCCTGCCGCCCGCGTCCGCCCGCCCGCCGGTGCCGCCCCGCGGACGGCGGGCCGGCGGACGGCGGGCCGGCGGACCGGTGGTTTCCGGGCCCGTGCGGGCCGGTGGCCCGACGGCCTCGCGGGCCCCGACGGCCCCGACGGCCCGTCCTCGGCCCGGTCAGTCCCTGGAGCGCCGCGGGATGCGCTCGCTCGCCCAGCCGAAGACGTCGGGCTCGTCCAGCGCCTCGACCCACAGATCGACGAGGGAGGCCACCTGTTCCCCGGGCCAGGGGCCGACGCCCATGACCCGCAGACCCGCTCGGGCCGCCGCCTCGACACCGACCGCCGAGTCCTCCACCGCGAGTGCGGACTCGGGAGCCGCTCCGCACGCCCTCGCGGCGGTGAGGTAGACGTCCGGGTGCGGTTTGGGCCTGATGCCCTCCCCGGGCACCACGATGTGATCGAAGTGTTCCCGCAGCCCGGTGTTGGACAGGCATGCCTCCACGACCTCCCGGGGGCAGTTGCTGGCGACCGCGAGCGGGGCGAACTTCACGGCCGTGGCGACCAGTTCGGGTGCGCCCGGCATGGTCTTGGGGTGGTCGGCGACGAGCTTCTTGAAGTGATCGAGCAGCCGGTTCGCCAGCGTGTCGGACAGCTCGGGACGGCCCGCCTCCTCGGCCATGAGCTGTCCGCACTGGGTGTAGTGGACGCCGAGACTGCGCTCCGCGAAACCCGGGGCGGGCACGAGATCGTAGTCCCGGAGCGTCAGCGTTCTGGCGTCCTGCCAGCTCTTCTCGGTGTCCATCAGGGTTCCGTCGCAGTCAAAAACGATGGCGGCGGGGGTCCAACTCAACAGATGTGCGCGCATCGGCTTCTTTCCGTTCTGGGCACGCCACACGATCGGAATGCGGCCGCGACGGCCGGCGCAATGGCCTGGGTCCCGGCGCTCATGAGCCCCCAGCGCAGGCGGGGGAAATGCTCGGTGCACTCCGAAAAATAACGAGCATTACGTTACGGAGGGTCGTGAGAACGCGTCAATCATTCACGGAACGCTATGATCATCGGGTTATTCGTATTCGAAGGCGCCGAACGTGGTCAGGTTCTCGCCCTGGACAATGCGAAATGCGCAGGTCCGGTGATGGATCGCGATGTGGACGCCGGCCTGGGGCCGGAACTCGGTGAAGCGCGCCGCTTTCATCCGAACGGCCCTGGGTCGCACCAGCGTGCCCCCGCTCGCGTACGCCGCCGCCTGACGCGCGGCCTCCAGCAGGACGACGCCGGGGACGTGGTCCGAGGGGTGGTCGAAGAAGAACGGGTGGCGTACGTCGAAGGGGGCCACGCGCGCGCTCCCGCCGTCCGCGGCGATGACCACGTCCCGGTCGTGGGCGACGCCCAGCAGCCGGCGGGGCGGACGGCGCAGGCCGGGCTCGGGGGGTGGGGGCGGCAGGTCGGCGCCGCCGCGCCGCATCCTCACGTACCGCGCCGCGGGCAGGAAGTGCACGAGACCCCCGCCCCTCGCGAAGGGGCCCGCCGCGGCGGAGAGGGTCACGTCCAGGCGCAGACCGCTGAGGGTCCCGTCGTTGCGGAAGCGCAGGTGGGTGGCGAGGACGTCGCAGCTCACCTCGGTGCACGCGGCGGCGGCCCGCGGTTCGGCGGCCGGGTCGGCGCGGAAGTGGACGTCGGCGATCACGAGCCGGGAGTCCTCGGGCACCCCGAAGTGGCGCAGGGGGATGTAGATGCCCAGCTGGCGCAGGGTTTCCATGATGAGCAGGGGGTGGTGCAGGTCACTGCCGTCGAGCGGGAAGGTGGGGTGGGACCTCGACCAGGCGGCGGCCGCCGCGTACCTGTTCCCGGTCCGGGCCACGACATCGGTGATCAGCACCTCGGCGGCCGAGGACCGGTGGACCCATTCGCGCGGAACCGTACGCGACCAACTCAACGGACACATCATCTGAGGACTCTCGATAGAACTGATTTTCCTATCGCAGAATGCACTCTTGTTGGGGAATGGGCGCGCGTGCGTGCTCCGAACGGGCTAGTCGCTGACTATATTTACGGCGAAAGAAACCGAACGGCAATCGGGGCGAAATGCAGGTTAGGGCTGAGGGAACGCGCACCATACTCCTGGAGGCGGCGGCGGGCCTGTTCGACGAACGCGGATTCGTCGGTACGAGTATCAGTGACATCGCGAAGCGGTCAGGACGTACCAGTGGTGCGATCTATTTCCACTACGCGAGCAAGGAGAAACTGGCCAGAGCGGTCATCGACGCTCAGTTCAACACCTGGCCGCAGCTGGTCGCCCGGCGCCGGGCCTCCGCACGGCCCGCCCTGGAGCGCATGGTGGCCCTGAGCTACG
Organism: Streptomyces sp. NPDC007088; assembly: GCF_042869355.1. Taxonomy (NCBI): domain Bacteria; kingdom Bacillati; phylum Actinomycetota; class Actinomycetes; order Kitasatosporales; family Streptomycetaceae; genus Streptomyces; species Streptomyces sp. NPDC007088. The sequence goes on from NZ_JBIAFO010000004.1 coordinate 291,976, forward strand.
ACGTGGCGCGCGCCTTCCGGGACGACGTGGTGGTCAGGGCGGCCGCGCGGCTGTGGACGGAGCGCCAGTGCATCGCGCTGTCCCTTCCGGTGCCGTTCGTCGGCTGGATCGAGGAGGTGTCGGCGCTCCTGTCGGAGGCGCGCGAGGAGGGGGACCTCGGGCCCGGGGTCGTGCCCGACACCGCGGCCGCCGGCCTCGTCGGCGCGTTCTACGGTCTGCATACGATCTCGGAGGCGCTCGACGGCCGCCGCAGGATCGAGGAACGCCTCGACGAGCTGTGGCTGTTGCTGCTCGCCGGCCTCCAGTCCGTGCCCGACCCCGCGGGGCTGCTCGGCCGGGTCTACGGGTGCATGGGCCCCGAGTCCGCCCCCGCCCCGCGCACCGGCCCGGGACGGACCGCCGGCACGGCGCGCTGAGCGGGAACGGCCGACGCGGGGGTGCCCCCAGCCGTGCGGCTGGGGGCACCCCCGCGTCGGATGCCCGGGGCGAACCGGCTGTCCGCCCCGGGCGGTGGTCAGGACAGGAGTTCCACCTCCGCGATCCGCGAGCCCTCCGAGCCGCTGTCCGGGACCAGGCGGTAGTGCTGGTAGCCGCCCGGGTGCTGGACGGTGAAGGCGCGGGTCTGCTTGTCCCACGGGAAGGTCTCACCGGAACGCTTGTCCAGATCACGCCACTTGCTGCCGTCGGCCGAGCCCTGAAGGGTCCAGCCGGCCGGGGCCTTCGTGTGGTCGGAGGAGGTGAGCGTGTACTGGATCGCCTTCGTCGTGGACTGGACCGGGAGTTCCGCCGAGGTGAAGGCGGCCTCGGTGGCCGAGGTGTTGTCGGTCAGCGGGCCCTGCCCCGTCGTGAGGACGTCAGAACGGGGCTTCGCCACCTTGTCGTCCTGGGTGATCGAGGTCGGGGCGTCGCTCTTGCCGGTGCCCCACTTCGACGGCCTGGCCCCCATGTCGAAGTCCAGGGTGCCGCCCTTGGCGACCACCTCGTGCGGCAGCGCGGTGGAGTTCCACTTCTTGCCGTTGACCCGCAGCCCCTGCACGTAGATGTTCTTCGCGCTGTTCTTCGGGGCCCGGATCACGAGCTTGTGGCCGCCCTCCATGGTGAGGGTCACCTTCTTGAACAGCGGGGAGCCCACCGCGTACTCGTCGCCGCCCATCACGAGCGGGTAGAAGCCGAGCGAGGAGAACAGGTACCAGGCCGACTGCTCGCCGTTGTCCTCGTCGCCGTGGTAACCCTGGCCGATCGCGCTGCCCGTGTAGAGCCGGGAGAGGACCTCGCGGACCTTCTCCTGCGTCTTCCAGGGCTGTCCCGCCGCGTCGTACATGTACGTGGCGTGGTGGGCGACCTGATTGCTGTGGCCGTACTGGCCCATCCGCACGTCCCTGGCCTCGGTCATCTCGTGGATGACCCCGCCGTAGGAGCCGGTGAACTCGGCCGTGGCGGTCTCGGGGGTCGAGAAGTACGTGTCCAGCTTCTTGGCCAGACCGTCCCGGCCGCCGTACAGGTTGGCCAGGCCGCGGGAGTCCTGGGGGGCGGTGAAGGCGTAACCCCAGCCGTTGGTCTCGGTGTAGTCGTAACCCCACACCCGCGGGTCGTACTTGTCGGCCGGGAGCCGGAAGGTGCCCGCGGCGTCCTTGCCCTGGAAGAAGCCCGCCTTGTCGTCGAACATCTTGACGTAGTCCTGCGCGCGGTTGAGGAAGTACGCGGACTCGTCCTTGTAGTGCGCCTCCTTCGTCTTCTTGTAGAGGGCGTCCGCCATGCGGCTGATGCCGTAGTCGTTGATGTAGCCCTCCATCGCCCAGGACATGCCCTCACCGGTGGCGGTGCTGGTGTAGCCGAGGAAGGGGGAGGTGTCCATGCCCTTGCGCCCGACCCCGGAGGCGGGCGGTACGACGGTCGCGTTCTTCAGGGCCGCCTTGTACGCCGACTCCGCGTCGAACTTCACGCCCTTGGTGTAGGCGTCCGCGAAGGCCACGTCCGAGGAGGTGCCGGTCATGAGGTCGGCGTAACCGGGCGAGGACCAGCGGGAGATCCAGCCGCCGTCCCGGTACTGCTGCACGAAGCCGTCGACCAGCTCACCCGCCTTCTTCGGGGTGAACAGCGAGTACGCCGGCCACGTGGTCCGGTAGGTGTCCCAGAAACCGTTGTTGACGTACGGCTTGCCGTCCACCACCTTCGCGCCGGTGTGCGTGGGGGTGTCCGGGCCCGGCATCTTCGAGAAGGGGCTCGCGTACTGGTACTTGGGCTGCTTCTGCGTGCCGGTGTTCTCGAAACCGGAGTTCGGGTACAGGTAGAGCCGGTACAGGCTGGAGTAGAGCGTGGTGAGCTGGTCCCGGCTCGCGCCCTCGACCTTGATCACGTTCATGATCTTGTCCCAGGCACCGCGCGCCTGTGAGGTGACGGCGTCGAAGGACCGGCCCGCCGGGATCTCCTGGGCCAGATTGGCCTTCGCCTGGTCGACGCTGATCAGCGAGGTCGCCAGCCGCAGGGTGACCGTGCGGTCGCGGCCGGCGTCGAAGCCCAGGTAGCCCTTGACGCCCGAGGACTCGCCGGACTTCACCGGCGCGTCGAACGCGCCGTAGACGAACAGCCGGGTGGCGCCCGTCGACAGACCGCTCTTGACGTCGGAGTAGCCGGTGAAGGTGCCGTTCTCCTTGTCGAGGCTCAGACCGCCCTGCTCGGAGACGTTGTCGAAGACGACGGAGGCGTCGTCGCCGGGGAAGCGGAACCGCATCATCGCCGCGTGGTCGGTCGGGGCGACCTCGGCTTTGAGCCCGTTCTCGAAGGTGACCCCGTACAGGTACGGCTTCGCGGTCTCGTTCTCGTGGCGGAAGGGCAGCGCCCGCTCGGTACGGCTGGTGGGCGGGGCGCCCGCGGCGGCCGAGGGCATCACCTGGAAGGTCTGCCGGTCACCCATCCACGGGCTCGGCTCGTGGCTCGCCGCCAGGGCCTGCATGGTCGGCAGGTTGTCCGCGTTGTTGGAGCGCGCGTAGTCGTACAGCCAGCTCGTGGAGGCCGCGTTGGTCACCGGCGTCCAGAAGTTGAAGCCGTGCGGCACCGCGGTGGCCGGGAGGTCGTTGCCCCGCGAGAAGTCGCCGCTGGAGTTGGTGCCCCGGGTGGTCAGCGCGTAGTCGGACAGGTGCGCCTTCGGGGCCTCGGGGGCCTTCCGGTCGAGGACGACGTCGTCGACCCAGCCGCGGAACTTCGCCTTGCCCTTCGGCGCGTCGTACGCCACCAGTACCCGGTCCACGGTCTTGCCCGCGGCGACCGAGCCGATGGCCGAGGAACGGTCGTTCCACTGGTTGACGTAGAGCGACTTGGACTCGCCCTGGCCGCGGGGGCTGAGCCGGAACCCGTTCTGGTCCAGCGCGCCCAGATCGCTCAGGTACGTGCCGTCGGTGAAGGCCAGGTCCACCGAGACGTTGGTCGACGGGTAGTCGAGGTTCGTCTCCGGCAGGGAGGGGAACACCCGGTAGGACAGTTCCGTGTCCCGCTTGACCGCGACGTCGACGTCGAAGACCTTGTTGTACGCGTAGCCCCGGCCGTCCGCCTGGTGGGTGCCCGCGTAGCGCAGGGCGCGCTTGCCGGTGAACCCGGCGCCCGCCTTGGCCGTCGGCGAGCCGGAGGGGCCCTTGTCGACCAGCGTCTGCATGTTCTTGGGGCCGGGGGCGTCCTCGCCCGTGGAGAGCTGCACGTCCGCGAGCTGGGTCGCGTCCTTCGCGCCGTTGTTGGCGGTGAACTCCAGCCGGTAGTGGGCGTAGGCGACCGCCGGGCCCGCGATGTCGTAGGTCTTCGTCTCGGCGCGCTTGGCGAAGGACTGGCCGGAGCGGGTGTCGAGCGTCTTCCAGTCCTTGCCGTCGGCCGAACCCTTGAGGGTCCAGTCCTTCGGGTCCCGCTCGTCGTGGTCGTTGGCCGAGACCAGCGCGTAGCGCGTGATCGCGGCCGGCGCGTCGAGGTCGAACTCCGTCCACGCGGTGGGGGTGAAGGCGAGCCACTTCGTGCTGGGCAGGCCGTCGACGAGATTCGCCGCGCTCTCCCCGCCGCCGGTGTTCTCGTCGCTGGCCCGTACATCGGTGACGTGGTCGCTGACATTGCCCGGGATGCCCGAGCTGTAGCTCCCGTCCACGCCCGAGGTGCGCGGATGTCCGGCGGCATCCGTGTCGGCCGTGCTCAACCAGTCCGGGGAGGGGTCCCCGTCCTCGAACGACGACCGGAAAGTGTCCGACGGACGGTGCGGGGCGGCGCTCGTGGCCGCCGTCGCGCCCTGGGCCGTGCCGGCCAGCAGAAGCACGGCCGTCCCCAGGACGACCGCGGGAAAGCCTCGTCTGTGCCGAGACCGGTACCGCATTGTGGCCTCCTCGTACTCCGGTCCTTGACGGACCCTTGGACAACGTTGTCAACAAGCTGTGCAACGTTTAGTAGGGGCCCGCGCGGTGCCAAAGTTCAAGAGTCCGTACGTACGGGGGAGAAGGTTGGCCTGAAAGCGACGGTTGGGCCCGGGGCGGATGCCGCCGTGCCGGGCGGGCCGCGCAGCTGATGCGCCCCGTGGCCGGGCCGCGCATGGTGGTGAGTACGGCCGGTATGCCCGGGTACGCGGGGAGGCCCGGACCCGTGCGTCCGCCCGGCCGCCGCGGAGGCGGTCCGCGGGGCGGGCACGCGCAGGCGTCCAGCGAGTACGGAAGAGCAGGTGATCACCCGATGAAGGCACTGGTGTACCGAGGCCCCAAGGACGTGGCGGTCGAGGAGGTTCCCGACGCCCGGATCGAGCGGCCCACGGACGTGGTCGTACGGATCACGTCCACCAATATCTGCGGTTCCGACCTGCACATGTACGAGGGCCGCACGACGATGGAGACCGGCCGCACCCTCGGGCACGAGAACCTGGGCGAGGTCGTGGAGGTGGGTGACGGGGTCGACCGGGTCAAGGTGGGCGACCGGGTCTGCCTGCCCTTCAACGTGGGGTGCGGCTTCTGCGAGAACTGCGAGCGCGGCTTCACCGGCTTCTGCCTCTCGGTCGACTCGGACACCCCCGGCGGTGCCTACGGCTTCGCGGAGATGGGCAGTTACGCCGGCGGGCAGGCCGAGTACCTGCGGGTGCCCTGGGCGGACTTCAACTGTCTCGTGCTGCCCGAGGACGCGGCCGAGAAGGAGAACGACTACGTGATGCTCGCGGACATCTTCCCGACCGGGTACCACGCCACCGAACTCGCCGGCGTCTCGCCCGGCGAGTCCGTCGTGGTCTACGGCGGCGGCCCGGTCGGGCTGATGGCCGCCTACAGCGCGCGGCTGCGCGGCGCGAGCCAGGTGCTCCTGGTGGACCGGCACCCGGACCGGCTCAAACTCGCCGAGGAGGCGGGGGCGACGCCCGTCGACGACAGCAAGGGCGACCACGTGGAGCGCATCCTCGACCTGACCGGCGGGGGAGCGGACCGCGGCTGCGAGTGCGTCGGCTACCAGGCCCACGACCCGCAGGGCAACGAGAAGCCCGAGGCCACGATGAACGATCTGGTGGCCTCGGTGCGCGCCACCGGCGGGATCGGCGTGGTCGGCGTGTTCCTTCCGCAGGACGACGGTGCGCCCACCGAACTGACCCGGAAGGGGAAGCTGCCCTTCGACTTCGGCCAGTTCTGGTTCAAGGGGCAGCGCATCGGCACCGGACAGGCCAACGTCAAGGCGTACAACCGCCCCTTGGCGAAGCTGATCCACCAGGGGCGGGCCACGCCCTCGTTCCTCGTGTCCCACGAACTGCCGCTCGACGAGGCGGCCACCGCCTACCGCTCCTTCGACGACCGGCTCGACGGCTGGACCAAGGTGGTCCTCAAGCCCTGATCCCGCTCTCTCGCCCCGGGGAGGCCGGGCCGCGCACGGCGCACCGCGTGCGGCCCGGCCGCTCAGTCCCCCGGGTGGACGGGCGTCGCCAGATCCCGCAGAAAGGCGCCGAACCCGTGCGGGGCCCTCGGATCGCCGCGGCCCGAGGTGAGCACCGGACAGTGGTCGGTACGCAGAACCCGCGCACCGTCCCGCTCCAGAGCCCGCACGAGAGCGCGGTCCTCACTGTGTTCGAGCGGGGGAAAACCCCCTGCCCGGGTGTACGCCTGCGCGCACACACCGAAGTTGGCGCCGTGCACGTGCGGATGCGACCAGGGGCCGGCGCCCGGCGAACGGTCGGCGTAGTACAGCGAACGGTGGCGCTCGACGACCTCGGGCGGCAGCTGAGGGCACGCCTCCAGCCGTACCGTGCCCAGCACGCACTCCCAGCCCTCCCGTGCCCGCAGCCACTGGTGCGCGAGCCAGTCCGGCGGCACCAGGCTGTCGGCGTCGGTCGTCGCGATCCACGCCGTGCGGGCCGCGGGCCCCAGCCGCAGCAGCCCGTGCCCCACGGCGGCGGCGCGCGCCGCGCCGACGTTCCGGTGCGCCACCTCCACGACCCGCGCGCCGTGGCGCCGGGCGACCCGCGCGGTGGCGTCGGCGCAGGCGTCGGCGGCGACCACGGTGAGCACCCGCACCCCGGCGCGCAGGAGGGACGGATGCCGCGCCGCCGCCCGCAGGGCGCGCAGGGCAGCGGGGAGCCGTTCGGCCTCGTCGTGCGCCGGGACGGCGACGAGGAGCGCGGTACGGCGCGGGGCCGGCCCGGCACCGCACCGCGGGCCGGCGCCGGTCACACCAGCCCTTCCGCCGCGGCGGTGGACGGGGCCGCGCTGCCGTCCGCGAGCGCTCGGCGGAAGGTGCGCAGGACGAAGTCCGGGTCGTCCAGACGCAGTTGCGGGCTGAGCCCCTTTGCGGCGTCCAGGAACGGGTCCAGCTCGCGGCCGGTGCGTACGTGGTCGGGCACCGGATGGTCCCAGTGCACGGTGAGCAGTGTGCCGCCCGGCGCCAGCGAGTGCGCCGCCCGGTCCAGGACGGTGCGCAGCGTGGCGTCGTCGAAGTAGTAGAGCAGCTCGGACAGCACGATCAGGTCGAAGCTCCCCTTTGGCCAGTCCTGCGGCAGGACCAGATGCCGGAACGCGACGTGCGGCAGGTCGCGGTTGCGGGCGCGCGCGGCGTCCACGGCGGAGGCGACCCGGTCGGCGGCGAGCACTTCCTCGCAGCGTTCCGCGAGCAGTCCCGTCAACACCCCCACGGAGCAGCCCGGTTCGAAGGCCCGACGGAAGCGCCGGTGCGGGAGGGCGCCGAGGGTCAGGGCGTACTTGCGCTGTTCGTACCAGCGTCCCGCGAGGTCCCAGGGGTCCTCGGTGCCGGCGTACATGGAGGTGAAGTAGTCCGCGGGTGTCGCGGAGGCGGCGGTCACGAGAAGATCACCTCGAAGGGGCGTATGTGGTGGGCGAGTTCCTCGGGCGGGAGGATCACGGTGTCCTCTCCGGGGCCGAGCGGTGCGGTCTGGGTGACGAAGTGCTCCAGGGCCCGGCGCTTGCGCTCCAGGGCGCCGGCGTCGAGCGGGAGCCGGGCGGCCGAGGCCCAGGGCACCCGGGGGTCGTCGGGCACCGCCCAGTGCCACAGCCAGACCGGGTAGTGCGCGCACCGGGTGCCGGTACGGCGTGCGGCCCGGGTCGCCGCGCGGCCCGCCGCCTCGTGGTCGGCGTGCAGGTCGCCGTCCCAGGGGGCGAGACACAGGGCGGCGCCCGTCGTGCGCAGCAGCGCGGAGAGGACGTCGGTGAGACGGTCCTCGTGAGCGGCGACGGCCGTGTCCGGGATGCCGGCACGGTGCACCCGGCCGAGGTCGAGGCCGAGGGCGTCCAGCGCCCGGTCCAGTTCCTCGGACCGGCGTGCGGCGAGCGCCCGCGGCGTGAGGTGGACGCTTCCGGGGTGCGAGCCCTCCCCGTCGGTCGCCGTCACGAGGTGCACCTCGGCCCCCGACGCGGCGAGGCCCGCGAGAGTGCCGCCCACGCCCAGCACCTCGTCGTCGGGGTGCGCGGAGACGACCACCACCGGGCCCGGCGGCAGGGACACGGCGGGCAGCGCCGCGAGAGCGGCCCAGGCGGCCCACCGGGCCTCAGGGGTGCCGGGCGCGTCGATGGACTGTGCCGCCGCCGTCCGGCGGGGGTCCGTGGTGGTCACGCGCCGTCCTTCGCCGGTCCGCCGGCAAAGGAACCGGTCGGCACGGCCCGCCCCTCGGTCGCGGGCGCGGCGCGGCCTGGGTGGGGACCCTCCTGCGCCGGCCGCACCTCCTCCTCCTCGGCGAGCAGCCTGCCCAGCGCGGCCAGGTCGCGTTCGCCGTGGTGCTGGCGGATGTAGACGGTCAGGTCGGCGACCTTGCGGGCGTGGCCCGGATCGTGGCACAGCGGTCCGGCGCCCGTCGCGCGTCCCACCCGGTCGAGGACCTCGGCGCACACCCGCTCGGCCAGTGCCCGCACGCGCAGGCCCCGGATGCGGGCCTCGCCGAGCAGGTCGAGCGGGTCGTGGTCGATCGACTCGGCCGCCTCGTCGAGCACCGTGAGTGCCGCGTGCAGTGCCGTGTCGCAGGCCCCCAGGTGGGCGGCGAGGAAGGGGTCCGTACGCCTGCGGGCGGCCTCGTGCAGGGTGTCCGCGACCGCGAGCGCCCCGCCGATCCAGCAGGCGGCCACCCCGACGCCGCCGTGCTCGAACCCCGGCCGCTCCAGATAGGCGTCGACCCCGCCGAGCGCGCGGGCCGGTACGGCGGTGAAACGGACGTCCGGAGTGTCGCTGCCCGCCATGCCCAGGGCCTGCCAGGTGTCCTCCACGGGCCGGTAGCCGGGGTGGTCGGTGCGCACGACGAAGAGCCGGTGCCCCTCGCCGGTGTCGGCGGTCACCAGGCCGTGCGTGCAGGAGTGCGCCCCGGAGCAGTACGGCTTGAGCCCGTCCAGCAGCCAGGTCGTGCCCTCGCGCCGGGCGCTGAGCCCGGGACCGGGGGGCTGCGCCGCCCACACGCCCCAGCGCTCCCCGGGGCCGGGCGGGGCGGCCCCCAGCTCCTGGAGGATCGCCGCGGCGTCCGCGTGCCCCTCGGCGAGCCGTGCCAGGGACAGGTCCGTTCTGCCCAGGCCGACCAGGGCCCGGAACCGCTCCCGGGTTCGGCCACCGCCGGGCAGGGGCAGCTCGGCCGCCCCGGAGGCGGCCCAGCGCGCGAACCGGTCCGCGGCCGCCTCCCGCAGCGCGGTGGAGTCGGGGACCTGGGTCGGGTTATCAACGGTGGGGGACATCGACCTGTGCCTTTCGCGCGGCGCGTACCCGCCCTTGGGGGCGTGATCCGGCTCGATGGCTGCTTCTCGCATTTTGTGGGGTGCGGCGGGGCCGCGCACTTCTGCCACCCCCGGCCCTTTCCCTGGCGGACGCCGCTTCGAAGGGGGGCTGGGATTGGGTGCCCGGGGCCGCGCCGCGTAAACGGGCCGCGGCGTGGTGGGTGCCTCCGCCGGCGCTCCCCGCTAGCGCTCCGGGCCGTTGTGCCGTCCAGTGGAGTGGGGTGATGGGCAGCCGCGTCGAGGTGTGCGATCCCGTACCGCGGGGGTACCCGGTCCGCGTGGCGGGCGCCCCGCCAGGAGAAACCGTTGGAAGCCGCAGGAAGAGGTGGATCATGCCGGCAGGTTCGAGCCCCAAGCGGGAGCGGCAGTACGAGGACATCAAGGAGAGCGAGGAGAAGCGCGGAGCCTCGCAGGGGCGGGCGAAGGAGATCGCCGCCCGCACCGTCAACAAGGAACGGGCCCGCTCCGGTGAGTCGAGGACCGCGAGCAAGGTGTCGACCAAGGACCCCAAGTCCGCCTACGAGCGCGGCGGCGAACGCTCGCACAGCGGCGCGCAGGGCCCCACCCGCGACCAGCTCTACGAAGAGGCCAGGAAGAAGAACGTGAAGGGCCGCTCCTCGATGAACAAGCAGGAGCTGCGCAAGGCCGTGGGCCGCTGACCCGTACGGCAGCGCCCCACCGGCGCCGCACGCGGCGGCGTTCCCGTACAGCACCGAAGCACGAAGGAGAAACACCATGGCCGGCGCAGATCTCAGCGGGCACAGCGTCCTCGCCCTCGTCACCAACTACGGCGTGGAGCAGGACGAACTCGTCGTCCCGGTCGAACACCTCAAGAAGGCCGGCGCGCGGGTCACCGTCGCGGCCGTGCGGGACGAGCCGATCCGTACCCTGGTGAGCGACAAGGACCCCGGCACCACCGTGCGGCCGGACACCACGATCACGGACCTCGACCCGGCCGGGTACGAGCTGCTCCTGATCCCGGGCGGCACCCTGAACGCGGACACGCTGCGCCTGGACGAGGACGCCCTCGGCGTGGTCCGGGCCTTCGCCTCGACGGGGCGGCCGATCGCGGCGATCTGCCACGGCCCGTGGGCCCTCGTCGAAACGGGTCTCGTGGAGGGCAAGACCCTCACCTCCTACCCCTCACTGCGCACCGACATCCGCAACGCCGGGGCGAAGGACTGGGTGGACCGCTCCGTGGTCACCGACACCGCGGGCGGATACACCCTCGTGACCTCCCGCAACCCGGGCGACCTGGACGACTTCCTCGGCGAGGTGGACAAGGCGCTGCTGGGCTAGAGCGCCCCCACCCCGCTCGGCGCCGCTCCGAAGCCCGCGTCATCCCCTTGGCCCGGCCACCTCCGGTGAAACACCGGGAAGTGGCCGGGCCAAGCCGCGTCGGCGGTCTCCGGCTGTACCGGGACACCGGTCTTCGGACCGCCGGGAGGCCGGGCGGGGCCCCGGACGCCGCGGTCACCACGGGGCACCTTTGCGGGGGCAGCGCGAGGACGAGGCGGTCGGCCGGGGGAGCACCGGCCGGCCGTGCGGGCGGCTGGACGACGAGCCTCCGGCCCCGCGTCGCGGCGGTCGTGGAAGCGACACCCCGTACCTGTCTTCCCGCGGCGAGGGGCGGAGCGGACGTCGTCCCCGGCGGGGTGGACGCCTTCCGTGAGGCGCACCGCGCCCGGCTTCGCGCGGGCGGGGTTCGAGGAGGGGCGCTCGCGCCTTGGGACGCGCCGAACACCCCGCCTGGCGCGTATTCGCGTGGACATGCCGGTTTCCGTCACGCGACGTTTTCCGGGCGGTGACACCGGGAGCATTGACAAGAATTCAATCAAGCCTAGCCTGAATGAAATTATGTAACCGGGTGTGCAGGCGGCACCCGGACGCCCCCTCGCCCGAGGAGTCCGCCATGTCCGCTCCCCAGCCCTCCGCAAGCGAGGGCGGCCTGATCGAACGTCGTTCCATCGAGGTCGTCCCCGACAGCGAGCGGCACGGCACACCGTTCAGCCAGTTCACTCTCTGGTTCGGTGCCAACCTCCAGATCACCGCCGTCGTGACCGGCGCGCTCGCCGTCGTCCTCGGCGCCGACGCCTTCTGGTCGCTCATCGCGCTGCTGCTCGGGAACCTGCTCGGCGGCGCCGTCATGGCCCTGCACTCCGCGCAGGGCCCCCGTCTCGGACTGCCGCAGATGATCTCCAGCCGGGCCCAGTTCGGCGTCTACGGGGCCGTCGTCCCCCTCGTGTGCGTCGTCGTCATGTACGTGGGCTTCTTCGCGAGCGGCACGGTCCTGGCCGGACAGGCGGTCGGTCACCTCACCCACCTCGGCGACACCACCGGCATCCTGGTCTTCGCCGTGGCCACCGCCGTCATGGCCGTCATCGGCTACCGGGTCATCCACCGCCTGGGCCGGGTCGCGGGGGCGGTGTGCGCGCTGGCCTTCGTCTATCTCGGCATCCGCCTGCTGCGCCGCGTCTCCCTGGGCGACCTGCTCGCCGACCACTCCTTCCACCTGCCCGCCTTCCTGCTCGCCGTCTCCCTCGCCGCCTCCTGGCAACTCGCCTTCGGGCCCTACGTCGCCGACTACTCGCGCTACCTGCCGCGCGACACCTCGCCGCGCACCACGTTCTGGGCGACGCTCGCCGGCACCGTCCTCGGCTCGCAGTGGTCCATGGCCTTCGGCGCGCTCGCCGCGGCCGCCTCCGCCGGAGCCATCGTGGGCGACGAGGTCGGCTACGTCGTGGGCCTGGGCGGCGGCGGACTGATCGCCTCGGTGCTCTACTTCGTGATCGCGCTCGGCAAACTCACCATCAACGTGCTCAACACCTACGGGGGCTTCATGTCCCTGCTGACCGGGGTGAGCGGCTTCCGCGCGCAGCGCGGCCTCAGCCCGCGGGGGCGGGCGGGCTACGTGCTCGGCATCATGCTGGCGGGAACGGTCGTCGCCCTGCTGGGCCGGGGTGACTTCCTGGACTCGTTCTCCACGTTCCTGCTCTTCCTGCTGATCTTCTTCACGCCGTGGAGCGCCATCAATCTCGTCGACTACTACCTCGTCGCCAAGGAGCGCTACGACCTCCCCGCGCTGTCCGACCCGGCCGGCCGCTACGGCACCTGGCGGTGGCGGGCCATCCTCACCTATGTCCTCGGTATCCTCATCCAACTCCCATTCATAGCAACGGAGTTCTACACCGGCCCGATGGTCGGGCGGCTCGGTGGAGCGGACATCTCCTGGATCGTGGGGCTCGTGATCCCCGGCGCTCTCTACGCCCTGCTGGCGCGCGGCGACCGCGGCCGGGTGCCCGATCGCATGATCTGGGGCCACGAGCAGCCGCGGATAACGGCACCGGCGCCGCCGCGGCCCACCGCCTCGACGGCCGACTGAACAGCGGGACGGGCACACGGCCCCGGTTAGGGTGGCCGACGCAACCCAAGCGCGTCGACGAGGTGGGAAAGCCGGCCATGAGCACCACGAGGACGACGGCCACGGCCCTGGTGCTTCAGCACGGACCCGGCGGCGGGCTCGGCCCCTGGGCGGGCTGGCTGGCCGAACGGGGCGTACGGGCACACGTGGTGCCCGCCTACGAAGGGGCCCCGGTCCCCGGACGGCTCGAACACCAGGCGCTCGTCGTCCTGGGCGGCGCCTACCTTCCCGACGAGGACGCGCGTGCCCCGTGGCTGCCCGCGACCCGGGCCCTCGTACGCCGGGCCCTGGACGGAGCGATCCCGCTGTGGCGCCCACTGGCTGGCGCGCAGCGAGCACTGCCCCTACCAGGGGTTCCGGGTCGGCCCCTCGGCGTGGGGCGTGCAGTTCCACCCGGAGGCGACGGCCGAGCGCATCCGCCACTGGAACCCCGGCCGGCTGTCCCGGTACGGCGCCCCGGACCCCGAGACGCTGCGCGCCCTCGCCCTGCGCGAGGAGCCGGCCGCCACCAGGACCTGGCGCACGGTGGCCCACCGCTTCGCCGACGTGGTGACCTCGGCCGCACACCGAGGCCGCCACAGCCGACTCAGCGCGGACCGAGCCCGGCCTCCAGCGCCGCCCGGAACTCCGGGCGCGAGCTGAGCCGCTCGACGTAGGACAGCAGACGCCGACGGCCGGGATGCTCCTCCAGCGTGGCCCGCAGTTCACTCCCGTACCCGGCGGCCGGCCACAGCAGCGCCGCCCAGGCGTCGACGTCGGAGGCGGTCGGCGCCTCGCCCCACACGTAGGGGCTGTCCGCCAGCCGCCGGTCGAGTTCGTCCAGGGCCGCCCGGAAGCAGGCGTGTCCGCTCTCCTCGGGCAGGGGGTGGAGCAAGGACTCCAGCCGGTCGATGTCGGCCGTGCGGCAGGCCGGCCGCAGTCCGGACCCGCACGTACCGTCGCCGCAGGCCGGGGAGGGGAACCTGTCGGTGAGGTCGCGCAGGATGTCCGGGGCGTGGTTGCTGACCACCCGGCCGCTCCACCGGTCGCACAGGGCCGGAACGGAGAGCGGTCCCTCGTAGCGGTGCCGTGCCGCCTCGTAGGCGTGCCGCAGCCCCGCCTCCGCCGCGGGCGCGACGCCGGGCGTGCCCAGCACCGTCACGGGCACCTCCTCGCGCAGGCCCAGCAGGCCCAGCGTGACGAACACCCGCAGCGCGTCGGGACAGTGGCCGCGCAGGTACACCTCGTAGCGGTGCGGCGCCGGATAGAAGCCGCGGGCGGCCGAACTGCCGATCCGGCCGCGGAAGACGGGGGCGGGCAGGGACGGACGGACGAGCGTCGCGAGGGGACGGCGCTGCGCCTGGTCGTGGGTGTGCGGGGCGGTAGCGGTCATGGCTCTCCAACTCATCTGGCTCTGCGGGGTGTCCATAGCCGGCGAAACGGGCGCGGAAGGAGGGGCGTACGGCAGGAAGGGCGGAAGCGGCGCACGACGGTCTGGGAGAGGGCCGCCCGGCGGGGCCCGGAGGAAGGTCCGGACCCGTCGTACCCTGGCGGTGTGACACGGGCCGGAGCCCCGCACAGGAGTGTGGGCGGCCCGTCCCGTCAGCGGAGGCGGACGGCGGCGCTGCACACCCGCAGCAGATCGATGTGCAGCCGCCGGGTCAGGGTGCGACGCCGGGGAGCGCGCGAAGAGGCCGGCCGCCGACGCGGCAGCCGCGTCGCTTCCCGCACCGTTTCGGACATCCCCACCAGTCCCCTCCCGGGCTCGCCGGAGGCAAACCACGCTTGCCCCGCCGCCGTCGGCGGGACCCGGTCGTCACCCGGGGCACCCCATCGCGGCGGAAGGGTTGCCTGTCAGCGGGCCGGGGCCGATGAACCGCGTGCGGGGTCTCCGTACGCGGGCGCTGACGATCGTGACCGTCCTTCCCAGTGTCACGGGGCCCGCAACGGCCGTCAAGACCGGTCTCGTGCTCCGGACTTCGGAAAGGCGCGCGCGGGCGTCCGGAGGCCGGGCGCCGCGGCCCGTACCCGAGGACGGGCGCGCACCACGAGGCCCTTGCGGCCCACCGCCGGGGTTGTGCGCCAGAAGAGCCGGCCCCCTTCATCGAGCGGCTTCCTCGGACGGAGGGGCAGGGACCCTCGGCGGTGTGCCGTCGAGGTCCGCCACGATCCTCAAAGGCACGCCCCGGCGGCGCAAGCCAGTATCCGGCGGCCCGTGCCCCGGCCCGGCCCCGCGCGCCCGACGGGGCCGGTACTACCCCGTCGGGCGCGCCTGGACGCACGGCCTTCGTCAGGACGGGGCGGGCACCCCCTCGGGCGCCGGAAGGAACCCCGTCGCGCGAAACCAGATCAGGTAGCGGGTCAGGATCTCCTCGGTCAGGGCCGGCAGGTGCACGCCCCGCGCCGCCGCCGCCGTGATGGTCCGGCTGGAGTCGAAGCGGCGCCGGTCGTTCGCCCCGTGCCGGTCGCCGGCCTCGTCCCCGAGGAACAGCTGCGCCGCGTTGTCGCGCTGCGCCGCGACACGGGCCTGCCACTGCGGGGCGGGAACGGTGCGCAGCTCGTGGCCGAGGCGGGCGGCCACCTCGAAGACCGTGTGCAGGCCGGGTGCCTCGGGGTGGGTGAGATGGTACGGCTCCGCGGCCTGCCCGCCGGTGGTGGCGAGCGCCACGACCGCCGCGCTGACGTAGTCCACGGGCACCCAGTCGGTCGACCCGTGCGGCAGGTCCGGCACCATCCCCGCCTGGAGGCAGCCCTTGATGAGCTGCCACAGCAGGTCCCGGTCCTGGCAGGCTCCCGTGGTGGTGTCGCCGCTGAT
Source organism: Streptomyces sp. NPDC007088 (assembly GCF_042869355.1). NCBI lineage: Bacteria > Bacillati > Actinomycetota > Actinomycetes > Kitasatosporales > Streptomycetaceae > Streptomyces > Streptomyces sp. NPDC007088. The sequence continues at coordinate 307,382 of NZ_JBIAFO010000004.1, forward strand.
ACGGCCCGGCCGGTAGACGGTCACCGGCAGTCCGCGCTCGCGGGCCAGGCCGAGGAGCCCCTCGGCGACCCACTTGCTGCGCGCGTACCCGTCCGGCAGTCCGGCCGCCGGGCCGGTCGGCGTCGACTCCGTGATGACGGCGTGAGGGGCGTCGGGGGCGTAGACGCCCGTGGTCGAGACGTAGTGCAGGCCGGGGGAGGCCGAATCGGCGAGCAGACGCAGCAGCTCCTCGGTGCCGGCCACGTTGGGGGCCCGCAGATCCCCGTACCCGGCGGCGAAGTTGACGCGCGCCCCGTTGTGCAGCACGAGACCGAGACGGCGCACCAGAGCGGCCCGCTCCCGCGGCGGCAGGCCGAGGCCCGGCGCGGCGAGGTCGCCGGGCACGGGACGGATCAGGTCCGCGTACCGTTCGCGCCACAGGCCGTAGCGCTCCAGGTTGGCCCGTAGCCGGCCGGCCGCCCGTCGCTCGTCCTCGGCCCGCACGAGGCAGTCGACCGGTTCGCCGGTGGTCTCGATCAGGTCGCGCAGGAGGAAGGCGCCGAGGAAGCCGGACGCGCCGGTCAGGAAGGGGCGGGGCGAAGGGCGCGAGGGGCGCGGGGCGGGGACACCGTCCCGGCCCGCCCGGCCCACGCCCGTGATGTCCGCCGCGAGCCGTACCTCGGCGGCGAGGCCGCTCGTCAGCGCGGGCTCCTCGGGCTCCTTCCCCGTCCCCGCCTCCATCTCCGTCAGGAGACGGTCGACGCCCTCGACGGTGGGAGCCGCGAACAGCGCCCGCAAGGAGGGCCGCCGGCCGCAGCGTTCACCGATCCGCTGGGCCAGGGTCACGGCGAGCAGCGAGTGGCCGCCCAGCGCGAAGAAGTCGTCCCCGACGCCGACCTCGGGCACGCCGAGCGTCTGGGCGAACGCCGCGCACAGGGCGCGCTGCCGATCGGTGCGCGGTGCCCCGCCGAGGGCCGGGGCGGCCGGGCCGGGCGCGGGCAGGGCCCGCCGGTCGGTCTTCCCGTTGGGGGTGACGGGCAGGGCGGCGAGCCGGACGTGGGCGGAAGGGACCATGTGCTCGGGCAGAGCCGCCGCGAGGTGGGCCCGGATCTCCGCCTCCTCCGGGCCCGCCGTGTCCTGCTCGGACACGGTGTACGCGACCAGACGCCGGTCGCCGGGCCGGTCCTCGCGGACCATGGCGCAGGCCGCCCGGACCCCGGGCATCGAGGTCAGGGCGGCCTCCACCTCCCCGAGTTCGATGCGGAAGCCGCGGAGCTTGACCTGATCGTCGACGCGGGAGACGTAGAGCAGTTCGCCCTCGCCCGTCCAGCGCACCAGATCGCCGGTGCGGTACATGCGGCCCCCCGCGGTGTCGAAGGGATCGGCCACGAAACGGGACGCCGTCAGGGCCGCCCGGCCGAGGTATCCGCGGGCCAGACCCGCACCGGACACGTACAGCTCGCCGACGACACCGGGCGGTACGGGCGCCAGCCGCTCGTCCAGGACGTGGACCCGCGTACCGTCGACGGGGACACCGATGGACACGCTGCGGTCGGGGGCGAGCGGGCCCCGCGCGTGCTGGAAGCCGCTCATGGTGGCGCACACGGTGGTCTCGGTGGGCCCGTAGGCGTTGACGAGGAACCGGTCCCGCGCCCACTCCCGTGCCAGCGCGGGAGGGCACGCCTCACCCGCGAGCACCAGCGTGGTCCCCGAAGGAAGCGAGCCGGGCGGCATGACCGCGAGGGCGGGAGGCGGCAGGGTGAGGTGGGTGACGCCGCGCTCGCGCACCAGGGCCGCGAGAGTGGGCCCCGGCAGCAGCGCCTCGCGCGCGTCGATCTCCAGGCAGGCCCCCGACAGCACGCCCATGCACAGCTCCCAGAACGCGGCGTCGAAGCTCACGGACGCCAGGTGCAGCACCCGGCTGCCCGGCCCCGCGCCCAGCCGCTCTCCCTGCGTCCTGACCAGAGCGCCGACGCCCCCATGGGTGACCACGACACCCTTGGGCCGGCCGGTGGAGCCGGAGGTGTAGATGACGTACGCCGGGTGCGCCGGCAGGAGGGACACCACGGGCGCGGCGGGCGGGCCCGCGGGCGGGGCGCTCTCCCCGGTGTCCGCCACGTTCAGGTACGGCACCTCCGTCTGCGGGAGCCGGCGGCGCACCTCGGGCGTGGTCAACAGCAGGCGCGGCCGCGCGTCGTCGAGCATGTACGACAGGCGCCCCGCCGGGTAGTCAGGGTCGAGTGGCAGGTAGGCGGCCCCGGCCTTGAGTACGCCAAGGAGCGCCACGACCAGCTCGCGGTCGCGGGGGAGGGCGACGGCCACCCGGTCCTCCGGTCCGACGCCCCGGGCCACGAGGTGGCGGGCCACCGCCTCGGCGCGCGCGTTCAGCTCGCGGTAGGTGAGGGTGGCGCCGGCGTCACGGACCGCCGGGGCGTCCGGAGTGCGCCGCGCCCACCGCTCGAACAGCGCGGGCACTGTGGAGCGCGGCAGGTCCTTGTCGGGACCGGTGCCCCAGGCGCCGAGACGGTCGCGCTCGGCAGCCAGGAGCACCTCGTACGTGTGCAGTGGCCGGCCCGGGTCGGCGCTCACGGCGTCGAGCAGCGCGACGAGGCGTTCGGCGAGGCCCCGCACCGTCGCCGCGTCGAACAGTTCCGTCGCGTAGTCCACGCTAGCCCGCAGACCGCTGAGCGCGCCGTCGGCCCCGTACGTCTCGGTGAAGGTGAAGGACAGGTCGAACTTGCTGACCCCCAGCCCGATCGGGACGGCGCTCACGCTGAGGCCGGGCAGTACGACGGGGGCGGCCGGAGTGTGGTTCTGGAGCACCAGCATGGTCTGGAAGAGCGGGGGATGGTTCTGCGAGCGCGCCGGGTTGAGCAGTTCCACCAGACGCTCGAAGGGCACGTCCTGGTGCGCGTACGCCGAGAGATCGAACTCCTTGACGCGATCCAGCAGTTCGAGGAAGGTCGGATCGCCGCTCAGGTCCGTGCGCAGCACGAGCGTGTTCACGAAGAACCCCACGACGTCCGCGACGGCCTCGTCGGTACGGCCGGCGACCGCCGTGCCCAGCGGGACGTCCTCGCCCGCGCCGTGCCGCGACAGCAGAAGGGACAGCGCCGCCTGGAGCACCATGAAGACGCTGCTCCCGCCGGTCCGGGCCAGGTCCGCGATCCGCCGGGCGGTGTCGCCGTCGAGGGCGAACTCGTGGCCGGCACCGGCGTGTCGCGGCACCGCGGGGCGCGGCCGGTCCCACGGCAGCTCGATCAGCTCCGGAAGCTGGGCCAAGGACTCCTCCCAGAAACCGAGTTGGCGGGCGGCCAGGCTCTCGGGCGCTCTCTCGTCGCCCAGCAGGCGGCGCTGCCACAGGGTGTAGTCGGCGTAGTCGACGGCGGGCTCGGCCCACCCGGGGGCCTCGGCGCGCACACGGGCCGCGTAGGCGACGCCGAGATCCCGGGAGAGGGGCGCCAGGGAGGAACCGTCCGCGGCGATGTGGTGGATGACGAGGACCAGGACATGGGCGTTCTCGGCCAGGCCCAACAGGGTCGCCCGCAGCGGCAGTTCGCGCTCGATGTCGATCGCCGCGCCCGCGAGCGCGTCGAGACGGGCCTGGAGTCTGTCCTCCGCCACGTCCTCGCGGCCGAACGGCAGCCGCGCCTCGTGCGGCGCGACGATGTGCTGACGCGGTACGCCCTCGTGCTCGGGGAAGACGGTGCGCAGGGCGGAGTGCCGGGCGAGGACGTCCTCCAGGGCCAGCCGCAGCGCCTCCGCGTCCAGCGGCCCGTCCAGGCGTACGGCGAAGGGGATGTTGTACGTCGCGGACGGGCCCTCAAGCCGGTGCAGGAACCACAGGCGCTGCTGGGCGAAGGACAGCGGCACCGTTCCGGGGCGTTCCCGCGCCACGAGGGCGGGCCGGGCCGGGCGGTTCTCCTCGGCCAGGGCGGTAGCGAGCGCGGCCACCGTCGGGTTCTCGAAGAGCGTGCGGATCTCGGTCTCGGTGCCCAGGGCGGAACGGACCCGGCCCACGAGGCGGGTGGCGAGCAGCGAATGGCCGCCCAGAGCGAAGAAGTCGTCCTCGGCGCCGACCCGCTCCACCCCGAGCACATCGGCGAACAGCCCGGCCAGGATCTCCTCGTGGGCGCCGCGCGCCGGCCGGCCCACCGCCGCGCGCGGTTTCGCGGGAGCGGGCAGGGCCGCCCGGTCGAGCTTGCCGTTGGTGGTCAGGGGCAGCGCGTCGAGCGGCTGCACGGCGCCCGGCACCAGATAGGCGGGCAGGTGGCGGCCGAGGTGCGCGGTGAGCAGATCCGCGTCCGTGGTGTGTCCGGGCGCGGGCACGACGTACGCGGTGAGGGTGCGATCGCCCGGCAGGTCCTCGCGGACCACGACGCAGGCCGCCCGCACCGACGGATGGGCGCGCAGCGCCGCCTCGACCTCGGCGGGCTCGATGCGGTGACCGCGCAGTTTGATCTGCTGGTCCGCCCGTGCCACGTAGTGCAGCGCGCCGTCGCCACCGAGCCGCACGAGGTCGCCGGTGCGGTACATACGGGCCCCGGTGCCGGAGAAGGGATCGGCGACGAAGCGGCCGGCGGTGAGGCCGGGGCGCCCCAGATAGCCGCGCGCCACCCCCGGGCCCGCGACATACAGCTCACCCTCGGCGCCCACCGGGACGGGCCGCAGTGACGCGTCCAGCACGTAGGCGCGCATCCCGTCGAGCGGACGGCCGATCGGGGGCACCCCTGCGGGGGCGTCCGGGCGCACCCGGTGGAGCGTGGCGAACGTCGTGGTCTCGGTGGGGCCGTACGCGTTCAGGACCGCCGTACCCGGATGGGCGGCGGCCACCCGCTGGAGCACCCCGGGCGCGGCGGCCTCGCCCCCGGCCGCCGCCAGCCGCAGCAGCCCCAGAGCGCCCGGGTCGGACTCGGCGACGACGTTGAACAACGCCGTCGTCAGGAACGCCGCCGTCACCCCGTGCTCGGTGACGAGTTCGCGCAGCACCGCGGGTTGCAGCGTGCCCTCGGGGGCCACGACCACCCGGCCGCCGTTGAGCAAAGGGACCCAGATCTCGAAGGTCGAGGCGTCGAACACGTACGCCGAGTGCAGCAGGACACCGTCCGCGACCCCCTCGCCCCACGTGCGGTCCGCCGCGAGCGCGATCAGGTCGGCGTGGGTCACGCCGACCCCCTTGGGCAGACCGGTCGACCCGGAGGTGAACATCACGTACGCGAGCCGGGAGCCGTCCGTGACCCCGGGCAGCTCGCCCCGGACCGCGGGGCCGCCGCTCACCACCCGCCCCGCGCGGTCCACCGTCACCACCGGCACCCCCGGGGCGAGCCCGCTCACCCAGGGATGGGAGCGGGTGCTCTCGTCGACGATCAGCGCACGCGCGGCGGCCACCTCGACGACCCGCTGGAGCCGTTCGGCGGGCCACCGCGGATCGAGGGGCACATAGGCCGCGCCCGCCCGCAGGGCCGCCAGGGAGGCGGTGACCAGGGCGGCCGAGCGGCCCAGGAGAACACCGACACCGTCCTCGGCGCCGACCCCGAGACCCGTCAGGACACCGGCCAGTTCGTCGCCCAAGGCCACCAGCCGGCCGTAGCTCAGCTGCTCCCCCGGGCCCGAGACGGCCGGTGCCTGCGGATGGCGGGCGGCGAACCGCGCGACGGCCTCCGCCACCCCCGTGCCCTCGGCGACGGGGCGCGGCACGCCGCCACGCCCCCGCGCGAGCAGCGTCTCCCGCTCGCCGTCCAGGAGGACGGCGACCGAGTCGGCCCGGCGGTCCAGGCCCTGCGCCATCTCCGTCAGCAGGTGCCGCATCCGGGCGACCGTACGGGCCACCTCCTCGCGGTCCAGGGCGGCGGCCCGGTACCCGAAGGTGATCCTCAGCGACTCGCCGGGAGCGATGGTGAGGGTGAGCGGGTAGTGGGCGGCGTCCGTGCCGCTGAAACCGGTGACGGCCAGGCCCGGCAGCCCCTGCCGCGCCGTGCGCAGGGCCTCGGCGTCCATCGGGTAGTTCTCGAACACGGCGAGGGTGTCGAAGAGCGCGTCCAGACCGGTGAGGTCGCGCACCTCGGTCAGCCCCACGTACTGGCTGCCCAGAAGGCGGCCCTGCTCCTCCTGGAGCCGGGTCAGCAGCGCGGCCAGCGTCTCGCCGGGCACCGTGCGCAGCCGGACCGGAACGGTGTTGATGAACAGGCCCACCATGGTCTCGATCCCGGGCACCTCCGGCGGGCGGCCGGAGACGGTGGTGCCGAACACGACGTCCGAACGCCCCGTGAGATGCGTGAGCAGCAGCCCCCAGGCGCCCTGCACCAGGGTGTTCAGGGTGAGCCGGTGGGCGCGGGCCGTCTCACGCAGAAGCCGCGTCGTGGCCTCGCCCAGGTCCAGGACGAGCGACTCGGGCAGCTCACCGGAACCGGCCGCGCCCACGCCCTCGCGCCGGGAGAGCAGGGTCGGCGCCTCGACGCCGTCCAGGGCCGTGCGCCACGCGTCCAGGGCGGCGGCGCGGTCCTGCCGGGCCAGCCAGGCGAGGTAGGTGCGGTACGGGGTGACACGCGGCAGGGCCCGGTCGTCGCCCCCGTTCGCGTACAGCTCGAACAGCTCCCGCACGAGCAGCGGCATCGACCAGCCGTCGAGCAGGATGTGGTGGCTGGTCATCACCAGCCGGTGGCGCCCCGGCGCGGTACGCACCAGGGTGAACCGCATCAACGGCGGTGTGGTCAGGTCGAAACGCCGGACCCGGTCGGCGGCGAGGAACGCGCTCAGCCGCTCCTGCGGCGTACCCGTCCCGTCCGCCGTGCTCAGGTCCAGTTCCTCCAGCGGCACCGGAACCTCGGCGGCCACGGCCTGCACCGGTTCGTCCAGGCCCTCGTGGAGGAAGCCGACCCGCAGATTCGCGTGCCGCCGCAGCAGGGCGCCGATCGCGGACCGCAACTGCGGCACACCGAGCGGGCCTTCGAGCTCGAAGACGAACTGCGAGGTGTACACGTCGACCTCGCGCGAGTCGTACAGCGCGTGGAAGAGCATCCCCGCCTGAAGCGGTGTCAGCGGCAGTACGTCCTCCAACTGGAACCCGGTCACTTGCGTCCACCCCACTTGTTCTGCAGTCGGTCGATCTGGGCCTGGTTCAGCGAGACCAGGGGGAGGTCGGACGGCGTCCAGCCGCCGGCCTCGGGTCGTTCGGCGTACTCGGCCAGAGCGCGCAGGGCGCCGGCGAAGGCGTCGGACAGGGCCTCGACGTCCTCGTCCTTGAGCAGGTCGCCCGGCCAGGTCCAGCGGGTCACCAGCCGTGGACCGTCCGGCAGGTCCTCGGTGTGCGCGTTGATGTCGACGACGTGGTGCACGGGCATGTCCGGGTCCTGACTGCGCGGCCCGCCGCCGTCGAGCAGCACCTCCCAGTCGGCGCCCGCCTCACCGGAGCCCTCCGGCGAGGAGACGTACCGGCCCAGGTAGTTGAAGCCGATCTGCGGTTGCGGCACGGTGGCCAGCCGGGGGCGGGTGGCCGGGTTGAGGTGGCGCAGCATGCCGTAGCCGACGCCGTGGTCCGGGACGGCCCGCAACTGCTCCTTGACGCGTTTGAGCGCCCGTTCGACGACGGCCGCGTCGAAGTGGCCCGGGGCGGAGGGGTCGAGCGGACCGGGGTCGAGCCGGACCGGGTACAGACTCGTGAACCAGCCGACCGTACGCGACAGGTCGAGGTGCTCGGCGATCTGCTCGCGGCCGTGGCCCTCCAGGTCGACGAGGACGCCGGTGTCCGTCGGGCGCTCCCCGCCGAGCCGGGCCGCCCGCTCCCCGCGCCAGGCGCGGACCGCGAGCGCCAGGCCCGTGAGCAGCACATCGTCCACCCCGGCGTGGAAGGCGGCGGGAACGGTGGTCAGCAGGGGCTTCGTCCAGCTCGCGGGCAGATGGGTCACCACGGTGCGGGTCCGGTCGGCGGTGTCCAGACCGGGGTCGAGCGGCCGGTAGCCGAGCTGCGGGTCGGGCGTCGCCAACGCCGCCTCCCACAGCGGCAGTTCCGCCGCGCGCTCGGCGGTGGTCGCCTGGGTGTTCAGCAGCCGCGCCCAAGCGCGGTAGGAGGTCGGGACGGCCGGGAGCGAGGCCGCCGGGGCGGGGCGTCCGCCCGCCGCGGCGCGAGCGGTGACGATCTGCCAGGCGGTGGCCAGATCGGCGGTGAGGACGCGCCAGGAGACCGCGTCCACGGCCAGGTGGTGGACGACGAGCAGCAGGCGCCCCGGGGCCCGGGTCCCGGCGTCGCACCACACGGCCTCGACCACGTTCCCGTCCGCGGGCCGCAGCCGCCTGCGGGCCTCCTCGCCCGACGCGGTCACGGCGGCCCGGACCGCCTCGGCGTCCATCCCCGCGACGTCGACCCGGGTGAAGCGGCCGCGGGCCGGAACCGACCCCGGCGGCAGGGCTTCGAGGACGGGCTCGCCCCCGGCCGTCCGGACCACCCGCAGCCGCAGCAGATCGTGGTGGTCGAGGAGGAGTTGGAGGGCGGCGACGAGGAGGTCCTCCTCGGCGCCCGCCGGGGTCCGCACCACCCCGGACTGGTTGTACCCGTCCGTGGCGCCGGTCCGCTCCAGGAACTGCGCGACGATGGGCGTCGGCGGCAGCACCCCGGTGCCGGTCTCGGTGGGCGCCGCGGTGTCCTGGCCGAGCGTGCCGGCGACCGCCGCGATGGCCTCGGGGGTGCGGTGCAGGAAGACGTCGCGCGGAGTGATGCCGAGGCCGGCCTCGCGGACCCGGCTGACGACCTGGATGGAGAGGATACTGTCGCCTCCCAGAGCGAAGAAGTCGTCGTCGGCCCGGACCGGGGTGCGCAGCACGGCCGCGAACACCTCGCACAGGACGCGTTCCCGCGCCGTGCGCGGCTGCCCGCCCGTCCGGTCGGTGGCGGGACGCGCCGGGACGGGCAGGGCCCGCCGGTCCGTCTTTCCGTTCGGCAGCAGCGGCAGCGCGTCGAGCGCGACGAAGACGCCGGGCACCATGTAGGGCGGCAGGACCGCCGACAGCCGGGCCCGCAGCTCACTGTCGGGGGGAACGGCGCCCCCGTGCCCGTCCCGCACGGTGTAGGCGACCAGGCGCCGCTCACCCGGCCGGTCCTCGCGGACCACGGCGCAGGCCGCGGACACGCCGTCGAGCGCGGTGAGAGCGGACTCGACCTCACCCAGCTCGATGCGGAAACCGTTCAGCTTCACCTGATCGTCGGCGCGTGAGACATAGCCGAGCAGACCGTCGGCGTCCCGCCGCACGAGGTCGCCCGTGCGGTACATACGGCTGCCGGCCGGGCCGAACGGATCGGCGACGAACCGTGCCGAGGTCAGGCCCGGACGTCCCAGGTAGCCGCGCGCGAGGCCCTCACCCGCGACGTACAGCTCGCCGGTCACCCCGGGCGGCACCGGCCGCAGAGCGGCGTCCAGGACGTAGGCGCGCGTGTTGTCGACGGGCCCGCCCAGCGGCACGCTCCCCTCCTGCGCGGCGGGGTCCGTTCCGGCGTCCCGGTGGTGGTGGGCGGTGGCGTCGATGGTCGTCTCGGTGGGCCCGTACAGATTGTGCACCTCGACCCGCCACTGAAGCGCGGCGCGAGCGGCCAGCGACCTGGGCAGGGGCTCGCCGCCGCACAGGACGGCGCGCAGGCTCGTGGGCCGCTCCCCTGAGGCGGTCTCGGTCAGCACGAGCGACAGGTGGGCGGGCACGAACTGGGCCACGGTCACACCCAGTTCCCGCATCCGGGCCAGCAGCCCCGCGGGGTCGTGGTTGACGGCGGGCGGCACCGGGCAGGTCGATCCCCCGTGCAGCAGCGGCAGCCAGGTCTCCCAGACGGAGGCGTCGAAGCTCGGTGAGGTGCGGGCGAGGACCCGGTCCGCGCCCGTGAGGCCGAGGTGGCCCGCCATCCACGCCATGTGGTTGGTCAGGGAGGCGTGGGTGACGACGACCCCCTTGGGCCGGCTCGTGGAGCCCGAGGTGTAGATGACGTACGCCGCGTCGCGCGGATCGGGGGCGGCGGCGGGCGGTGTCGCCCGTCCGGTGGACCACGCCGACCGGTCGTCGAGCGCGAGGCAGGGCAGCGGCAGGCCGGTCCGGGCGGTGCCGTGGGTGAGGAGCAGCGCGGGGCGGGCCTCCTCGACCATGTGGGCGATCCGCGCCTCGGGGTACTCCAGGTCGACCGGCAGGTAGGCGGCCCCCGCCTTGGCCACCGCCAGCATCGCGACGATCTGGTCGGCGGTGCCCGCGAGGGCGAGGGCGACGAGGTCGCCGCGGCCGATGTTCCTGTCGTGCAGATGGTGCGCCAAGTCGTTCGACAGAGCGTCCAGTTCGCTGAAGGTGAGGTCGTGTGCGCCGTCCCGCACGGCGACCGCCCCGGGGGTCCGCAGGCGCTGCGCGCGGAACGCCTCGGGCACGGTGCGCGCCGGGACGGGCCGCACGGAGCCGTGCGCGACACTCTCCAACGCCCCCCGCTCGGCGTCGTCCAGGACGTCCACGCGGTGGACACGCAGGCCCGGGTCGGCGGCGAGCGGGCCCAGCAGACGGGTCAGCCGGTCGGCCAGGGCGTGCGCGGTGGCGGGGGTGAACAGTTCGGTGGAGAACTCCAGCACCCCCGCCAGGCCCCCGGGCCGCCCGGCGCCGTCGCGGGTCTCGGTGAAGGTGAAGCTCAGGTCGAACTTGCTGATGCCGGTGCGCACCGGCTGCGGCGTCACCGTGAGACCGGACAGGCCGACCGCGGCGTCCTCCTGGTTCTGCAGGACCAGCATGGTCTGGAACAGCGGGTGGTGGTTCTGCGCCCGCACCGGACTCAGGGCGTCCACCAGGCGCTCGAAGGGCACGTCCTGACGGGCGTACGCGGCCAGGTCGAACTCCCGCACCCGGTCGACCACTTCGCCGAAGGTGGGGTCGCCGCTCAGGTCGGTGCGCAGGACGAGGGTGTTCACGAAGAAGCCCACGAGGTCGTCCAGGGCCTCGTCGGTGCGTCCGGCGACGGCGGTGCCCAGCGGGATGTCCGGGCCGGCGCCGTGCCGGGACAGCAGCACCGAGACGGCCGCCTGGAGCACCATGAACAGGCTGCACCCGCGGGAGCGGGCCAGCTCGGCGAGAGCCCGGTGGGTCTCGGCGCCGACCGAGAAGGCGTACGCGTCGCCGCGGTGTTCCAGCACGGCGGGACGCGGCCGGTCGCAGGGCAGATCGAGCAGTTCCGGGGCGCCGGCGAGCGCGGTGCGCCAGAAGTCGAGCTGCCGGGCGGCCCGGCTGGACGGATCCTCCTCGTCACCGAGCAGCGCCCGCTGCCACAAGGTGTAGTCGGCGTACTGGACGGCGAGTCCGGGCCAGGACGGTGCCACACCCTCCACGCGCGCCCGGTAGGCCCCCGCCAGGTCGCGGGCGAGCGGGGCCAGGGACCACCCGTCGCCCGCGATGTGGTGGACGAGCAGCACCAGAACGTGGGCCTCGGCGCCGAGCCGCAGCAGCCGCGCGCGCACCGGCAGCTCCTCGCTCACGTCGAAGGCGTGCGCCACCTCGGCGGTCAGCACCTCGTCGAGGCGCGCCTCGGTGGTGTCCCGGGGGGTCAGGTCGAGGTCGGCGCTGGTGGCGTCGAGGACGAGCTGACGCGCCACGCCCCCCGTGTCGGGGAAGACGGTGCGCAGACTCTCGTGGCGGCCGACGACGTCCACGAGGGCGCTCTCCAGGGCGTCCACGTCGAGCGCCCCGTCCAGGCGCAGTACGAGCGGCACGTTGTAGGTGGCGCTCGGCCCCTCGAACCGGTTGAGGAACCACAGCCGTTGCTGCGCGAAGGACAGCGGCAGCGGATCGGGGCGGTGCGCGGCGCGTACCAGGGCGGGCCTGGCCTCCTTGGCGCCGTCCAGCGCGGCCGCGAGCGCGGCCGGCGTGGGGTGCTCGAAGAGGGTCCGCACCTCGACCTCCACACCGAGCGCGGTCCGGATCCGGGCCGCGAGACGGGTGGCGAGCAGCGAATGGCCGCCCAGCGCGAAGAAGTCGTCCTCCACACCCGCCTCGCCGAGACCCAGCACTCCGGCGAAGAGTGAGCACAGGATCTCCTCGCGCACGGTGCGCGGGGCCCGCCCGCCCCCGGTGGCCCGCTGCTTGGGCGCGGGCAGCGCCCGCCGGTCCACCTTCCCGTTGACGGTCAGCGGCAGCGAGTCCAGGACGACGAACGCCGAGGGCACCATGTAGACGGGCAGGGACCGGCCCACGACCCGGGCGAGTTCGCCCGCGTCGAGACGGGCGCCGGCGGCGGGCACCACGTACGCGACGAGGCCGCGCTCGCCCGCGCCGTCCTCGCGGACGAGGACGAAGGAGTCCGCGACGCCCTCGCAGCTCGTGAGCAGGCCCTCGATCTCGCCCGGCTCGATGCGGTAGCCGCGTAGTTTGACCTGGCTGTCGGCGCGGGCGACGTACGCGATCTGCCCCTCCCGCGTCCACCGCACGAGGTCGCCGGTGCGGTACATGCGGCCGCCCCGGGCGTCGAAGGGGTCGGCGACGAAACGGGTGGCCGTCAGCCCCGCGAGCCCCGTGTACCCGCGCGCCACACCGCGTCCGGCGAGGTACAGCTCACCCACGACGCCCGGCGGGACGGGTTCCAGGGACTGGTCGAGGACGTACAGGCGCATCCCGTCCAGAGGACGCCCGATGGGCGGCGGGCCCGGCGGCAGGCCGGGGGAGACCTCGTGGCGGGTGGCGAAGGTGGTGGTCTCGGTGGGGCCGTACACGTGCAGGACCCGGACGCCCAGAGCACTGCCCGCGACCCGTTGCATCGCGTCCGGGGAGGCCAGTTCACCCCCGGCGCACACCAGCCGCAGACCGCTGAAGGCGCCCGGATCGGTCTCGGCGATCACGTTGAACAGGGCTGTCGTCAGGAACACGGCGCTCACCCCGTGCTCGTGGACGGCGTCACCGAGGGCGCGCGCTTCCAGGACGCCCCGCGGCGCGACGACGATCCGGCCGCCGCGCAGGAGCGGCGCCCAGATCTCGAAGGTCGAGGCGTCGAAGACGTAGGCCGAGTGCATCAGGACGGCGTCGGCGGCGCCGTCCTCCCAGGCGGAGTCGGCCGTGAGCGCGACCACGTCGGCGTGCGTGACGCCGACCCCCTTGGGCAGCCCGGTCGAGCCGGAGGTGAACATCACGTAGGCGAGGGCGTTCGGCCCCGGTACGGGGCGCGGGCGGCCCGGCCGCTCGGGCGCCCCGCGCAACACCCGGCCGAGCCGGTCCACGACCACGACCGGCATCCGGTGGGCCGCCGCGCTCACCCAGGCGCTGGCGAAGGCGTCCTCGTCGACGACCAGGACCCGTACGTCCGCCACCTCGGCGACCTGATCCAGCCGCTCCCGCGGCCAGCGGGCGTCCAGGGGGACGTAGGCGCCGGCCGCGCGGACCGTGCCGAGCGAGACCGAGACCACGGCCGGCGCCCGGCCGAGCAGCACGCCGACCGCGGTCTCCGGGCCGATCCCCAGGCCCGCCAGCATCTGCGCCAGGTCGGCCGAGATCCGGTCGAGTTCGGCATAGCTGAGGGAGGTGTCCCCGTCGGTGACGGCCACGGCGTGCGGGACGTGGCGCACCCGGGCCGCGAAGAGAGCGGGCAGGGTGGAGTCCTCGAAGCCCGCGGGCAGGGCGCGGCCGGTACCCCACCGCGTGACCCGGCTCCGCTCCTCGTGGGTCATCAGGTCGTAGCGCGCGAGCGGCAGCCCGGGATCGGCGGCCACCTGTTCCAGCAGGCGCAGCAGCCGCGCGGCGAGGGTGTCGACGGTGGCGCGGTCGAAGAGGGCGGTGGCGTACTCGATCCCGGCTTCGAGGCCCGCCGCGCCCTCCTGCTCGGTGAAGGCGAAGGTGAGGTCGAACTTGCTCAGTCCGTTGTGGACGAGCCGGTCCTCCACCGTGAGCCCCGGCAGGTCGGGGCGGGCCGTCTCCTGGTTCTGCAGGACGAGCATGGTCTGGAACAGCGGGTGGTGGTCGCGGGCGCGGACCGGGTTCACGCTCTCGACGAGCCGCTCGAAGGGCACGTCCTGGTGCGCGTAGGCGGAGAGATCGAACTCCCGTACCCGCACCAGCAGTTCGCGGAAACTCGGGTTGCCCGACAGGTCCGTGCGCAGAACCAGTGTGTTGACGAAGAACCCGACCATGTCCTCCAGGGCCTCGTCGGTGCGTCCGGCGACGGGGGAGCCGAGCGGGATGTCCTCACCCGCGCCGTGCCGGTGCAGCAGCGTGGCCACGGCCGCCTGGAGAACCATGAACAGGCTGCTGCCCGACTCCCTCGCCAGGCGCAGCAGCCCGGAGTGCACCGCGGGCGGCACGTCGAAGGTGTGGACGTCCCCCCTCGGGTCGGTGGTGGCCGGACGTGGCCGGTCCAGCGGCAGGTCGATCAGTCCGGGCAGGCCCGCGAGGGCCTCGTGCCAGTGGTCGAGCTGCCGCCGCAGGACGCCCCCCGGCTGCGCGCCGTCGCCCAGCTCGGCGTGCTGCCACAGGGCGTAGTCGGCGTACTGGAGCGGAACACCGGCGCTCAGTACCGGTTCCTCGCCGAGGAGCCGGGCCCGGTAGGCCGCGCCGAGGTGACGGGCGAGCGGCGCGAGGGACCAGCCGTCGCCCGCGATGTGGTGCAGGACGAGCACCAGGACGTGGTGGCCGGGTGCGGAGCGCAGCAGCAGCGCGCGCAGCGGCGGGTCGGTGAGCACGTCGAACGGCTCGCGCACCGCCGCCAGTACGGCCCCCTCCACCTCGCCCGGCGCGGTGCTCACGACCGGCAGGCGCGAAGTGGCGGTGTCCGTGGGCAGGACCGACTGGTAGGGCACCCCGTCCCGCTCGGGGAACACCGTGCGCAGCGCCTCGTGCCGCTCCACGACGTCGCGCAGCGCGGCCCGCAGGGCGTCCGTGTCCAGCGCGCCGTCGAGTTCGAGGACGAGCGGGATGTTGTAGGCCGAGTTCGGGCCTTCGAGCCGGTTGAGGAACCACAGGCGCTGCTGCGCGAAGGACAGCGGCAGCGGTTCGGGCCGCTCCCGCACGGGCACCACCGGTGGGCGGCTCTGGCCCGGGGCGTCCAGCACGCGGGCCAGGCCCGCGACGGTCGGGTGCTCGAAGAGGGTGCGCACCGCGATCTCGGCGCCCAGCACGGCACGGACCCGGCTGATGACCCGCATGGCGAGCAGCGAGTGACCGCCGAGTTCGAAGAAGCTGTCGTGCGGGCCGACGACGGAGCGCCCCAGGACCTCGGCGAAGATCCCGGCGAGCAACTCCTCCTGAGGGGTGAGCCGGAGTGGCCCGCCGGAAGCGCCCGTCTGCGATTCCGGCTCGGGCAGGGCGCGCCGGTCCACCTTCCCGTTGGGCAGCAGCGGCAGCGCGTCCAGGACGAGAACGGCGCCGGGCACCATGTAGTGCGGCAACTGCTCGGCGAGGGCGTCCCGCAGCGCAGCGGGACGCGGCCGCGCGTCGGCGCCCACGACGTAGGCGACCAGACGGCGCACTCCCGGTCTGTCCTCGCGGATCACCGCGCAGGCGGCGGTGACGCCCGGCCGGGCCAGGAGCGCGGCCTCCACCTCGCCCAGCTCCACCCGGAATCCACGGAGTTTGACCTGATCGTCTGCGCGGGCGACATAGTCGAGCAGCCCCTCCCGGTTCCACCGTACGAGGTCGCCGGTGCGGTACATACGGGCGCCGTCGGCCGCGAAGGGGTCGGCGACGAACCGGGCGGCCGTCAGGCCCCTGCGCTCCAGGTAGCCGCGGGCCAGACCGGCCCCCGACAGGTACAGCTCCCCGGTGACCCCGGCCGGGACGGGCCGCAGCCGGCCGTCGAGCACGTAGGCGCGTACGGCGTCGACGGGCCGGCCGATCGGCACCGTCTCGGACGCGGTGCCCGGGGCCGGGGCGCCCACGCGGTGGGCCGTGGCGTCGATGGTCGCCTCGGTGGGCCCGTACAGGTTGTGCACCTCGGCCTGCCACAGCTCACGGACCTCGTCGGCGAGCGCGCGCGCCAGCGGTTCCCCGCCGCACAGGACGGCCCGCAGCCGGGGCAGGTCGGCGTGGTGTGCCGCCTCGGAGAGCACGAGGTTCAGGTGCGAGGGTACGAACTGGGCGACCGTGACGCCGAACCGGCCCATCCACGAGACGAGTTCGCGGGGCTCCTGGTTGGCGCCCCGCGGCAGGAGGCAGACCTCGGCGCCGTACATCAGCGGCAGCCACACCTCCCAGACCGAGGCGTCGAAGCTGCTCGACGTGCGGGCCAGGACCCGGTCGTCCGGGCCCAGGCCGAGGTGGCGCCCCATCCAGGCCATGTGGTTGGCGAGCGCGCCGTGCGACACCACCACCCCCTTGGGGCGGCCGGTGGAGCCCGAGGTGTAGATGACGTACGCGGGGTCCGCCGGATGCGGAGTGCGCGGGAGGGGCCGGACGGCCCCCGAGGGGCGCAGGGAGGGGTCGTCCAGGGCGAGCCGGGGCGCCTCGCCGACCGGCAGGTCCGCGAGCAGGTCCGCGGTGGTGAGGAGCAGCGCGGGCCGCGCGTCGTCGAGCATGTGCCGTACGCGGGCGGGCGGATACCCCGGATCGACGGGCAGGTAGGCCGCTTCGGCCCGCAGCACCCCGAGCATGGCCACGACCGCGTCCACCGACGGCGGCGCGGCGAGCGCCACCCGGTCCTCACGCCCCACACCCCGCTCGCGCAGGATGTGGGCGAAGGCGTCGGCTCGGGCGTCGAGTTCGGCGTAGGTGAGGTGCGTGTGGGCGTCCCGCACGGCCGTCGCGTCGGGAGTGCGGGCGGCCCGCTCGCGGACCGCTTCCGGAACGCTGGGGGCGGGCTCGGGACGCTCCACCCCACGCCCCTGACCGAGGAGGCGCTCGCGTTCGCCGGGCGCGAGCGGGTCCAGCGCGCTGACCGGCCGGTCGGGTGCGGCGACGGCCTGCTCCAGTACGCGTGCGAACCGGGCGCACAGGGCGTGGGCGGTGTCGGCGTCGAACAGGTCGGTGGCGTACTCCAGATATCCCTCGATGCCGCTTGCCCCGGCCTCCGCCGGCCCGTCGTCCTCGCGGTCCTCGGCCGATCCGGTGTACTCGGTGAGCGACAGGGTCAGGTCGAACTTGCTGATCCCGGTGTGCCGCGACCGGTCGTGGACGGTCAGTCCGGGCAGGTCGAGCCCGGCCCGGCGCTGGTTCTGGAGGACCAGCATGGTCTGGAACAGCGGGTGGTGACCGCCGGAGCGCTCGGGGTTGAGCACCTCCACGAGCCGCTCGAAGGGGAGGTCGCCGTTGCTGAAGGCGGCGAGGTCGAACTCCCGTACACGATCCAGGAGTTCCCGGAACGTCGGGTCGCCCGACAGGTCCGTGCGCAGGACGACGGTGTTGACGAAGAAGCCGATCGCGTCGTCCAGGGCCTCGTCCGCGCGGCCGGCCACCGCGGTCCCGAGCGGGATGTCGGTACCCGCGCCGTGGGCGTGCAGGGTCAGGGCGAGTGCCGCGTGCAGCACCATGAAGGGGGTGCAGCCGGCGGCACGGGCGAGCCCGAGGAGCGCGCCGTGCGCGTCGGCGGGCAGCGCGAAGGGGACGACGTCGCCCCGGTGGCTGGGCACGGCGGGCCGGGGCCGGTCCAGAGGCAGGTCGAGCAGGTCGGGGGCGCCGCGCAGAGCCTCCTGCCAGAAGGCGAGCCGGCGCGCGCCCGGACTCTCCGGGTCCTCGTCGTCCCCCAGCAACTGCCGCTGCCACAGGGTGTAGTCGGCGTACTGGACGCGCAGCGGGGGCCAGTCCGGGCGCTCCGCGCCCGCGGTCCTGGCACGGTAGGCGGCGCCGAGGTCGCGGCGCAGCGGGGCGAGGGACCAGCCGTCGGCGACGACGTGGTGCAGTACGAGGACCAGAAGGTGCCGCTCCGCGT
Organism: Streptomyces sp. NPDC007088; assembly: GCF_042869355.1. Taxonomy (NCBI): domain Bacteria; kingdom Bacillati; phylum Actinomycetota; class Actinomycetes; order Kitasatosporales; family Streptomycetaceae; genus Streptomyces; species Streptomyces sp. NPDC007088. The sequence continues at coordinate 325,206 of NZ_JBIAFO010000004.1, forward strand.
CCCGGCGCAGCAGGTGGGCGCGGAAGGTGGCGTCGCCCGCCAGGTCGAAGGCGGCGGAGGTCAGACGGCGCACCGTCGCCTCGGCCCAGTCGTCCGCGGCCTCCCCGGCCGGGGGCAGCTCGACGACGAGGGGGACCAGCGCGGCGGCGGTGTCCGCGTCGAGCACCACCTGACGCGGTACGCCGTCCTGTTCGGCGAAGACGGTGCGCAGACTCTCGTGCCGGGCGACCACATCGGCCAGGGCGCCACGCAGGGCGTCCGTGTCCAGCGGCCCGTCGATCTCCAGGACGAGCGGCACGTTGTACGTGTCGCTCGGGCCCTCGACGCGGTTGAGGAACCACAGGCGCTGCTGCGCGAAGGACAGCGGCACCACCTCGGGCCGCTCCTGCGGGACGAGGGCGGGCCGGGCCGCCTCCACCGTGTCGAGGACGGCGGCGAGTGAGGCCACCGTCGGGTGCTCGAAGACGGTGCGCAGGTCGAGTTCGGCGCCCAGGGCGGTGCGGACCCGGCCGGTGAGCCGCGTCGCGAGCAGCGAGTGACCGCCCAGGGAGAAGAAGTTGTCCTCGGCGCCGACGGCGGGCACCCCGAGCACGTCGGCGAACAGGCCGGCCAGGACCTCCTCGTAGGCGGTGCGCGGGGCCCGGCCCGCGGCCGACGCACGCGGCGCGGGCAGCGCGCGACGGTCGACCTTGCCGTTGGCGTTCAGCGGCAACGCGTCGAGGGACACGAACCGCGAGGGCACCATGTAGGCGGGCAGGACGCGTCCCACGCGACGGGCCAGCGCGGCCTCGTCCGGCAGGGCCCCGGCCGTCGGCACGACGTACGCGACCAGTCGCCGGTCCCCGGGCACGTCCTCGCGGACCAGGACGGAGGCGGCCCGCACGTCCGGGTCGGCGAGCAGGGCGTTCTCCGTCTCGGCGGGCTCGATGCGGAACCCGCGCAGTTTGACCTGTCCGTCCGCGCGCCCGACGTACTCGATGTCGCCCTCGGCGGTCCAGCGCACGAGGTCGCCGGTGCGGTACATCCGGGCGCCGTTCCCCTCGTACGGGTCGGCCACGAAGCGGCCGGCGGTCAGCCCCGCGCGGCCGAGGTAGCCGCGGGTCGGGCCGCGGCCGCCGAGGTACAGCTCCCCGACGACACCGGGCGGCACCACGGCGAGGTCGTCGTCGAGCACGTACACGCGCATCCCGTCCAGGGGACGGCCGATGGGCGGGACGCCCTCCGTCGCGGCCGAGACCGGGTGGCGAGTGGCGAAGGTGGTGGTCTCCGTGGGCCCGTACACGTGCAGGACCCGCGTGCCGGGGAGGGCGGCGGCCACCCGCCGCATCAGATCCGGCGCCGCGGCCTCACCCCCCGCCGCGACCAGGCGCAGCCCGGCGAAGGCCGTCGGGTCCGTCTCGGCCACCAGATTGAACAGGGCCGTGGTCAGGAACAGCGCGGTCACTTCGTGCCGCCGCACCGCCTCCCGCAGGACGCGCGCCTCCAGGACCCCCTCGGGGGCGACGACCACCCGGCCACCGTTCAGCAGCGGCACCCAGATGTCGAAGGTGGAGGCGTCGAAGACGTAGGCCGAGTGCAGCAGCACCGCCGCGCAGACGCCGTCCGACCAGATGGTGTCGGCGCTCAGGGCGAGCACGTCGTCGTGGGTGACACCGACGCCCTTCGGCAGTCCGGTGGAACCGGAGGTGAACATGACGTAGGCGAGCCGCTCGCCCTGGATCACCCGCGGCAGCGGGCCGGGACGCGGCGGGGCGCCGCGCAGGACGGCGCCCCGCCGGCTGAGGACGAGCACCGGCAGTGTGGCCGCCCGCTCGCGCACCCAGGGCAGGACGGCGGCGGCCTCGTCGACCACCAGCGCGCGGACCCGGGCGATCTGGGCGACCCGGTCGAGTCGTCCGGCCGGCCAGTCGGGGTCCATCGGCACGTAGGCGGCCCCCGCGCCCACCGCCCCGAGGGTCGCGCACACCACGGCCGCCGAACGGCCCACGAGCACACCGACGCCGTCCTCCGCGCCGACACCCCAGCCGGCCAGGGACGTCGCGATTCCGTCCGCCGCCCGCTCCAGCTCCTGGTACGAGAGGGTGTCGGCACCGTCCACCACGGCCGGGGCCGCCGGGGTGCGCCGCGCCCGCGCGGAGAAGGCCGCCGGCAGACCCGGGACCTCGGCGGGGGCCGGCAGCTCGGCGCCGCGTCCCTGTGCGAGCAGCGCCTCCGCGGCGGCGCCGTCGAGGAGGGGGAGATCGCGCAGCAGGACGGTGGAGTCGGCGCGGGCCAGGGCCGCGAGGAAGGAGACGACCGCCCGCTGGTGCAGGGCCACGTCCTCCTGGCGGTACAGCTCGGGATTGGTGTCGAACCCGATCAGCGGGCCCTGGCTCTCCGACCGTTCGGAGACGAACAGGGACACGTCGTCGACCGGCCCGATGGACAGCACCCGTGAGGTGGCGGGGGAGCCGGCGAAGTCGAGACCGTAGTCGTAGCCCATGATGTTGACGACGATGTCGGTCAGGCCAGCCGCGCCGTCGGTCAGGTTCAGCTCGCGGACCAGCTGTTCACGCGAGAAGCGACGGTGGCGCAGGGCCCCGCGCATCTCGGTGGCCACGGTCCGCACGAGCGCTCCGACCGTCGTGTCGGGGGCGACCTCCAGGCGCAGCGGCAGGATGGTGGCGGTCATGCCGGGGATGTGCCGCAGCCCACCGGGCCGGCCGTGGGAGGCGAGGCCGACGGTGACCTCCGCCCTGCCGGTGACCCGGCCGACGTAGGCGGCGACCGCGCTCACGAGGACGGCCGTCCAGCTCGTACGCCCGGCGGAGGCGAGACGGCGCAGGTCCTCCAGGACGGAGACGGGCAGGGTCTCGCCGTTGTGCAGATGCACCTCTGCGCCGGCGGGCCCGGCCGGCGCGTCGGTGCGCCGGCGGATGAGCGGGGCGCCGCCGCGCGCCCGCGTCTCGTCCGCCCCGTCCGGCCCGGCTTCCGCCTCGCCGGTGGCCAGGTCCGCGAACCTGCTGGTCCAGTAGGCCCGGTCGGCCTGGTAGCGGTCCGAGTCGCGGTAGGCCACCTCGTCGGCTATGAGCGCGCGCAGCGGCGCCGCGGGCAGCTCGATCCCGGCGGGGTCCTCACCGCGTACGGCACGTCCGTAGAGGTCGGCCACGGTGCGGGCGAGGACGGCACCGCTGAGCCCGTCGACAGCGATGTGGTGGTAGCGGACGTACCAGTAGTGACGCCCGGGGCCGAGCCGCAGTAACGCCTGGTGGTGACGCGGGGCGTCCAGCCGGTCGACCGCGGCCATGTCCCCGGCCATGTAGCCCTCCGCCGCGGCCTGGGGGTCCGCTTCGTCGCTGAGGTCGATCACCTTGAGCCGGTCCTCAGCGGTCGGGGGCCGGGGCAGGACGCGCTGACGCACCGTCTCGTCCCGCGCGACGAACTCGAGGTTGAGGCTGTCGCAGGCGGCGACGGCCCGTCCCACCGCGGCCGTGAACAACTCCTCGTCGAGGTCGCCCAGAATCTCCAGGCATTCGCCGATGTTGTATTTAGGGCTGTCGGGGTCGACCAGTTGCCCATACCAAACACCTTGTTGGGCCGGGGTCAGTTCAAGGAATTCTTCCGGAACTGCGTGCGGGGAGAGCGGGCGGTTTTCGTGCATGCCGGTCGACACCTTCGGGAGGAGTTTTTCTGGGACGACGGAGAAGGCGTGACGACGTGCACGCCCTTGCGCCGATCGTCGATGACGGGCCGACCGGTGAAAGCGAGGAGGAGCATCACCGTGCCCGGGGCGTCAGCGCTTATCAGGGCCGTATACCGGGCTGCTCAGACCCGGTATACGGCCGTTTCCTTCCTCGCGCGCACACAAGGCGGGCTCCAATACCATCCGTTGACATGCATTCCCGTCACATAGACAGGAAATGAGCACTTGTCGACGAAATGAGAGCGAACTTGTCTGTGCCTGATCATTTCTGATCGAAGCGAGGGTGAAGTTGGTACGGCGGGCGCCGGAGTATCACCTGACCTGGGAGGTCTCCTCGGCGTCGGCGCCCCGTGCTACTCGGCCTCCGCCTCCATCGCCCGCACCAGACTGGTGGGACGCATGTCGCTCCACGCGCTTTCGATTACGTCCAGGCATTCCTGGCGTGAGCCCTCCGGGCCGGCGCTACGCCAGCCGCCCGGGATGTCGAGATGCGCGGGCCACAGTGAGTACTGGCCCTCGCCGTTGACGAGGGGCACGAACCGCCCGGACTCGTCGTCGAACGGATTGGTCACGGCGTTCCCCACCTGTTCTCGCTCTTTCCGCGTCATGTTCATCAGTCATTTCCGGGAATGTTGCGACACATCTATTCCGCGGCCTGCGGGCCCCCGCCCTCTCGCGTCGCTACTTCGGCCGTTCGGAATGTCGATACGTTACACCCCCGCATACCGTCGGCACACCGAAGACCGAGATACCCGGGGTCTGCACGTTCATGCCAATCACATTAGAGGACGCGCCGCCAAAAAACGCACACTTGCCCTGTTACCGACGAGTATTTAATGATGGGGTTGGCGGCTGAACGCGCCTGCGACATATGCCGGAGCGCCCTCTGTGGCCGTATTCGGTCGGCAGATGCCACGCTTGCCCGTTTTTATGCCGCTATGAACCGGGTGATTTCGGATGAACCCCGGGACGTGCCGTGGAGTCCCCCCGCGCACACGACCCCGGGCCCGAGCATCCGTGCGCCGGGTGTGCGCCCCGTTCCCCGCGCCGCAGCCCGAGGAGCGGTGTCCCGAGGGGAACCGCGTGACGACGACTGCGACAGGGACCGGGCCCACAAACAGCCGACCGCCGCACGGCGGCAGCCGTACGGCGGTCGTGTCCGGGACTTCGAGCCGGGCGAGAGGGGGCAGGGCGCGAGAGGCTGTGACCGCTCAGTGCCGCCCGGCCTCGTGTTCGGCCATCTGCTGGAACCGGCCCAGGTCGTAGTTGGCCAGGGCCGAGTCGAGGTTCGTGAGCGCGCCGAGGTGCTCGACGAAGCCCGCGGGGTCGTACTCGATCTGGAGGGTCACCCGGCTCTCCGTGTCGCTGAGCCGGTGGAAGGTGACGACACCCGCGTGGTGCACCCCTTCGGTCGTGCGCCAGGCGATGCGTTCCTGCGGGACCACCTCCGTCAGCTCGGCCACGAAGCTCTTGTCCGCGCCCGGAAGCGAGAGCCGCCAGGAGAACGTGTTCGCGTCGACGCGCCGTACCTGCTCGACGTGGCTGAGGAAGGCGGGCCAGCGCTCGACGTCCTGCCACAGCGACCAGCTCACCGCCACGGGGGCCTTGATGTCGACGGCTTCGAGCAATGAGGATGCCATGGTGTGTCTTCTCCCTGCCTGGAGCTCGTTCGGTCCACTCCCGGCTACCCGCACCCGCGGCTTTCACCGGGGCCGTGATGTCCGCGGGTAAGGGGTGGCGAAGGGCGGGGCGGCGCCGGTCCCCCCGGCCCCGCCCCGCCCTTCCTGCGCCCGCGACAGCCGCGTCACCCGCGTCACCCGCGCCGCACGCGTCACAGCACGCGTCGGCGCCGGCCCAGCCAGGTCTGGGCGATCACCACGACCGCGAGGAACGCACCGCTGACCACCTGCTGGTACGCGGAGTCCAGCGAGCCGATCTGGTTGATGATGTTCTGGATCACCTTCAGCAGCAGGACACCGACCAGGGAACCCGTCAGGAAGCCGAAGCCGCCACTGAGCAGGGTCCCGCCGATCACCACCGCCGAGATCGCCTCCAGTTCCATGCCGTTGCCGAGGATCGTCACCCCGGACACCAGCCAGGCGGCGTTGAGCGCCCCCGCGAGGCCGGAGCACAGCCCGGACAGGGCGTACACGGTGGCCTTCGTGCGGGCGACCGGCACCCCCATGAGGGCCGCCGCGTCCTCGTTGCCGCCCACCGCGTACACGTACTGGCCGAAGCGGCTGCGGCGCAGTGCCACGCCGCCCACCACGAACAGCACCGCCGTGATCCACACCGGGACGCCGACACCCAGCAGCTTGTCCTGGCCCAGCGAGGCGAAGAAGGTCGACTTGTCCACGAGGTAGGTGTTGGCGCCCTCGTCGGTCACCGCGAGCAGCAGCCCGCGTGCCCCCAGCATCGCCGCGAGCGTCACGATGAACGGCGCGAGGCGCGACTTCGCGATCAGCAGCCCGTTCACCAGACCGATCAGTCCGCACACCGCGAGCGGCAGCAGCAGCGCCACCGCCGTCCCGTACCGCGAGCCCCACGCCGCGAGCACCCCGCCCAGCGCGAACAGCGAACCGACCGACAGGTCGATGCCCCCCGTGATGATCACGAAGGTCATGCCCAGCGCGACCACGGCGAGGAACGCCGAGGAGACCGCCATGTTCTCCAGGTTGTCGCCCGTCATGAAGGTGTCGAAGCACAGGGAGGCGACCACGACGGCCACCACCAGCGTCATGAGCGCGCCGTGCTGCTGGGCCAGCGCGCTCAGCCGCTCCGACCGGCTCGCCCCGAGCGTCTCCTCCTCGGCCACGGGTCCGTCCTTCACGGGCGTGCCCGGCGTCGTGACTGTGCTGTTCACCGCTTCCCCCTCTCCCGGGCCGCGTACACGGCGAGAACGATCACCACGGCCTGGGCGATCTGCGTCCAGGACGGCGGCAGATCGTGCTTGATGAGCGTGGCGGTGAGCAACTGGATGAGCACCGCTCCGGCGACCGTGCCGCCGATGCGCACCCGGCCGCCGGTGAGCGGAGTCCCGCCCACCACGACCGCCGTGATCGCGGACAGCTCCATAAGCGTGCCGAGCGAGGTCGGGTCGCTCGCCGAGAGCCGCGCCGTCGCGAGCACCCCGGCGATCGCCGCGAGCAGCCCCGAGCACACGTAGACCACGATCAGGACCCGGCGCACCGGCAGACCCGCGAGCTTGGCCGCCGGACGGCTGTCGCCGACGGCGAGCAACTGCCGGCCGAAGGTCGTGCGCCGCACCACGAAGGCCACGACCACCGCGAGCACCGCCGCGATGATCACGAGGTAGGGGACGCCGAGCACCGAACCCGACCCCAGGGAGGCCATGCCCTCGTTGCGTACGTCCTTGAGCTGCGGCAGCAGGACGAGCGCCAGCCCCCGGCCGCCCACCATCAGCGCGAGCGTCGCCACGATCGGCTGGACCCCCACGAAGGCGACCAGCGCCCCGTTCGCGAGCCCGACCAGCATCCCGCCGACAGCCGCCACCACCAGCGCCGCCCACAGTCCGTACCCGAGGTACAGCGAGACCAGGGACGTCGCGAGCGCCATGACGGAGCCCACCGACAGGTCGACGCCCTCCGTCCCGATGGCGAGCGCCATGCCGAGCGCCACGATGATGACCGGGGCGACCTGCACGGCCTGGGTGCGGAAGTTCTCCCCGGACAGGAAGTGGGGCGTGAAGACGATGTTGACGAGCAGCAGCACGACGACGCCCGCGTACACCCCGTACTCCTGGAGCAGGTGGCGCAGCCGGTCGCGGTCCGCGGTGAACCCGCGCAGCGTCAGGTCAGTCATCCTCCGCCCCCTTCACCAGCGGGCCGTCCACGCGCACCGTCTCCACGACCGCGCCGTCCCTGGCCGGCGGCGCCGCGGCGATCGCCGCCATCAGCCGGTCCTCGCTCACCTCGTCCCCCGCGAGCTCCGCCACCACCGCCCCGTCCTTGAGCACCATCACCCGGTCCGAACCCTCCACCAGTTCCTCGGGGTCCGAGGAGATGAGGACGACGGCCAGTCCGTCCTCGGCCAGTTCGTCCACGAGCCGCTGCACCTCGGCCTTGGCCCCGACATCGATCCCGCGCGTCGGCTCGTCCAGCAACAGCACCTTCGGGTGCATCGCGAGCCACCGGGCGAGCAGTACCTTCTGCTGGTTGCCGCCCGAGAGTTCCCCCACCTTCTGGTGCACCCCGGCCGACTTGATCCGCAGCCGCTGCACGAAGGTCTCGACGATCCGGTCCACTCGCCCCTCGTCCACCAGACCGAAACGGGACAGCCCGGGAAGGGCGGCGAGTGCGATGTTCTCGCGCACCGACAGGCCCGGGACGATCCCCTCGGCCTTGCGGTCCTCCGGCAGGAGGCTGATCCCGGCGCGGATCGCGGCCGGGGTGGAACCCGTGCGCACCTCCTGTCCGGCCACCCGCACCCGCCCGCTGTCCGGGGACAGCGCCCCGGCCACCGCGCGCACGGTCTCGCTGCGGCCCGAACCGAGCAGACCGCCCAGACCCACCACCTCACCGGGCCGCACGGAGAAGGACACCCCGTGCAACTGGTGGCGCAGCGTCAGCTCATGCGCCTCCAGTACAGGCCGGGTGTCGTTGCTGTGATTCCCGGTGAACTTGGTGACGCCCTCGGCGCGCACCTCGCCGAGCTGCCTGCCCAGCATCAGGGACACCAGCCGCAGGCGCTCCAGTTCGGCGAGTGGACCGGTGTGCACCACCTTGCCGTCCCGCAGCACCGTCACCCGGTCGCACACCTCGTACAGCTCGTCGAGACGGTGGCTGACGTAGACGACGGCGATCCCGCGCTCGCGCAGCATCCGGATGACGCCGAACAGGGTCCGCACCTCACGGGGCTCCAGCGAGGAGGTGGGCTCGTCCATGATGACCACCTTGGCGTCCACCGCCACCGCACGGGCCAGCGCCACCATCTGCTGGGTGCCCACGCTCAGTTCCCGCAGGGGACGGCGCACGTCGACCCGGACGCCGAGGGCGCGCAGTGCCTCGTCGGCCTCCCGGTGCATCCTGCCGAAGTCCACCAGCCCGAAGGCGCGGCGCGGCTCGCGGCCCAGGAAGAGGTTGCGGGCCACGCTCATCAGCGGGACGAGGTTGACCTCCTGGTAGATCGTGGAGATCCCCGCCTCCTGGGCCCGTAGCGGAGTGGCGAAACGGACCGGGGAACCCTGGTAGGTGAGGGTGCCCCCGTCCGGCTCGTAGACCCCGGTGAGGACCTTGATGAGCGTCGACTTCCCCGCCCCGTTCTCTCCGATGAGGGCGTGCACCTCGCCGGCGTGGGCGGTGAAGTCCACGCCGTCGAGGGCCCGGGTGCCGGGAAAGACCTTGGTCAGACCCGAAACCGTCAGCATCAGAACGCCTTCCCCAGATCGGCCTCGGCGTTGTCCTTGGAGTAGGCGCTGTCCTGGATCACGATGTCCTGCTGGACCTCCTTGCCCTGGGTGAAGCTGTCCAGGGTCTGGAAGGCGAGCGGGCCGAAGCGCGGGTTGGACTCGATGACCCCGGAGATCCAGCCGTCCACGATGCCCTGCACCGCGTTGCGCGTCCCGTCGACGGTCACGATCTTGACGGCGCCGGCCTTCTTGCCCGCGCCCTTCAGGGCGTTGACGGCGCCGAGCCCCATCTCGTCGTTCTCGGCGTAGATGCCCTTGATCCCGGGCTTGGACTGGATGAGCTGCTCGGTGACCGACTGGCCCTTCTCCCGGGCGAAGTCACCGGTCTGCTCGAACACCACCTTCAGGCCCGGCGCCTTCTGCGCGATGCGGTCCTTGAAGCCCTTCGTGCGCTCGGTGGTGACGTTGTTGCCCGCCGCGCCCAGCAGGATGGCCACCTCGCCCTTGCCGCCGGTCGCCTCGATCATGCTGTCGGCGGCCCGCTCGCCCTGCTTGACGAAGTCCGATCCGATGAAGCTCACGTAGTCCTTGCAGGCGGTCCCGTTGATCTTTCGGTCCACGGTGACGATCGGGATCTTCTTCGCGCTCGCCGAACGCAGCACCGGCTCCCAGCCGTCCGAGTTGAGCGGGGCGATGACCAGCAGGTCCGCGCCCTTGGCGATGAGGTCCTGCACGTCGCTGATCTGCTTGGAGAACTGGGACTGCGCGTTGGCGGTCAGCAGTCTGACCCCGCGCTTCTTCGCCTCCGCCTTGATCGAGGCGGTCTCCGCGATACGGAAGGGGTTCGCCTCCTTCTCGGACTGCGAGAAGCCGACCGTCGCCGAGGAAAGGTCGGTCTTCTTCGCCCCGTAGGTGTCGATGGCGCAGCCCTTGCCCCCCGCTTCGGGGGTCTGCACGACCTGATCGGAGTCCTTGCTCTGCGCGGAGCTCGCTCCCTTGTCCTTCGTGTCGCCGCCCTCGTCCTCGGACTTCGAGCAGCCGGTCGCCAGCGCGAGGCTCGCGACGAGGGAGGCGGCCAGCGCGGTCTTCACGGTGGTGCGGTAGAGCAGTGCGGTCGGCTTCATGGAAGTCCCCATTGCGGCACGGACCCGGGCGCCAACGCGCCGGCGGGTGAATGGCACTTGCGGTCAACTCAGCTTGTGGGTCAGGTTTTTACATCGTTGGAAGGCTGCTGTAAACCCTCCGGGACGCGCGGTTTCGCCGGCCCGCCCCCGCACCGGCCCCGTCAGCGCCTTCCGAGGGTGCTCTCCCGCTGCAGCAGTTCGAAGGGAGCGGTCACCGAGGCCAACTCCGGCTCCACCGGCGGCTGCACGCCCGACTTCTTGTCCGAGGCCCGCGCCAGCGACCTGACCAGCGACTCCACCGCGAGCCTCGCGATCGCGCGCTTGTCCGGGGCGACGGTCGTGAGCGTCACCGAGCCGTACCGCGACTCCGGGATGTCGTCGAAGCCGACCACCGCGACGTCCCACGGGACCCGCAGCCCCCGCTCGTGCAGAACGCGCAGAGCGCCCACCGCTACCAGATCGTTGTACGCGAACACGGCGTCCGGCCGCACTCCGGAGTCGAGCAGCCGCGCCATGCCCGTCGCCCCGTCACCGCGGTCCCAGCCCCCGGTCGGCGCCGCGAACCGGTCGGAGGTGTCCATCCCGGCCGCCGTCAGCTCCTCCCGCCAGCCCTGGAGCCGCAGTTGGGCGGGCCGGTTGGGGGAGTCGGTGCGCGCGCCGAGGAAGGCGATGCGGGTGCGCCCGAGGTCCAGCAGGTGACGCACCGCCTGCCGGGCCGCCGCCACGTTGTCGATCGCGATGTGGTCGTAGGGCAGCGGGTACTCGCGTTCGCCCAGCAGCACGAGCGGCACGTCGTCGGCGCGGGCGGCGAGGTCCTCCGTGTCCAGCTCCAGCGGGGAGAGGATCAGTCCGTCGATGACGCGGGCCCGGAAACCCTGGCTCACCAGCACCTCCCGCTCCCGCTCGCCCCGCGTGTGGTCGAGCAGCACGGTCAGGTCGTGCTCGGCGGCGGCGTCGATCACCGCGCCCGCCAGCTCGGCGAAGTAGGGGTTGCCCAGCTCCGGCACCGCGAGCGCGATGATTCCGGTACGGCCCTTGCGCAGGTGTCGGGCGGTCAGGTTCGGCCGGTAACCCAACTCGTCGATGGCACGCTGCACTTTGGTCCGCATGGCCGGTGTGACGTGCTCGTAGTGGTTGACGACGTTGGACACCGTCTTGATCGACACACCCGCCCGCTGTGCGACATCCTTGAGGCTCACCCGCACGGAATCTCCTCCGCTTTGTCAACACCCCCGCCGACTGGGGGTGTTTGTCATGACCCTGGACAGTAAGCGAGATGGCGTGCTCTCATGCCATCTGCCGTTGCTTGCAACGTTGTACAGACTGCAGCGGTGAGCCGCCACCCTTCCTCGACAACGGAGGAGTACGTGCGCTTTAGAAGCAGAATGTCCCCCCTCGCCCTCCTGTGCGCAGCGGTTCTGGCAGCCGCGGGACTGACCTCGGTCCCCGCCGCGAGCGCCGCCGACGACCCCGTGGCCGTCCACGGGCTCAAGGGCGACTACTACACGCAGAGCGCCCCGGGCGCCTTCGACTTCGACCAGTTGAAGACCACCGCCTTCGACCCCGACCTGGACGTCGACAACCTGGAGCCGCGGCTGAACGCCGCCACCGGGCAGGCCGACGACGTCAACGTCCGCTGGACCGGGAAGCTCGTGCCGGAGCACTCCGGCGCCCACACCTTCTCGATGATCGGCGACAACGGCTTCCGGCTGTGGATCGACGGCGAACTCGTCATCGACCACTGGATCGACGACTGGGAGGTGGAGCAGAAGTCCCAGCCCGTCGACCTCGAAGCCGGCCACGCCTACGACATCAAGGTCGAGTACTTCGAGCACACCGGGGGCTCCAACCTCCACCTCGACTGGACCCCGCCCGGAGGGGCCAAGGAGCCCGTCCCGCAGTCGGCCTTCCTGCTGCCCGACGGCTGGGACTACGAGGGCGCGACCTCCGCGACCGTCCTCAAGGACGGCCGCAGCCTGCGCGTCGGCTTCACCCGGAGGCTCGCCGCGCCGCCCGCCGCTCTCGCCGAACACCTCACCGCCAACATCGGCGGCGCCGACTGGCCACTGAGCGGGGTGAAGGCCGACCCGAAGGACCCGAGCAGCCTGATCGTCGCGCTCAAGGAACCGGTCGTCGGCCAGGGCGGCTCCGTCGACCTGAGCTACGACGGGAAGGGCGGTCTGCGTACCCGCGAGGGCAAGACCGTCGAGGCGTTCTGGGCCAGTGGCGACAACGACTCCGAGTACCAGCTCAAGACCCGCTGGTCCAAGGACGTCAGCCCCTCCAACGCCCACCCCGAGTACCCACGACCGCAGCTCACCCGCGACAAGTGGCATAACCTCAACGGCACCTGGCAGTTCGCCGCGGCCAAGGCCGGTCAGAAGCCACCGGTCGGCAAGAAGCTCGGCGAACGCGTCCTGGTGCCCTACCCCGTGGAGTCCCAGCTCTCCGGTATCGAGCGCCACGAGGACCGGATGTGGTACCGCCGCACCTTCACCGTCCCCGCCAACTGGAAGGTCGGGCACGGCAAACAGCTCAGGCTGAACTTCGACGCGGTGGACTGGCAGAGCGAGGTCTACGTCAACGGCGTCAAGGTCACCGAGCACAAGGGCGGTTACGACCGCTTCTCCGCCGACATCACCAAGGCGCTCAAGCCCGGCCGCACTCAGGAACTGCTGGTCGGGGTGTACGACCCGACCGACGCCCAGGGCGGCGAGAACCCGCCGATGGGCAAGCAGCGCCTCGACCCCAGCGGTATCTGGTACACCCCGAGTTCGGGTATCTGGCAGACCGTCTGGATGGAACCGGTCGCCGCCGACCACGCCGACTCGCTCAAGCTGACCCCGGACGTCAAGGGCCAGAAGGTGGCCGTCGACGTGCGCGGCGTGCGCGAGGGGGTACCGGTCACCGCGACCGCCTACGACGGCACACGCAAGGTGGCCACCGCCAAGGGGCGCACCGGCTCCCCCCTCGACGTCCCGGTCCGTGACCCGCACCTGTGGTCGCCCGACGACCCGCACCTCTACCAGCTCAAGGTGACCGTCGGCCAGGACGAGGTGGGCAGCTACTTCGGGATGCGCGAGATAGCCGTCGAGAAGGTCAACGGCACCCCGCGCACCGTACTCAACGGCAAACCGGTGTTCCTCATGGCCACCCTCGACCAGGGCTTCTGGCCCGACGGGCTGCACACCGCGCCCACCGACGAGGCCCTCGCCTACGACCTCAAGGAACACAAGGCCCTCGGCTTCAACTCGGTGCGCAAGCACATCAAGGTGGAACCCGACCGCTGGTTCTACTGGGCCGACCGGCTGGGCCTGCTCGTGTGGCAGGACATGCCCGCGACGGCCGCCGGAGTCAACCCCGACGCCGCCGCCCGTGCCGAGTACGAGCACGAGATGAAGAAGATGATCGACCAGCACAGCAGCAGCCCCTCGGTGATCATGTGGGTCACCTTCAACGAGGGCTGGGGCCAGTACGACCAGGCCCGCGTCGCCGCCCAGGCCAAGTCCTGGGACCCGACCCGGCTGGTCAACAACATGAGCGGCCTCAACTGCTGCGGCGCCGTCGACGGAGGCAACGGCGACATCGCCGACGCGCACGGCTACCCGAGCCCCGCACTGCCCGCGCCCGACGGGAGACGCGCCCTCGTCAGCGGGGAGTACGGCGGGCTCGGGCTCGCCGTACCGGGACACGCCTGGCCCGTGCAGCAGAGCTACATCGGGGTCGCGAAGGAGCAGTACACCGACGAGTACATCAAGAAGATCGACGAGGTGAAGGCCCTCGCCTGCAAGGGCAGCAACGGAGCGGTCTACACCCAGATCGCCGACGTCGAGGGAGAACTCAACGGACTCATGACCTACGACCGCAGCGTCATGAAAGCCGACGTCAAAAGGGTGAAGGCCGCGCAGAAGGCCCTCATCGACGAGGCGTCCCAGCCGGTGGTCAAGGGGTGCCCGGCCTCCTGAGAGGGCACACCGGGCAGCCGGACGCACGACGCCCGCCCGACCCGGTGCCGAACGGGTGAACGGGGCCGGTCCCACGGCGGGACCGGCCCCGTTCGCGTGACACCGGCCGTGCGGAGGCGGGGGATCGGCCCTAGCGTGAGTCCCGGGCCGCGCCCCACGGTGGGAGGGGCCCGCGCCACCCGCCCGCCGCTCACCCCCGGCCGCCGTACGGGAAGGTCCCCACATGCCCGAGCTGCACCCTCTCGGAGCCTTCGACCTGCGTCGCTCGCTCGCCTTCCTGGAGGGCTGGCCCCCCACGGCAGGCGAGCACGGTGACGCCTTCCTCGACTTCACCTACTGCACCCCCGGCGACTGGACCCCCACCACCGTCCGCGTCACCCAGGAGAACCGCACCCTGCGGGTGGACGCCTCGCGCACGGTGACCGACGAGCTGCTCGCCGACGTCGCGCGCATCCTCTCGGTGGACGTGGACGCCACCCCGCTGTCCAGGATCGCCGCCGCCGACCCGGTCGTCGCCGCCCGTCTCAAGGCCGCCCCCGGACTGCGCCCGGTGCTGTTCTGGAGCACCTGGGAGGCGGTGTGCTGGTCCGTGCTCTCACACCGCACCTCGATGCGGGCCGCCTCCACCGTCAGCCGGCGGGTGCGGCGGGAGACCGGCCCGCGGGTGACCTGGCAGGGGGAGGAACGCGCGGCCTTCCCCCCGCCGCGGCAGGTCGTCGACGCGGACACGCTGCCCGGGGTCGAGCCGCCGAGGCTCGCCCGGCTCCAGGCCCTCGCCGAAGCCGCGCTCGACGGCACCCTGGACGCGGCCGCCCTGCGGGCCCTGCCCACCGAGAAGGCGGTCGAACGACTCGGTCAGCTCCCCGGTGTCGGTCCCTTCTACGCCGGGCTGATCCTCGTCAGGGGAGCGGGCGCCCCCGACGTCCTGCCCGCCTCGGAGCCGCGGCTGAGGGAGCGGATGCGCAGCGCCTACGGACTGGCGAAGGACGCGCCCGAGGAGCGCTACCGCGAGATCGGCGAACAGTGGCGCCCGTTGCGCTCGTGGTGCGCCTTCCTGCTGCGCGCGGCCCCCGAGAGCAAGCCCGGCCCGAAGGCGTAGCTCCGCTCGGGGGCCGCGGTACTCCAGCGGCGCGGCTTCTCTAGGCCGGCAGCCCGCCTCGGCGGATCACCTCGGCGTACCAGCGGGCACTCGACTTCGGGATGCGCTTCTGCGTCGCGTAGTCGACGTAGATCGCGCCGAACCGCTTCGCGTAGCCGTAGGACCACTCGAAGTTGTCGAGCAGGGACCACAGGAAGTAGCCCCGCACATCGGTCCCGTCCGCGATCGCCCTGCGCACGGCGTCCAGGTGGGAGTGCACGTAGGCGATCCGCTCCGGGTCCTCGACGCGGCCCTCGGGCGAGACGTAGTCGTCGAAGGCCGCGCCGTTCTCGGTGACCATCAGCGGCAGCTCCGGGTGCGCCTCACCCACCTGCCGCAGCAGCGTGTACAGGCCCTCCGGGTCCACCGCCCAGTTCATGGCGGTCCGCTCGCCCGGCGCGAGGTGGAAGGCGACGTCCTCGGCGCCCGTCCACGGGGAGTGGGAGCTGGCGCCGTGACCGTCGTCCCGCGCGTCGCCCGCTCCGTCCTCGGCGGCCGAAACGATCGTGGGGGTGTAGTAGTTGACACCCAGAAGGTCGATCGGGCCGGAGATCGTCTTCAGGTCCCCCTCGTGGACCAGCTCGTCCCAGTCCACGATCCGCGCGGTGTCCTCCAGCAGGTCTTGCGGGTAGGCACCGTCCAGGATCGGGCCGGTGAACACCCGGTTGCCGACCGCGTCGATACGGCGGGCCGCCTCCGCGTCCTCGGGGCTGGAGGTCAGCGCCCGCACCTGATGCAGGTTGAGGGTGATGGAGGTCTGCGCGGACTCCGGCAGGAGGGAGCGCAGCACCTCGACCCCGCGTCCGTGGGCCAGGTTGAGGTGGTGCGCGGCGCGCAGCGTCGCGGCGGGCTCGTGCCTGCCCGGGGCGTGCACCCCGGAGCCGTAGCCGAGGAAGGCGGAGCACCACGGCTCGTTGAGCGTGGTCCACACCGGCACCCGGTCGCCGAGCGCGCCGGCCACCAGCGCGGTGTAGTCCGCGAACCGCTCGGCGGTGTCGCGCAGCGGCCAGCCGCCCGCGTCCTCCAGCTCCTGCGGCAGGTCCCAGTGGTAGAGCGTGGCGACCGGGGTGATGCCGGCCGCGAGCAGTTCGTCGGTCAGACGGCGGTAGAAGTCCAGCCCCCGCTCGACGGCGGGGCCCCGCCCGGTGGGCTGGATCCGGGGCCAGGAGACCGAGAAGCGGTACGCCCCCAGGCCCAGCTCCTTCATGAGGGCGACGTCCTCGCGGAAGCGGTGGTAGTGGTCGGCCGCGATGTCACCGGTGTCCCCGTTGCGTACCTTGCCCGGGGTGTGGCTGAAGGTGTCCCAGATCGAGGGGGTGCGGCCGTCCTCGGTCGCGGCGCCCTCGACCTGATAGGCGGCGGTCGACGCGCCCCACAGGAAGCCGGTGGGGAACCCGGCGCCGCCGGGGGTCGGGCGGGGGGTGGTCTCGGAACGTACAGCGGTCATATGAGAGCGCTCCCATGCGGTGGTGCTGAGGGGTGGGTCAGGGCGGCGGACCGCCCGGCGGCAGGGGCCTCAGCCCTTGACCGCGCCGGACATGATGCCTCCGACGATCTGCTTGCCGAAGATGACGAACACCGCGAGCAGCGGCACCGTGCTGATCAGCGCGCCCGCCATCACGATGGACTGGTCGGGCGTGTAGGAGGCGCTGAGCTGACCGAGCGCCACCTGGATCGTCGGGTTCTGCTGGTTGAGGGCCAGGAAGGGCCAGAAGAAGTCGTTCCACGCCTGGACGAAGGTGAGCATGCCCAGGACCATCATCGCGGGCCGGGCCACCGGCAGGACGATGGTCCACACGATGCGCAGGTTGTTCGCGCCGTCGACCTTGGCGGCCTCGACCAGTTCGTAGGGCAGCGCCTCCAGGAGGTACTGCCGCATGAAGAACACCCCGAAGGCGCTCACCAGGGTCGGGAAGATCACCGACTCCAGCTGTCCGCCCCAGCCGATGTCCGCCATGATCTTGAACAGCGGGACGACGCTGAGCTGCGGGGGGATCGTCAGGGTCGCGATCACGGCGGTCATGAGGAAACCGCGCCCCCGGAACCGCATCTTGGCGAAGGCGTAGCCGGCCAGAGTGCAGAAGAACAGGGTGGCGAGGGTGATGCAGCCCGCCACGATCACCGTGTTGACGATGGCCTTGCCCAGGTGCGCCTGCTCCCAGGCCGCCTGGAGGTTGTGGAAGAGGTTGCCGCCCGGTATCAGGGGCGGCGGCGAGTCCAGCACCCGCTGCTGGTTGTGCGAGGCGGCCACCAGCGTCCAGTAGAGCGGGAAGACGGACAGCAGGCCGACGACGACGAGCGCCGCGTAGGTGAGGGGACCGCCGCGCAGTTGTTCGCCGGCGCCGATCCGGAACCGTCGGCGTCCGCCGCCGGGGGCGGGCGGGATGTCGGGGGTGGACGTCAGGGCTCGGGGGCGGCCCTGTGTGGTGGTGGGCGTCGAAGTCATGTGAGGTCGCTCCCGGTCAGGCCGCGCTCTTGCGCACGCGACGGCCGACGATCCAGTTGATCAGCGCGATCAGCAGCAGCAGTCCGAGCATCGCCCAGGCCACGGCGGCGGCCGGACCCAGATGCCCGAGCTTCCAGCCGTAGTTGTAGAGGTAGATGCTCATGGTCTCGTACTGGTTCTCGTTGCCGCCGGTCGAGCCCAGCGTGCCGCCCTCGAGGAGCAGCGGCTCACCGAAGAGCTGCATCGAGCCGATGGTCGAGATCACGATGGTGAACAGGATCGTCGGACGCAGCGAGGGGATGGTCACCTTGCGGAACTGCTGCCAGCGCGAGGCCCCGTCGATCGAGGCCGCCTCGTAGAGGTCGGTGGGAACCGCCTGCATCGCGGCGAGGTAGATGAGGGTGTTGTAACCGGTCCAGCGCCAGATCACGATGACGGAGATGGCGATCTTCGAAGTCCAGTGGCCGTTGGCCCAGTTGGTGTCGCCCAGCCCCACGAAGTGCAGCACCCAGTTCAGCAGGCCGCCGTCGGCGCGGAAGACCAGCGCGAAGACCAGCGCGGCCGTGGCCACCGAGGTGGCGTACGGGGTGAGGATGACGGTGCGCCAGAAGGTGCTCGCCCGTAGCTTGTAGTTGAGCAGGTGGGCGAGGCCGAGGGCCACCATCAGCTGCGGGACGGTCGAGATGACACCGATGACGAAGGTGTTGGCGACGGAGTTCCAGAACTCGGAGTCCTGGAGCACCCGGCTGAAGTTGTCCCAGCCGACCCACTCCATCTGGTCGAGCCCGGTCAGCTCCACGCGGTGCAGGGCGATCCACCCGGTGTAGATCAGCGGATAGAGCCCGAAGGCGGCGAAGACGAGGAAGAAGGGCGAGATGTAGGCGTACGGCGAGAACCTGTCGTCGAAACGCCACAGCCGGCTGCGCCAGGCCTGGCGGCCGGACGGCAGACTCTTCGGCCCGTTTCCCGACGGATCGGGAGGCGGGGTGCGGGTGCCCCGGGTGGGGGTCGAGGTGGCCACTGACGGGAGTCCTTCCCTGGATGCTGCGGAACGTGGGACGGCAGGCGCGGCCCGGCCCGCCGCGGGGGGCCGGGCCGCGCCTGCCCGGTGATCAGCCGATGGTCTTGTCGATCGAGCTGGTCGCCGCCTTCCAGGCGTCGCCGGGCTTGGTGCCCCGCTGCTCCATGTTGTTGATCTCCTTCGAGATCGCGTCCTTGATGGCCGCGTCCTTCGGGCCGAGTACCGCCTCGGGGATGGCGTTGGCCTCTTCGGCGTAGATCTCACCGATCGGGGCGTCGCTGAAGTACGGGAGCTTCGCGGCCTTCACGTCGGGCAGATCGTAGGCGCCCTTGTTGGACGGGAACAGACCGGCGGCCTTGAAGATCTTGGCCTGCTGCTCGGGTGCCGTCAGCCACTTGACCAGCGCGGTGGCCTCCTTGACGTGCTTGCCGGACTTCGGCACGGCGAGGAAGGAGCCGCCCCAGTTGGCGGCCGTGTCACCGGGGGCCTTGGCGATGTCCCACTTGCCGGAGAAGGCCGAACCCGAGTTGGCCTGGATCTGGTTGGCCATCCACGCGGGGCACACGACGCTCGCGACGGTGCCCTTGCGCAGCGCTGCGACCCACGGGTCCTGGAACTGGGCGAGCCCCTGGCTCAGCTTCTTGGACGCCGCCTCGGCGGCCAGGTCCCAGCCCGCCTTCACGCCGGGGCTGTCCTTGTAGATCGCCTTGCCGTCCGCGTCGTAGTACTGCTTGGCGCTGGAACTGACCACGCCGTTGAACATCGCGCTGGCCGAGTCCATGAAGTAAGTCCCCTGGGGGGCCTTCTTCTTGTAGTTCTCGCCGAGCTTGATGTAGTCCTCCCAGCCACCCGCGACGGCCTTGCCGACCGACTCGCGGTCGCTCGGCAGACCGGCCTGCTTGAAGAGGTCGCTGCGGTAACACAGGGAGATGGGCCCGATGTCGGTCCCGGCGCCGATCACCGCGCCGTCCTTGCTGGTCGCCTGCTTCTCCTTCCAGGAGACCCAGTCGGCCACGTTGATCGACTTGCTCAGGTCGACGAACTTGTCGGCCTGCGTGTCGACGACCTCCTTGATGCGGCCGACCTCAAGGCCCGTGACGTCGCCGAGACCACTGTTGCTGTTCAGCTGCTGCAAAAGCTTCGGGTAGTAGTCCGCCTCGTTGGCGGTCGTCTCCTCCTTGACGGTGATCTTCGGGTGCAGCTTGTGGTACTCCTCAAGGAGCTTGGCCTCCTTGTAACCGAACTGACCGTAGTCGGCGAGGGTCAGCGTGATGTTCCCGTCCGAATCGGCCGCGGAGTCGTCGGAGTCGTCACTGCTGCAACCGGTCAGCAGCAGGGCCGAGGCCGTGAGGGCCGTGGTCGCGAGGACGGCGGCTTTTCGGCCGCGTCCCGGGGCCGTGCGGGTGATGCGCATTCCACTACTCCTTGTGCCAGTGCGTACCGGGGTCTTGGGGGCAGGACCGACCCGCACCACCTCGACCCTCGGCGCACACCCGGCGCTGCGCGCCGCGACATGAGGAGGAGGGGCCGGTGGTGCCTGACGTCCCGCGGGCTAACGCTCGCGCGGAGTGCCGGGACGGGGCCCGGCATCCATGGGAGCGTTCCCACGGGCTGATGCCGGAAGGTTGCTGCCTGCCTCACCTCCATGTCAAGACGTGAAGTCGGTTCTGTTGCCCGGAGGTGTCCCACAGGTCACGGCATGACACCTGAACCTGGGCCCGGTCCAGGGTCACCGGCTCCGTGTGACGGTGAACTCGTGCAGGTCAAAGCCCTGTTGAGGTCCTTTGGCGTCGGTTCGGTCGCCAAGGGGTCACAATGAGGCCACGTTCAGGACCTGATCACTGGAAGGTAACGATGAGTCAGTCCGCGCGCCCGCCCGCTCGGCGGGCCGCCCGCCCCACCCTGGAGGCGGTGGCGGCGCGGGCCGGGGTCGGCAGAGGCACCGTGTCGCGGGTGGTGAACGGCTCGCCGAAGGTCAGCGAACGGGCCAGGGCGGCCGTACTGGCCGCCATCGCGGAGCTCGGCTACGTGCCGAACCGGGCCGCCCGCAGCCTTGTGACCCGGCGCACCGACTCGGTGGCCCTCGTCGTGCCCGAGGGGGAGACCCGCCTGTTCTCCGAGCCGTACTTCTCGGACATCATCCGAGGGGTCGCGGCTGCCGTGGCCGACACCGATATGCAGTTGCTACTGATTCTGGTGCGCAACGCCAAGGAGCGCGAACGGCTCGCGTCCTACCTCGCGGCCCAGCACGTCGACGGGGTCCTGATGGTGTCGGTGCACGGCAACGACCCGCTGCCCGGCCTCCTGGAGCGGCTCGACATGCCGGCGGTGCTCGCGGGGCGCCGCTTGGGACTCGAATCGCTCAGCTACGTGCAGGCCGACAACGTCGGGGGAGCGCGCAGCGCCGTGCGGCACCTCCTGGGCCGGGGCTGCCGGCAGATCGCCACCATCACCGGCCCGCTGGACATGGAGGTGGCCGGGGCGCGCCTGGCCGGCTACCGCAGGGCGCTCGCCCAGGCGGGCGTCGCCGCGGACGAAGGGCTGGTGGCCGTAGGGGACTTCACCGAGGAGGGGGGACGTGCGGCGGCGCGTACACTGCTGGAGCGCCGGCCCGCCCTGGACGCGGTCTTCGCCGCCTCCGACGTCATGGCGGCGGGGGCCGTGCAGGTGGTGCGGGAGAGCGGTCGCCGGGTACCGCAGGACGTCGCCGTGATCGGCTTCGACGACTCGATGGTCGCCAGGCACACCGATCCGCCCCTCACGAGCGTGCGTCAGCCGGTCGAGGAGATGGGCCGCGCGATGACCCGGCTGCTGCTGGACGAGATCGCCGACTCGGGGCGTGCGCACCGTCAGGTCGTCCTCGCGACGGAGCTGGTGGTCCGCGGGTCCGCCTGACGGCCGCGCGCACCGCGATGTGCACGAGCGAAGGCGGGGACGGGCGTGCGAGGGGCGGTACGCCGCCCGCCCGCACGGGTGCCCGCCACCGCCGTACCGGCGGGGCGGGAGGCGGTCAGACGGTCGTGCGCGCGCCGCGCCGGGAGGACTGCTCCGCCTTCGCGTCCGAGGGGGAGCGGCGCGCCGGGACCCGGAGCATGACCAGACGCCGGGCCGCGCCCAGACGCCGGCGGTAGCCGCGGTGCGTGTGCCGCGCGAGCACCAGACCGAGAACGAGCGAGGCGACGATCCAGGCCCCGACAATGACGAGGATCAGGCCGAGAAGATGCACGGCGATCGCCGCCTTTCCGTCCGGGAGACCGTTGCCGGTCCTGACCTGTTCCCCACCTTCTTGCCGTGAGGGGCAGGCGTACACCTGTTCTTTGCGGGACCAGTATGACCCCTGAGACCGCCTCGGGCCCGGTCCGTTCCGGGGTTGCCTTCACAGCGAGGGGATTTGCCGCCGTTCGTCCGCGGCCGCGGCCGCCCGCCGGCTGAGGGCGCCTCCACCGCCCTCAGCCCTGACGCCCGGTGATCCACCGGTAGGCGGCCGCCGCGCCGAACTCCGCCTGACCGCCCCGGAACAGCAGGTCCGCCGCGGCGAACTCCGCCTCCCCGGACCGGTCCGCGAGGTAGGGGACCGCCACGCAACGCATCCCGGCCGCGTGCGCCGCCTCGACCCCCGGACCGGAGTCCTCCAGGACCACGCAGTCCGCCGGGGCCGTGCCCAGCCTCCTCGCCGTCTCAAGGAACACGTCCGGGGCGGGTTTCCCGTGCGCCACCTCGTCCGCCGAGACGTACAGCGCGAAGTGGCCGGCGAGTCCGGTGCCCGTGAGCACGGCGCCGATGGCCTCGCGCGAGGAACCGGAGGCCACCGCGAGCGGCACCCCCGCACCGTGCAGCAGCTCCACCAGTTCCCGCATCCGCGGGTACACCTCGGTCGATGTCCGGGCCAGACCGAGATAGATCCGGTTCTGCTCGGTGAGGAGGTCCGCCACCTCCTCGCGCAGTCCGTACCGCTCGCGCCAGTCGGCCAGCGTCTCGCGCGTGCTGATGCCCACGTACCGCTCGTGCTGCTCCCAGGTGAGCGTGACGCCTCGTGCGGCGAGCAGCCGCCGCCCCGCCTCGTAGTAGTTCGGCTCGCTGTCCACGAGGGTGCCGTCGAGATCGAAGAGGACCGCGGTGTCCGCCGGTGCCGTACGCGTGGTGCTCATGGACCCCAGCATGCCAAGCGGGGCGGACCGGCCCGGCCAGGGGCCACCCCCTCGCCCCTCGTCGCCGGGTCGTGCCCCGGCGGCGGCCCCCTGCTACCGTCGGCGCGTCGAGCGCGCCGATCACCGCGCTCAGGGCCGAGAGGGGACCAGCAGTGAGCGGCACAGACGCCGGGCGGGCGTACATCGGATCTTTCACCGCGGCCGGTGGGCGGGGCCTCCTGACCGCCTCGGTCGACCCGCGGACGGGAGCGCTGACCGTCCTGCACGCCCTCGACACCGTTCCCGACCCGTCCTACCTCGTGCTCGCGCCCGGAGGCGGACGCCTCTACGCGGTGAGTGAGACCACCCCCGGCGCGGTCGCCGCCTTCGACACCACGGGAGAGCACCCGCGACCGCTCGGCGCACCCGTCCCGGTCGACGGGGACGGGCCCACCCACCTCGGCCTCTTCGACGGCCACGTACTGACCGCCAACTACAACTCGGGCAGCGTCAGCGCTCTCGCCCTGCGCCCCGACGGCGGTCTCGACCCGGAGCCGAACGTCGTCGTGCACAAGGGCTCGGGCCCGCACCCGCAGCGCCAGCAGGAGCCGCACGCGCATCAGGTGCTCGCCGACCCCTCGGGCCGCTGGGCGGTCTCCGTGGATCTCGGCACCGACTCGCTGCGGGTCCTGCGCCTCGTGGGCGGTGCCCCGGTCGTCCACCGGGAGATCGCGATGCGCCCCGGGTCCGGCCCCCGGCACCTCGCCTTCCACCCGGACGGCCGGCACCTGTACGTCCTCAACGAACTCTCGCCGACGCTCACCGTGTGCCGGTGGGACGCCGGCGAGGGGGATCTGCGCGCCCTGAGCGAGACCGCGCTGCTCCCGCAGGCGCCCGCGGGCGACGCCTACGGTTCCGCCGTGCGGGTGTCCTCCGACGGCCGGTTCCTGTGGGCGGGCGTGCGCGGGGAGGACGTCGTGTCGGTCTTCGCGCTGGGCGCCGGCGGGTCCACCACCCGGCTGGTCACCACCGTGCCGTGCGGAGGCGAATGGCCCCGCGACGTCACGATCGACCCGAGCGGCCGCTTCCTCTACACCGCCAACGAGCGCTCGGGCACGGTGGTCTGGTTCGTTCTCGACCCCGAGACCGGTCTGCCCCGACGGGCGGGCAGCGTGGACGCGCCCGCGGCCTCCTGCGTCGTCCTCAGCTGAGCCGCGGCGTCGTCGAGAGATCCGGGAGGGTCCGAGGGGCATGCCGACGGGCCCGCCCCGGAGAACCGGGGGCGGGCCCTGTGGATGAGCACGCGCCGCGCGGAAGGCGCTCCCGCGCGGGGTGGGGCGGCCCGGCGCGACGCCTCAGCGCTGCGGGAACCCCGCGGGCTGCGCGGGGGCGATGCCCAGGGCGGCCATGTACTTCGACAGCACCAGTTTCCCTATGGCCGGGTACGAGCCGAGCGGCTCGGCGGTCGGGCAGGCCGCCTCGGCGGCCGCCGCCTGGAGCAGTCCCTCGTCCAGTTCGGGACCGACGAGGTAGGGGGCGAGGGCCAGCTGCGTCGCGCCGGAGCCGCGCAGCTCCTCGGCGGTCGCAGCGATGGCCCCCTCCTGGTCGAGGGCGGCGGCCATGACCGGCACGGCGAGCCGCGCGGCCAGCAGCATCCCGGTGATCCCCGCAGCCTGCACCGCCTCGTCCCCGCCGACCGAGGCGAGGATGATGCCGTCCGCCGCCGTCGCCACCGTGAACAGCCGGGCCCGGTCGGCGCGGGCGAGGTTGGCCTCCGACAGGCGCACGTGCAGCGCCTCGGCGAGCAGCGGATGCGGGCCGAGGACGTCCGTCAGCTCCGCCACCGCGCGGCTGTCGTTGACGGCCTGACGCACCCGGCGCAGCAGGGCGCTGTCGGGGCCGGCGAGCAAGGGGACGACGACCGCGACCGGACCGTCGTCGGCCGCGATCCCGGCGCCGGCCGCCCTGGCCTGCTCGCGGCGTGCGAAGCGCTCCTCGGAGGCGTGCGCGAGCACGGCCTGGAGCTGCGGGAACTCGGCCTGGACCGGATCGGTCTCGGTGCTGTCCAGGTAGCCGACCCGGGCGTCGAGGCCGGGCAGCTCGGAGCGGGCGATGCTGGTGACCTCGTCGGCCAGCGCCCTGGTCTCCTTGCCCGGGGTACCGGGAACGGCCAGGACGAGGGCGGGGGCGTTGTCGGGAGCGACCGCGGGCTCGGGTCGGCGGTGCCGTCCCGACTGGCGAGGTCGAGGCATTCGTACGGGCAGGCCGGATGCGGGCCCAGAGGGGGTGCTCATGGCGCCGCATGGTACTGGTTTCCACCGTGCCGCCGTTCGGGGAGGGGGCGGCTGAGAGGTATCCGTCCTGATTTATCCGGTCGTTGATACGGGGATAAACCATTCAGTCCCCGTTTCCGTCCGTTCCGCCCCCCGAGACCATGCAGGCGGGGGGCCGGAGCGGGGCACCGCCGCACCCCGGCGCGACGGGTCGTGCGCCGCCGGCGCACACCGCAACGGGCGATCCCGTTCGTCCGGTGCCCCCTTGACGGGAAGAGCCGCCCACGGGTGCCCGACGTCCGCTCCCGCCGACGTCGGGGGCGGGCCGCCTCGGGCCGTCCGGTCCGCGCGGAAGGGCTCAGAGGCGGCCCGGTCCGACGACGGTGAGCAGGCGTCCGTCCGTCGGCAGACGCAGGGATTCCGAGGCGAGTGCCGAGGCGATGACGACCGACCCGTGCAGCGGGTCCCCCTCCGCCGGAGTGCGCCGCACCCCGGGCAGCAGCCGCGCCAGGTCCTCGGCCAGCGGGGCGAGTAGCGGTTCGCCCATCCGGAACAGGCCCCCGGTGAACGACACTTCGGGCTCGCCACCGGAGGGGCAGACGGCTCGGGCGGACTCCGCGATGTGCGCGGCGGCCCGGCCCAGGACCTCCCGCGCCACCCGGTCGCCCCCGGTGGCGGCGGCCGCGACCTCCGGGGCGAAGGAGGCGAGGACCGCGGCCCGGTCGGTGCGCGGGTACAGCTGTCCCGGAAGCCCGCCCGCAGGACCGAACAACCGCTCGGCGCGCTCCAGCAGAGCGGCCGATCCGCCGCCGCGACCGTCATGGGCGCGCAGCGCCGCCTCCAGCCCCGCCCGGCCGATCCACGCGCCGCTGCCGCTGTCGCCGAGCAGATGGCCCCAGCCGTCGGCCCGCCGCCACGTGCGCAGATCGGTGCCGAGCGCGATCATCCCGGTGCCGGCGGCGACCACGGCGCCCGGCCGCTGTCCGAGGGCACCCGCGTAGGCGGTCACCGCGTCGGCGGCCAGCGCGAGCCGCGCGACGCCGAACTCCCGCTCCAGCGCCACCGGCAGACCGGCGCGCAACTCGTCGCCGAGGGTCGCCATACCGGCGGCGCCGACGGCGAGCGCCACGACCCGTTCCCCGTCGGCCAGCGCCGAACGCACCATCGGCACGAGCTGTTCGAGCAGATGCGGCGCGGAGATCCCGCCCGGCCCGGTGCGCACCGGCTCCCGGGACACCAGCGGGGCGGACACCTCCCGTCCGGCCCGCGCCACGGCCACCCGCAGCCCCGAGCCACCGGAGTCCACGCCGACGACGACAGGCTCCCTCCCACGCGCGGCGACGGGTCCGGGGGGCGTGGAACTCATGCGGGACTCCGGGGGAGGGGCGGACGGCGACGGCGGCACCCTACCCCCGTCCTGGCGGGGTCGGGTGGCCGTCATGGGGCCGGTAGAGTGATCTCCCGTGGCAGGACGACCCTTGAACGAAGTTGTCGAACCCGGCTGGGCCCGTGCGCTGGCCCCCGTCGCGGGGCGGATCGCCGAGATGGGCGACTTCCTGCGCGCGGAAGTGGCGGCCGGACGGACCTACCTCCCGTCGGGGGCGAACGTACTGCGCGCCTTCCAGCAGCCCTTCGACGACGTGCGGGTCCTGATCGTCGGCCAGGACCCCTACCCCACCCCGGGCATGGCCATCGGGCTGAGTTTCGCCGTCGCCCCCGAGGTACGCAGGCTGCCGGGCAGTCTCGTGAACATCTTCCGCGAACTCCAGTCGGACCTCGGTGCGCCGCAGCCCTCCAACGGGGATCTGACGCCGTGGACCCGGCAAGGTGTGCTGCTCCTCAACAGGGCGCTCACCACCGCGCCCGGCAAGCCCGCGGCGCATCGCGGCAAGGGCTGGGAAGAGGTCACGGAGCAGGCCATCCGCGCGCTGGTGTCCCGGGGGAAACCCCTGGTGTCGGTGCTGTGGGGGCGCGACGCCCGCAACCTGCGGCCCGTCCTCGGCGACCTGCCCGCCATCGAGTCCGCCCACCCCTCGCCGATGTCGGCGGACCGCGGCTTCTTCGGCTCCCGCCCCTTCAGCCGTACGAACGAACTCCTGGAGCGGCAGGGCGCCCAGCCGGTCGACTGGCGCCTGCCGTAGCGCGTGGGCGCGCAGGCGGGCCCACGGTCAGCCGCGGGGCACCGTCTCGGCGAGTGTGCGGCGGACGCCGGCGATCAGACCCGGGCCCACCCGGCAGCACCCGCCGATCAGCCGGGCCCCCGCCGCGTACCAGTCGCGGGCCAGGGACGCGTCGAACCTCGGGCCGCCGCGCCAGCCGCGGGCGTGCGCGTCCCACACCTCACCGCTGTTGGGGTAGGCCACGCCGGGTTTCCCCGTGACCCGCACGGCGAGGGCCACGGCCTCGGCCACCTCCTGCGGATCGCAGCAGTTCACCCCCACGGCCACCACCTCCTCGGACTCGGCGGCCACCGCGAAGGCCTCGGCCAGCGGCTGCCCCGCGCGGGTCTCGCCGTGCGCCGCGCTGAACGAGAGCCACACCGGAAGCCCGCAGCCGCGCACCGCCGCGACCAGGGCCCGCGCCTCCTCGGCGTCCGGGACCGTCTCCAGGGCCAGCACGTCGGCGCCCGCGGCGGCCAGCACCTCGATCCTGGGCCGGTGGAAGCGCTCCAGCTCGGCGACGGACAGCCCGTAGCGTCCGCGGTACTCCGAGCCGTCCGCGAGCATCGCCCCGTACGGGCCGACCGAGGCCGCGACCCAGCGGCTCCCCGAGGCGCGCGCCGTCCCGACCGACAGGCGCAGCAGCGCGACGGTGCGCTCGGGCCCGAGACCGCGCCGGGCGAAGCCCTCGAACGTGGCCTGGTAGCTCGCCGTCGTCGCGACCTCTGCGCCCGCCTGGGCGTACGCCCGGTGCGCGGCGAGCAGGGCCTCCGGCTCGTCCGCGAGCAGACGCGCCGACCACAGGGCGTCGTCGAGCGGGTGACCGGCCGCTTCGAGCTGGTTCGACAGACCCCCGTCGAGGACGACCGGCCCGGCCGCGAGCGCGGCGCTGAAAGACGTGCGGTTCATGAGACCAGGCTAGAGCGCCGGGCCTGCCGGGCCGGCGGACGCGTGGGCCCGGCAGGCCCGGCGCCCGTCAGTCCCCGAACTGGACCGGCCGGTGGGCCTTGAACTGACTGCCGGACTTCAGGCCGTAGGTCAGCGAGCGGTGGTCGGTTCCGTGGCTTCCGCGCTGTTCGTAGGCCGTGTAGGAGCTGTGGGCGGTGTTGTTCCACTTCTCGAAGATGACGACGTGCCGGGAGCTGCTGTCGCCGATGGCGTCGATGACCAGATCACCGGGCTTGAGCTGGCTGATGGCGATCGGGCGGGTGAGGCTGCGCGTCCTGGCCAGCGCGACGGTGTTGGGGCCGGGCTTGGCCAGCCCGAGGGCCATCGAGGCGTAACCCGAGCAGTCCTGACGGTAGCCGTCCCGCCACTTCTTGGCCTGGCTGTACGGGACCTGACGGCCCCGGTTGGCGGTGAGCCACACGCGGGCACGCTGAAGGGTCTGCCCACGGGTGCTCTTGGCCGCCGCCGAGGGCGGTCGCGCCGAGGAGGCGGCCACGGCTGTCGTGAAGCGCGACGGCGTCGCCTCCTGAGCGTGGGCGGGGAGAGCGGTCGCACCGCCGGTGAGCATGACGGTGACGGCGAGCGTGGACAGGGTGGTCATGGTCCTGCGCATGGGGAATTCCTCGTTCTCTGCTGACGTCCGGCCCCTCGCCCGCCCCGGCGGGGGGCCGGGGGGAGAGCGGGTAACGGGAGCACTACCCTGCGCGATCACCGTGGAACCGCCTTTCTCTCTCATATCGGGAGAAAGGGAACGCGTGCGTGAACGGCGACAAGGTGCGCGGGTGGGGCGCGTCCTGGTCCTGGTTGCCGCGCCCGGCGCGGGCTTGTACGGTGACCGTCGTAATACGATGGTTCTCGTACTAAGGTCAGGCCGTTCCGAGGCCGACCCCCGACGACTGGAAGTGGTGTCCCGCGTGAGTGCGCTGTTCGAGCCCTACACCCTGCGTTCGCTGACCGTCCGGAACCGGCTCTGGATGGCACCCATGTGTCAGTACAGCGCCGCCCCCGAAGGCCCCGGTCTGGGGGTGCCCACCGACTGGCACTTCCAGCACCTGGCGGCGCGCGCGGTGGGCGGCACCGGCCTGATCCTCACGGAGGCCACCGCCGTCAGCCCCGAGGGACGTATCAGCCCGTACGACCTCGGGCTGTGGAACGACGCGCAGACCGCGGCGTTCCGGCGCATCACCGACTTCCTCAAGGCCCAGGGTGCCACCCCCGGTATCCAGATCGCCCACGCCGGGCGCAAGGCGTCGACGGAGCGGACCTGGGTGGACCGCGGCGCGCCCCTGCCGCCCGAGGCGCCCTACGGCTGGACTCCGGTCGCACCGAGCGCGCTCGCCTTCTCCGCGGAGCACACCGTGCCCGAGGAGCTGAGCGTCGAGGGCATCCGCGAGATCGTCGAGCAGTTCGCCGCGACCGCCCGGCGCGCCCTGGAGGCCGGTTTCGAGGTCGCCGAGGTGCACGGCGCCCACGGTTACCTCGTCAACCAGTTCCTCTCCCCGCACAGCAACCGCCGCACCGACGCCTACGGCGGCTCCTACGAGAACCGGGTCCGTTTCCCGCTGGAGGTCGTGGACGCGGTGCGCGCCGTGTGGCCCGAGGAACTGCCGGTGCTCTTCCGGATCTCCGCGACCGACTGGCTCAGTGAGAACGAGGAGGACGGGCGGGAGGGCTGGACCGCCGACGACACCGTGCGCTTCGCGCGTCAGCTGAAGGAGCACGGAGTCGACCTGCTGGACGTCTCCACCGGCGGTAACGCTCCCGACGCGAAGATCGTGGCCGGCCCCGGTTTCCAGGTGCCGTTCGCGGAGCGGGTCAAGAGGGAGACCGACCTCCCGGTCGCCGCCGTCGGCCTGATCACCGAGCCCCAGCAGGCC
The DNA here is from genome assembly GCF_042869355.1 of Streptomyces sp. NPDC007088. Lineage (NCBI taxonomy): Bacteria > Bacillati > Actinomycetota > Actinomycetes > Kitasatosporales > Streptomycetaceae > Streptomyces > Streptomyces sp. NPDC007088. The sequence goes on from NZ_JBIAFO010000004.1 coordinate 355,334, forward strand.
GAGAAGATCCTCGCCGACGGCAAGGCCGACGCGATCCTGCTCGGCCGCCCGCTGCTCACCGAGCCCTCCTTCGCTCTGCGCGCCGCCCAGGAACTCGGCGACCAGCCCTTCCTCGCGCAGCCCTACCACCGCGCGCTCTGACCCCGGCGGACCCGGCCGCCCCGACCGAGAACACCTGGGTCGAACGGGCGGCCGGTCGCTGTCAGGCGGTGCGTGACCACCGGCGTCCGGCTCCTGGAGCCGACCCCCGACACCGTCGACGCGGCGTGTTCTCTGTCCGTGCGGCCCGGCCAGCGGCATCTGGTGGAGCCGGTGGTGCGCTCCCCGTCCGAGGCGTACGTGCACGAGGACATCGCCTGGCCCCGGCTGATCGTCGACGGGGAAGCGGCCCGTCGGGTTCGGCATGGCGTTCTCCGGTGTGCCGTTCCCCGCCGACCCGCCGACCCGCCGACCCGCCGGGGCTGGAGGCGACTGACCGCCATCTGGCGCCCAGGGCCCGACGGCCCCGGGGTCTTCTGCCGGCGGCTGGGATTCCGGCGCACCGGAGAGACGAGTGAGGATCAGGTGGTGGGCGCACTCGACCCGGAGCACGGCCCGGGGGCCGCCCGCCTCGTGGAGCCGGGCCGCGCGAGGGCGCCGACGTACGATGGCAGAGCCCCAACGAAGCGCCCGCCCCCCGATCCCCCCCGCTCGTCCCCCCTCAGGTATCTCGACTGGAGCCCCCGTGACGACCACCGCCGTCGGCAGCCGAGAACTCCCGCATCCGGAGCGCGAGGACATCCGCCTCGAAGAGGTGCTGCACGCCCTCGCCGACCCGATGCGGCTGCGCGTGGTGCGCGAACTGGCCGGCGAGGGCCGTGAGCTGACGTGCTCGGAGGTCGAGCTGCCGGTCACCAAGTCCACCTCGACGCACCACTTCCGGGTGCTGCGCGAGAGCGGGGTGATCCAGCAGGTGTACCGGGGCACCGCCAAGTTGAACGGGCTGCGCAGGGCGGACCTAGACGCCCTGTTCCCGGGGCTGCTCGACCGGGTGCTTGCCGCCGCCGCCCTGCAGTGTGAGCGGCTCGACGGCTGAGGGCTCCCCGGCCGCACCGGTTCCCTGCCCGTCCGCCCCGTCCTCGCGGCCGGGCAGATGGTGGAAGAGCAGGTTCAGCACGATCGCCGTGAGACAGCCCGCGCTGATCCCGCTGTGCATCACCGTCTGGAACCAGTCGGGGAATCCGTCGTACACGGTCGGCACCCCGACCGGCAGGAGCCCCACCGCGAGCGAGACCGCGACCACGGTCAGATCGTGCTCACCCCGCAGACCGGTCCGCGCCAGGGTACGGACCCCACTGGCGGCGACCGTCCCGAACATCACCACGCCCGCGCCGCCCAGCACCGGGGCCGGGATCGCCGCGACCACCGCACCGAGCTTCGGCAGCAGGCCGAGCAGGACGAGGATGCCACCCGCCGTCGCCACCACCCAGCGGCTGCGGACCCGCGTCATCCCGACCAGGCCCACGTTCTGCGCGAAGGCCGTGTACGGAAAGGTGTTGAACACTCCGCCGAGTACGGTCGACAGCCCGTCGGCGCGCAACCCGTCGGCCAGCGTACGGGGTTCGGCCGGGCGCCCCGTCATCTCGCCCACCGCGACGATGTCCCCGGAGGTCTCCGTCATGCACACCAGCGCCACGATCAGCATCGAGACGATCGCCCCCGCCTCGAAGGACGGAGCACCGAAGTGGAAGGGGGTGCTGACGCCGAACCAGTCCGCGTCGCCGACCGCGCCGAAGTCCGTGAAGCCCGCCGGGATCGCGACCAGGACACCCACCAGGATGCCCACGAGGACCGCGACCCGGCTGATCAGGGGCGGCGCGAAACGCTGCACACCCACCACCACGACCAGGACGAACGCGGCCAGCGCGATGTTCTTCGGTTCCCCGAAGTCCTTCGAGCCCTCGCCGCCCGCCACCCAGGCGCCCGCGACCGGCAGCAGGGACAAGCCGATGATCAGGATGACCGTGCCGGTCACCAGCGGCGGGAAGAAACGCAGCAACCGGCCGAACACCGGCGCCAGCAACACCATCGCGAGCCCCGAGACGATGACCGCGCCGTAGATCGCGGGGAGCCCTCCCTGGCCCGTCCCGATGAGGACCATCGGTGCGACGGCCGCGAAGGTGCAGCCCTGCATGATCGGCAGCCGTACGCCGAAGCGCCATACGCCGACGCACTGGATCAGGGTCGCGATGCCCGATATCAGAAGGTCGGCCGTGATGAGGTAGGCCAGATCGGCCGGCGGCAGCTTCATCGCCCCGCCCACGATGAGTGGAACGGCCACCGCCCCCGCGTACATGGCGAGCACGTGCTGAAGGCCGAAGGCGGCGAGTTGCGCCGCGGGCGGCACCTCGTCGACCGGGTGGACGGCGGGTGGTGCGGACTGCGTCATGGGGACTCCCAGGAAACGGGCCGGGGGGCGGGGAAGGCGGACCGTGCGCGGACGGTGGGGGAGGCGTGGGGCACCTGGCTGGAACCGTAGGGCGCTTGAACAATCTGTTGATTACGCCCGTGTTTCGGCGTCGTGACCCGCCTGGCCGCCTTCCTGCCGGGCGGACGACCGGCCGCCTGTGCCGCGCCCGGCTCCGCTCGGGCCCCGCCGGCCGCCCCGCCGTCCGGTTTCAGCGCCCGGCCCGGGGTGCCTCGGCCCGTCTCCCGAGTGCTCCACCCGAACCGGCGGCCATCCGTTTCCGGAGCGGACCGAACCGCCCTCTCCTCGTGTCGGGGCGTCAGGGCGTCAGGACAGTCCCCGCATCCGGTGGATCTCACTGCTCTGCTGGGACACCACGTCGTCGGCCATCTCCTCGACCTGGAGGTTGTTGCCCTGCGCGAGCACCTCGGTCGCCATCGTCACCGCGCCCTCGTGGTGAGCGATCATCAGCTTCAGGAACAGCTTGTCGAAAGCGGCCCCCCGGGCGGCGCGCAGCGTCCTGAGCTGTTCCGGCGTCGCCATCCCCGGCATGGACGCGTGGTCGTGACCGCCGGACCGCTGCTTGTCCTTCCCGCCGTTGTTGGCGAGCCAGCCCTTCATCGCCTCCGTCTCGGGCCCCTGCGCGGCGGCGATCCTTCGCGCGAGGCGTTCGACCGCGCCGGACCCGGCCCGGTCGGGCACCAGCCCGGTCAGGGTCAGAGCCTGCTCGTGGTGCTCGATCATCCGGGTAACGTAGCGAAAATCGGCCGAGTTGGGGCTGTCGTCCTCGGACTTGCGCGCGGCCTGCGGAGACAGGGTCCTCGCGGCCTCGCCGGGTCTGCCGGGAGCGATCACCGAGGGGCCGCCCGCCGCCGCGTCCGGCTTCGCGTCCGCTCCCTCGGCTCCGGAGTCGCAGCCGGTCAGCGCCAGAGCCAGGCACAGCGCGCCGGCCGCCAGCAGGCCGCCCGCCCGCCTGTGGTGCGCGACGATGCGGGCAGGTGCGGGCGAAAGGTGCCGAAACACAGTGAACCTCCTTGACGGGCCGGGGCGTTGGCGGCCAGTACAACACCCCGTCGCTGTTAAAGATCGAAAGATTCCATGACGATCTCGTTGCCGACTGTTGATATGAGCATGAGGAGAACGATACTTCGACGAGTTCCTGAGTCGTTCAACTCCGCTCGCCCCCACAGGACTCGGCGGAGCCAAGGAGGAAGAGGAAGCAGTGACCCTGTCGACAACCCCCCGCACGCGTCGCAGACGTCTGGGGCTCACCGCTGTGACCGCCGGGCTGTTCGCCGCGTTGCTCACCGCGTCGCCCGCGGTGGCGACCCCGGACCCGGGCGACGCCCCCACCGCCACCACCGTCTCCACGAGCCAGGCCGCGCAGGCCAGGGCGGCGGTGAAGGACGGTGAGATACCCGCCCAGGACGAGATAGTCCACTCCGGCAATATCGAGCACCTCACCAACATCCCCAAGGACGCGCTGGCCGGCACCAACTCCGACCTCGCCTTCCAGGGGAAGTACGCCTTCGCCGGGAACTACGACGGCTTCCGAATCTTCGATCTGAGCGACCCGAAGAAGCCGCGTACCGTCGCGCAGGTGCTGTGCCCCGGTTCGCAGAACGACATCACCGTCTCCGGCGACCTGCTCTTCCTGTCCACGGACTCCTCGCGCAGTGACGACTCCTGCGACAGCACCACGCAGCCCGCGACCGAGAAGTCCTCCTGGGAGGGCATGAAGGTCTTCGACATCAGCGACAAGCGCAACCCGAAGTACGTCGCGGCCGTCGAGACCGCCTGCGGATCGCACACCCACACACTGGTGCCCGAGCGCAAGGACGTGTACATCTACGTCTCCTCGTACGCTCCCAGCGCCACCTTCCCGGACTGCCAGCCCCCGCACGACGGCATCTCCATCATCAAGGTGCCGCGCAAGGCCCCGCAGCAGGCGAAGGTCATCGACTTCCCGGTGCTGTTCCCGGACGGCGGCAACCCGGGCGCGCCCACCAACCCGGGGGTCTCCGCCACCACCGGCTGCCACGACATCACCGTGCTGCCCTCGAAGGACCTCGCGGCGGGCGCCTGCATGGGTGACGGCATCCTCATGGACATCAAGAACCCGGCCCGCCCGAGGATCATCGACCGGGTGCAGGACAACGTGAACTTCTCCTTCTGGCACTCGGCGACCTTCAACCAGAAGGCCGACAAGGTCGTCTTCACCGACGAGCTCGGCGGCGGCGGCGCGGCCACCTGCAACGCGGAGATCGGCCCGAACCGCGGCGCGGACGGCATCTACGACATCGTCGGAAAGGGGGACAGGCGCAAGCTCGTCTTCCGCAACTACTTCAAGATCCCCCGCCACCAGGCCGACACCGAGAACTGCGTCGCGCACAACGGCTCGCTCATCCCCGTCAAGGGCCGCGACCTCATGGTCCAGGCGTGGTACCAGGGTGGTGTCTCGGTGTGGGACTTCACCGACTCGCGCAAGCCGCACGAGATCGCCTACTTCGAGCGCGGTCCGCTCAGCACCCAGACCATGCAGACGGGCGGTTCGTGGTCGGCGTACTACTACAACGGCTACATCTACTCGAACGACATCGCGAAGGGCTTCGACGTCCTCAGGATCGACGACCGCAGGACCGATCCCGCCAAGCGGATCAAGCTCGGTGAGCTGAACGTCCAGACCCAGCCGGACTACTTCGACTGAACCGTGGACCGTACCGGGTGACCACCTGACCCGGACACGGCGCGGCGGACCCGCCCGGAGGGGCGGCCCGCCGCGTCGTGCGTTCTGCGTGCGCCCGCCGGTGTGCGCGGGGCCTCAGCCCACCAGCGCGAGGACGGGCCGCAGTCCGGCGGGACGGGCCGCGACCGGCAGGTGCTCGACGTAGTGCACGGCACAGCCCAGGGCGGCGGCCCCGCCGTCCGCCTGCCGGTCGTCCCCCACCATCAGCGTGTGTCCGGGAGCGACGCCGAGTGCCTGACAGGCGGCGGCGAACAGCCGCGCGTCCGGCTTCTGCACGCCGTGCTCGTAGGACAGCGCGTAGGTGTCGACCAGGGCGTCGAGACCGTGGGCTCGCAGGACCGGGCGCAGGTCCCAGCCGATGTTGCTCACCACCCCCGTCGCCAGACCCCGCGCCCGCAGCGTCGCCAGCACCTCGTGTGCGTCGGGGTAGGGCTGCCAGGCGGCCGGGGTCATGTGCCGTTCGTACAGGGCGTCGTACAGGTCCTCACGCGGCAGCGGGACCTGGCGGGCCAGCCCCGTGTACGCCGCCCGGTGCGCGGCGGCGCTCTCGTCCCTGACCGCCCACAGCGCGGCGAGTCCGGCGGGCAGCCGCGCCGGGTCCCCCGGCCTGCCGCCGGGCTGGGCCCCGGCCAGCTCCAGCTCCGCGGCCAGGCGCGACACCTCAGCCTCCGGTACGGAGGTTCCGGACGCGACCAGCCCTCCACGCAACCAGGACTCGGCGCTCTCGATGCGCAGCAGGGTCCCGGAGAAGTCGAACAACACCGCCTTGAACGTCATGCGGCGATCCTCGGTGCGGGACGGAGAGCGGGTCAAGGGCCCCTCGCGCCGCCTGGCCGCGCGGCTCAGGCTCCGGTGGCCCGCCGCCCCCGGACCCGCCCCGCCATCAGCACGAGCAGCGCGCCCAGCAGCCAGCCGCCCACGACGTCCGAGGGCCAGTGGACACCCAGCCAGACGCGGGTCAGCCCCACTCCCGCCACGCTGACCGCGGCCACGGCCAGCGCGGTCCACCACAGCACGGCGCCCGCCTCGTACAGCCGCAGCAGCCACAGGACGAGCCCGCACACCACGGTCGCGGTCAGCGCGTGCCCCGAGGGGTAGGAGGCGAAGTGCGCCGAGTCCACGGGATCGGGCCACACCGGGCGCTCACGGCTCACGGCCGCCTTCAGGAGCTGCTGGAGGACGGTGCCGAAGACGCAGACGCCCGCACACCACCAGGCGAGCTCGCGTGCCCCGGTGCGCAGGAGCCACAGGACGAGCAGCGCCGCGATGATCCGCATGGTCCACGGGTCCCACACCCAGTCCGACAGGACGCGGCTGACCCGGGTGAGACCAGAGTGTTCGACCGCGGCGCGGTGCACCGGCCGGGCGACCGACTCGTCGAGGGACAGCAGGGGAGACCACCGGGCGGCCACGAGCGCGAGCAGCAGGGCGGAGAGGCCGCCGAGCACATACGTCGTCACAGCGGCGCCAGGGGCGCGGGCTCGGTCGGGGGCGGTGGGGGGCGCCGTCGTCATGGAGTGATCCTCGCGTACGGGAGAGAACCGGCCAACCCGCGGGAACGCGGGCGTACCGCGACGCCTACCCCGCAGGACGCCGTGTGCCCGTCCCTCCTGTCCGCCTCGTGTTGCCCGTACGCCTCCCGGCCGCGCTCGGGGCGCGCCGTCCGCGAGAGCGGGTGGACCGGACGCCGCACCGGTTCGGCGTGTGGGTTCAGCCGAGCGTGTGCAGCCCCGGGCCGAAGGCGACCAGGACGGGGACGAGGGGGACCAGGGCCCCGGCCGCCGTGAGCCGCAGCCGGCGGGCCGCCGTGAGCCGGGGCTTGGCCGCCAGCAGCCGGTCGACCCGCTGTGGCACATGCGCCCGGGGTGAGGGGCACGGGCCGAACACGCCCTTGTCCTCGTTCAGTTCCACGAGGGCCAGCGCCGTGGTCATGCGGCCGAACCGGCGAGAGGCGACGTCGTCGGCGGCCAGTTCGACGAGCCGGTGCATCTCGTCGCGGAACGCCGCGAACACCGGGACCTGCGGGAATCCCCTGGCCAGCGCGCCCGAGCAGTGCAGCAGCCAGTCGTGCCGCGCCTGGGCGTGTCCCTGCTCGTGGGCGATGACCGAGTCCAGCTGCCGCCCCTTGAGCCGGCGCAGCGCGGCCGTCGTGATCACGAGTTGTGAGGGGGCGCCGGGCAGCCACCACGTCTCGGGCCGGTCGCCCTCCAGCACCAGCAGGCGGTCCGTGCCGCGCTTCTCCCCCGGCAGGAGCGGGGAGCGTACGAGCAGTTCGGCGCGGTCGTGGCGCCTCCTGCGCCGGGCCTCGGCGACCTCGCGGGTGAGCATCACGATCGTCCACGCGCCTCCCGCGGCGAGCACCGTCGCCGTGGCGGCCGCCCACGGGCCGGAGCCGGCGAGCGCGTAGGCGTCGATGACCCCGTGCGGAGCGGGGGCGAAGAGATGGCCGCGGACCGCCTTCCAGGCGGCCGCCGCGCTCACCGCCATCGACAGGGCGCAGCACAGCAGGACCCCCACCACGACGCACTGCCACATCCACAGGGCGACGACGGGTTCGCGCTCCGTCCAGGAGGCCCGTGCGAAGACACGCGGTGCCAGCACGGCGGTCAGGGCGCCGAGCAGCAGCAGGGCGACGGGGACCATCATGCGTCCAGCCTATGAGGAAGCGTTCGGCGAAAGATACAGGCTTTCATGGCAAGTGACGTACGCCACGGCGCACGGGCGCGTGACGGCGCGTCAGCCGCCCGTCCTCGCGCCCCGGGGCGGGCAGGCGCAGGCTTCCCGGCCCTCCGTCCGCTGTTCGGTCCCGGCTCTCACACGGTCAGCAGCATCGCCAGCATGCCCATCCCCATGGACAGCCGGCAGGCCAGGGCCACCTCCCGCCGGTCGCCCCAGCCCGCCCGTACGGCGACCGCCGACGGGGGAGCGGTGGCGCCGTCGGCGGTCGCCGGAACCATGCGGGTACCGGTCCTCAGGACGTAGACGGCGTAGTAGACGAGCAGGGCCCCGGTCAGCAGCGGGACCCCACCCGGGCCCCCATGGCCCATGGCGGCGTGCGGGCCCGCCGGCGCGGCGCCCATCGCGGCCGCCATGTAGACCATGGCCACGGCGCCCACGAGGTGGTGCAGGTGATGAGCGGAGCCCGCGCGCGCGGACCACAGGGCCCGCAGCGCCGCCGCGCCGAACACGACGGCGTACACGGCCCACGTCCAGCGGGGCGGGTCGTACACCGCGGCGGGCAGCGCCATCACCGCCATGGCGAGCCCCATCAGGGCCTCGCTCCCCGCGGTGCGCCGCTGTTCCTCCACCGCGCTGCGCATCCGCAGCAGGCAGTACGCGGCCGTGCCCGCGCACAGGGCGACGAGCAGCCACGCGGCCGGCGCCGGAGCGTGCACGGCGACCTCCCCCGATCGACGACCTTGACGGGGGGATGATGCCCGGCGGGACCCCGCGCACACGCCGTCGACCGGACGCGCACAGAGGTGAACGGGGGTGCGCGGGGGGAGCGTGGACCGCGCACGGGCAGGGCGCGAGCCGTGTTTCCGTGGGCCCGGTGGGCGTCGCGCCGAAGTCGCCGGTCCTCAGCCGGGGATGCCGGCCGCTTCGAGGACGCCCATGCACGAGCGGTGTACCTGCCGGGCGGTGAGCCGCGGGTCCTGGACGTCGAGCATGTCCGAGACCACCTCCGCGGTGAAGGGCGCGCGCACCCCGTGCGCCCACAGCGCGCGGAGCATGGCGGTCACATGAGCACCGCCCTCGCCGGGCAGCAGCCGGTGGTGCCGGGCCTCGTACCGGGGGTCGCGCAGCGGTGTGCGCAGGGCGTCCGCCAATTGCACGGCGATGATCCGCTCGGCCGGTACGTCCGCGAGATCCTCCGGTCGCGCCCCCGACCGGGCCCAGTGCCAGCCGTCCACGAGCAGGCCGCCGTTGGGCTCGCCCGCCCCCTCCACGATCCGCCAGGCCTCGCCGAGCGTGCGCACGCCCGCGTACGGCAGGAACTCCAGGGCCACGCGCGCCCCGGCCGAGGCGGCCGCCTCGCACAGACCGGCGAACCCCTTGGTCAGGGCCTCGGCCGGCCGGTGGTCGAAGACGGTCGCGTGCAGCCGCTGGGGCCGGAAGACGCGTGCGAGGTGCAGGGCCGTCTCGTCGTTCTCGGTCTCCGCCCGTCCGCCCGCCCCGCCCCAGGCCGTGAGCAGTTCGATCTCGGTGAGCCGCAGACCGCGCTCGTCCAGCAGCGAGAGCATTCTGCGGTCCGTCCACCCGGCCTCCAGGGCGTCCCGGTACTGCTCCACGGAGAGGCCGAGCCCCGTGAAGCCGGCCTCCACGGCGGCGCCTACACGGTTCCCGAAGGGGACGGCGCGGAGGGTCTGGGCGCTGAGAGTCAGTTCGCGGGACACGTTAGTCATCCTAACGTTAAGCTCCTCAACTGCGGGAACGACGCACTTTGCCCGCGTACGGCCGCCGCCCTTGGGTGGCGGGAGGGAGTACACGAGATGTCCGACGAGGCGAGGGCCGACCGCCCGGCCGGGGCCCGGCCGCTGTGCTCGGTCGAGGGGCCGCGGGACGCGCCGGCGGACGTGCTGGCCGGTGCGCTGCGCCCTCGTCTCGCCCGCGTCAGCCAGGCGCTGCGCCGGGAGTGGTCGGCGCTGCCCGTGACGCAGACCCAGAGCGCCGTCCTGGAGAAGCTGTGCGCGCGGCCGCGCACGATCAGCGAACTCGCACGGGCCGAAGGGGTGCGTCTGCCGAGCATGACGCAGACCGTGAACCGCATGACACGTATCGGCTGGGTGAGCAGGCCGGGCGGGGCGGCGCGCGGACACCGGGTGATCCTCACCGAGGCCGGGCGCGCCGTGTTCGCCGAAGTGACCGCGGCCCGGGAGCACGCCCTCGCCGCGCGGCTCGCCGACCTCACTCCGGAGCAGCGCGCCACGCTGGCCGCGGCGCTCCCGGTGCTCGACCGTCTGTACGAGACGCGTCACGCGGGGCGCCCGGCCGTCGCCGAGCCCGGCCTCTGAGGGCGTCCGCTCCGCGGCCTCGCCCGGCGTGGGGGCACGGGCTGGGCTTCCCACCGCGCGTACGACGCTCTTGGCGCGCGCACGACCACTGTGGCCCGCCGCCCGGGGACGGTGTGCTCGGTACCGGTTCCGGCAGCGCCCCGCTCGCGGCCGGACGCCGGTCGAAGAGCACCTGTACGGCGACTTTTATTTTACGGGTGAAACACTTGTTAAGCTTATCGGCATGAGCCGACCCCGCCCCCTGCCCGCAGCCCATCGCCCCAGAAGACTCCCCCTGGCCGGGGCGCTGCGGCTCGGCAAGCTCAACGACACGTGGTTCAAGCCGGCTTCGGGACTCGCCTCGGCCGCGGTCGTCCCGCTGGTCACCCTGCTCGCCCTCGGACGGCTCGATCTCGCCGCCTACACGATGGCCGGCTCCATGTGCGCCCTGTACGGGCACAACCTGCCGTACGCCGCCCGGTCCCGGGCCGTGCTGTGGGTGATCCTCGGCATGACCGGTTCGGTGACCGCCGCCATGGTGACCTCCGCGCTCACCGACTCCGTACCGGTGCTCATCGCGGTCGCCGCCGTCCTGGCCGCCCTCCAGAAGACGGTGTGCGAGGCCGGCGGGATCGGCCCGCCGGGGCCGGTCATCTTCGCTTTCATCAGCTCCGCGACCCTCTTCGTACCGCAGACCCTCGCCGGCGTCCCCGGCCATCTCGCGCTCACCCTCGGGGCGGCCGCCCTCGCCTGGTGCGTGACGATGGCGCCGGGCCTGGTGCGGCCGAACGGTCCCGAGCGCCGTGCCACGGCGCGCGCCCTGGAGGCGGCGGCCGCCGCCGTCGCCGAGACCCGGCCCGGCTCCGCCCAGGACCGGGCCAGGGCGGCGGCCGCCGCGGCGGTGCACGCCGCGTGGCAGACGCTGTACGCCGCCCGGCACCGCACACCCCAGCGCCGCGCCCTGGAGAGGCTCGTCGTCCGCGCGGAGGTCGCGCTCGCCGCCCCCGGTGACAGTGACCCCCAGACCCTGCGAGAGATCGCCTCGGGGGTGCGCGGCACCCGGCCGCTGCCGCGTCCCGACGGGCTCGACGACGCGGCTCTCGCCGAACTCGCCGGCATCGACATCGAGCGGGCGCGCACCCCGCGCTCGCGGCACCCGGTGATCCGCGCCTTCGCGCCCGGGTCACCGCTGCTGCCCGTGGCCCTGCGCGCCCTGACCGGCTCGGCCCTCGCCGGATACGCCGCGCACGCCCTCGGCAGCGACCGCCCGTACTGGGCGATCGTCACCGCCGTCTCGCTCTACCAGTCCAATCTGACGCTGAGCTGGAACCGGGCCGTGCAGCGGGTCTTCGGCAACCTCGTCGGCGTCGGGGTCTTCGCCGTGCTCTCCCCACTGCCGCGCGCGGCGTCCGTATGGCTCGTCGTCCTCGTCCTCGCCCTCAGCTTCGGGGCCGAGGCGTTCATGCCGCGCAACTACTGGCTGGGCAGCTGCTGCGTCACCCCCATAGCGCTGCTGATCAGCGAGTTCTCCCAGCTCCACGGGGCCGGGGAGCTGATCGGCGACCGGGTGCTCGACACCGTGCTCGGTGCGGCCGTCGGCATCCTCGCGGCCTTCGCGGTCACCAACCGCCGCGCCGGAGCGCACCTGGAACGCGCGCTCGCCACCGCCGACCGGGCCCGCGCCGAGGCATCGGCGCTGCTCGACAGTCCCGAGGCCGCCTCCACCGCGCTGGAGGCGGCCCGCCGCCGGCTCGGCGGCGCGCTCGTGGAACTGCGGGCCGCCGCCGACGCGGCCGCCGGCGAGTGGTGGCAGCGGGCCCTGCCCGAGCAGCAGGTACTCGACGTCGAACAGGCCGGACACCGTACGCTCGCTGCGACAGTGGAACGGCAGGGCCTCACAGCCGTACGCGCGCCGGAGCGGCGGCCCGCCGAGGACGACGTGGACCGGGAGGACGCAGCCGTATGACGACAACCGAGGGACCCGGCCCCGGGGGAGGGCCCGACCGGTCGCCGCACGACACCGTGGCGACCGTGATGCGCCAGTGGCGGGCCGTGCACCCCGGAATCGACACCGGCCCCATGGAGATCATCGGCCGCATCAACCGGTGTGCCGCCCTCCTGCAGCAGGCCGAGGACGCGCCACTGCGCCGGGCCGGGCTCCACCGCACCGAGTTCGACCTGCTGGGGGCCCTGCGCAGGACCGGTGACGAACTGACCCCGGGGGAGCTGGCCCGCGAGACCTTCTCCTCCGGCGCCGCCGTCACCAAACGGCTGCGCCGGCTCCAGGAGAGCGGACTGGTCGAGCGCCGGGCGGACACCCGCGACCGCCGCGTCAGCCGGGTGACCCTGACCCCGCGAGGCCGCTCCCTCGTGGACGGCCTGCTGCCGGAGCAACTCGCCTACGAGTCGGTCGTGCTCTCCGGACTCGTCGGCGAGGACCGTGACCGGCTCACCGCCGTCCTCGGAGAGTTGCTGGGTCAGTTGGAGGGCCGCCTCGGCGGGCCCAGGCCCTGAGCCGGCGCGAGAGCGGCCAGGGCTGCGCGAATAACCCGGGGCGAACGGCCGTGGTGCCGGGGCCGCGCCGAGCGCTGTGCCGCACCTGACGGACGCGGGACCGCGGAACGCCGCCGGGCCCGCCGACAAGGTCCCTGAGCGCCGGGGGCACCGCCCGACCGCTACGATCCGGGCGGTCGGAACACCCGCGCCCGAGCGGTCCGGCCCTTTTACCCGCCCCGGCCCCGGCCGGCCGATCCCCACGGAGAGCCATGCCCCCCGCAGCAGCCGGCAGCGGCGCCGAGAGCCCCGGGGAGGAACCCGCCGCCGTGCCGAGCACCGTGGACACCCTCCCCTCGCTCGGCGGCGCGCGGCGCCCCGCCCTGTGGCTCCTGTTCGTCCCCGTCGTGCTCTACGTCCTCGCCCCGCTCGTCGCCAACCGCGTCGAACCCCGCGTCCTGGGCGTCCCTCTCCTGTGGGCCTGGGTCATCGGCGCGACGATCGCGAGCCCCCTCGTGATCTGGCTCGTCGCCCGGCTCGACCCCGCCCACCGCCTGAACGCCGTCGAACCCCTGCCCGCCGACGACCGCGCCCCCGCCTCGTCAGTACGTACTGAGGGAGAAGCGCGGTGAACAGCTCCGCGGTCGTCGCCACGACCGTCTTCGGCCTCGCCATGGTGGCCACCCTCGCGATCGGTCTGCGCAGTTCCCGGGGCCGCTCCAAGGGGCTCGCCGAGTGGTCGGTCTCCAGCCGGGGCCTGGGTGCCCTGTTCATCTGGCTGCTCATGGCGGGGGAGACCTACACGAGCTTCTCGTTCCTCGGCACGGCCGGCTGGTCGTACTCGATGGGCTCCCCGATCCTCTACCTCGTCGCCTACCTCACGGTGGGCTTCACCGTCGCGTACGTCGTCGGCCCCTCGCTGTGGACGTACGCGAGCCGCCACCAGCTCATCTCCATCGCGGACATCGCCGAGTTCCGCTTCCGTTCCCGGCCCGTCGGCGTCCTCGTCGCGCTCGTCGCGACCGTCTTCCTCGTGCCCTACATCCAGGTGCAGATCCAGGGGATGGGGCTGGTCGTCAACGCCATGACGTACGGCGGGGTCGACCTGAGACTCGCGGCGATCGTCTCCTTCGTCGTCGCGGAGGTCTTCATCCTGGTGTCGGGGCTGCGCGGCTCCGCCTGGGTGAGCGCGCTCAAGGACGTCCTCGTCATCGCGAGCGTCGTCTTCCTCGCCTTCTACATCCCGGCGCACTTCATGGGCGGGGTGGGCGACTTCCTCGACCGCATGGTGACCGAGCGGCCCCAGTGGCTGACCTTCCCCGGCCACGAGTCCGGCGGCATGAACGCCACTTGGTTCATCAGCACGGTCGTCCTCAACGCCGTGACCATCACCATCTTCCCGACGACCGTGGCCGGGTACCTGAGCGCCAGGCACCCGAACGCCCTGCGCCGCAACGCGGTCCTGCTGCCGTGGTACCAGCTGCTGCTGTTCATCCCGATGACGATCGGCGGCGTCGCGCTGTTCGCCCTGCCGCACCTCGACAACCCCGACCTGGCGCTCTACAGCCTGGTCACCGATTCCCTGCCGGCCGGTGCCGTCGCCGTCATCGGGGTCGCGGGTGCGCTGTCCGCGATCGTGCCCATGAGCGTCTTCATGCTGTCCATCGGCACGCTGTGGGGCCGCACCGTGCTCGGCGGCGGCAACGGCTCCGACCCCCGCCACCCGCTGCGCGCCACCACCCCGCAGGAGGCCGAGCGCACCGACGTGCGCGCCAAGCGCTGGTCCCAGCTCGTGTGCCTGGCGGCGGGTACGGTCGCCCTGCTCGGCGCCCTGTTCTACGCCGGCACGCTGGTCGAGCTGTCCGTCCTGTCCTACGAGGGGATCGCGCAGCTCGTCCCCACCGTGCTGCTCGCCCTGTTCTGGCCCCGCATGACCAAGGCCGGAGCCGTCAGCGGCATGCTCGTCGGCCTCGCGGTCATGACCGCCCTGTGGGCGAGCGACAACGACCCGTGGCACGGCGTCAACGGCGGCATCCTCGCCTTCGCCGCCAACCTCCTCGTGACGGCCGCCGTGACCTTCGCGCGGCCCGCCGCCGCGGTCCCGGTGGCAAAGGCCGCGGGGAAGGGGGCCTGACGCCGGGGCGCGCTCGTACCCGCCGCTCGTACGTGCCCGCTACCGCTTGTACATGACAAGGATGCGGGCCGCGCCGGACTTCCGGCGCGGCCCGCGGCGGCGTCCCGGAGCTTTCCCGGAGCGCGTGAGCGCTCTGTGGACCGGGATCAGCCGGGTCATTCGAGATCGGACTGCCCGGGGTCGGGACGGGCCGGGCGTTCGCCGCGCGCCGGGGGACCGCCCGCCTCGGAGGCCGTCGCGGGCTCGGGCCCGCCACCGG
The DNA here is from genome assembly GCF_042869355.1 of Streptomyces sp. NPDC007088. Taxonomy (NCBI): domain Bacteria; kingdom Bacillati; phylum Actinomycetota; class Actinomycetes; order Kitasatosporales; family Streptomycetaceae; genus Streptomyces; species Streptomyces sp. NPDC007088. The sequence goes on from NZ_JBIAFO010000004.1 coordinate 370,406, forward strand.
CCCCCCTGCCCTCGGTCGCGGGCACCGGAGAGGAGTCGCCCGGGGTGGCCGTGCCCGGCAGACCGTGGGTCGCGAAGTGCGCGAGGACCGCGATGACCGCACCCGCCAGCGGAGCCACCAGGAACAGCCACACCTGGCTCATCGCGTTGTTGTCCGCGAACACCGCGGGGCCCAGGGCTCGGGCCGGGTTCACCGAGGTGCCGGTCAGCGGGATGCCCAGCAGGTGGATCAGCGCGAGGCTCAGACCGATCGCGATGCCCGCCGGCCCCTTGGCGCCCTTGCCGTGCGTCGTGCACAGCACCACGAAGACGAGCAGCGCGGTCAGGATCGTCTCGGCGAGGAAGGCACCGCCACCGGTGATCTGCACGAGGGAGTTGGCCCCGTACCCGTCCGTACCGAAGGAGCCGCGCCCGGCAGCCTTGAAGATCGGCACCGAGTTCGCGAGCCACGCCAGCAGCGCGGCCCCGGCCAGACCGCCGGCCAGCTGGACGATCCAGTAGCAGACCGCCGTGACCGGTGAGATACGCCGGGCCAGGGCCATGCCCAGGGTGACGGCGGGGTTGACGTGGCAACCCGAGATCGGGCCGATCGCGTAGACCAGCGCGAGCAGGACGAAACCGAAGGCCAGGGCGATGCCGAGGACCCCCACGAAGGGTTTGGCGAAGATCGCCACTCCCACCGCGAAGAACACCAGCGCCAGCGTCCCGATGAACTCCGCCACCAGGGCGTGCGGATCTACGTCCAGGGCCCGGTGCGCCGGCGAGGAGGGAGCGTCCCGCGGGACCGAGGTGGTTGTGCTGCTCATGACATCCCCTTCGGAGGAGAGTGACAGCCAGGTGCGACGAGGTGCGCGGAAGCCGCTCCAGCCCCCGCGCCGCGCCCGTCATCTTTGATGACTTTTAGACGGTATCGCCCCATTGGAGTGATGTCGCGTTGAGTGACATGCGCCCCAGGACCCCCTCGCTCTCCCGCCACCGCCCCACCGCGCGGACGCGAGCGTGACTACCCTGGACGCGCCCGCCGCCCCGTCCCGAAAGGCCGCATGATGACCACCGGTTCGCTCCCCCTCTCCGCCGAGCTCCGCTTCCGTCCCGCCGTCCCGGGCGACGTGAAGGCGCTGGTGGACCTGATCCAGTCGGCCTACCGGGGCACGGACGGCCATGCCGGCTGGACCACCGAGGCCGATCTCCTCAAGGGACAGCGCACCGACGAGAAGGGCGTCCTGGAGGTCATGGAGGTCCCCGGTACGGTCCTGCTGGCCGCCGAGCGCGAGGGGGAACTGGTCGCCTGCTGCCAGCTCGCGCACCGGGACGGGCACGCCTACTTCGGGATGTTCGCCGTGCGGCCCACGCTCCAGGGCGCCGGCCTCGGCAAGCTCGTGCTCGCGGAGGCCGAACGCCAGGCGCGCGCGTGGGGCGTGGGCGAGATGCGGATGACCGTCATCAGCGTCCGCGAGGAGCTGATCGCCTACTACGAGCGCCGGGGCTTTCGCCGCACCGGGGAGCTGACGCCCTTCCCGTACGGTGACGAGCGCTTCGGCCTGCCGCAGCGCGCCGACCTCGCCTTCGAACTGCTCGTCAAGCCGCTGGACTGAGCCGAGGCGGCGCCCCCGGTGCGGACGTCCCCGCGCCGCAGCCGCACCGCGGTTCCGGCGTCGCGCCGTGCGAAGACGCCTACGCCTCGCTGCCCCGGGCGCGCCGCACCTCGCGCAGGATCTCCGGGTAGTCCGTCGTCACCCCGTCGAGCCCGAGAGCACGGGCGAGCGCGAGCTTCTCGCGCGTGTTCACCGTCCACGCGGTCACCCGCAGCCCCGCCTTCCGGGCCAGCTCGACGGTCTCCAGGGTGATCCGCCGGATGTTGAGGACCAGGCCCATCGCGCCGACGGCGGTCGCCCGCTCCACCACGTCGGCGCCGAAGTGGCTCGCGACGAGACACGTGCGCACCCCGGGGACGAGGCGCGCGGTCTCGGCCAGCGCCTCGTCGTGGAAGGAGATGACCTCGACCCGCTCGACGAGCCCGCGGCGGTTGAGCACCTCGGCCAGCGACCGGGCGGCCGCGACGTCCTTGATCTCGGCCTGTAGCGGGCCGGTGATCGTGTCGAGGGCCTCCTCGAAGACGGGGACGCGCTCGCCCTGGCCGGCGTCCAGGGCGCGCAGCTCGGCGAGCGTGAGGGCCGCGATCGCCCCGCTTCCGTCGGTCGTGCGGTCCACTTCCGCGTCATGCATGACGACCAGGGCGCCGTCCTTGCTCAGATGCAGGTCCAGCTCGACTAGATCCAGCCCCTCCTGCTCGGCGCGTGCGAAGGAGCGGAGGGTGTTCTCCGGCTCCACGCCCATCACGCCCCGGTGACCGATGGTGAGGAACTGCTCCACGGCTGACTCGCTTCCGTCCGGCTGCTGTGCGTACGCGACGCGACCCTAGCCCGGCCCCTCCCCGCGCCGCCGCCCTGGGCGGGGCGCGAGCACGGCGGTCCGCGGTGCCTACCGTCCGTTCCGTGCCGGAAAGTAGGCGATCACGGCGGGAGCGCAGGAAAAAAGACGGCCCACGGGCCGGTCGGCAGGACATTTTGCTGATCGGCCCTTGTCTAGGAAAAGCGCCTCCGCCTAGGCTGGCGGTACGCGAGTTCTTTCTGTGGAGGCTGAGATATGACGGACATTCTTGAGCGACCGGCCGCGGAGGGCTCCTTTCCTCCCGCCTCCGGCCTCACGCGCCACCCGGCCTGGGCCCGGCTCAAGGGTGCCGTCGAGGAGATACGCCCCTGGCAGTCCAAGGACGGCTCGATCGACTTCACGGCCGAGGGCGCCCCCTCCCGCGAGCAGGCCTCGGAGGCCGTGGAGCGCATGGCGACCGCGGTGAAGGCGCTCTCCCCGCTCGTCGCGCACGACGCCGCCTACCACGAGGCTCTCGTCGGCGACCTGCGCCGCTGGGTCGAGGACGGGTTCGGCGTCCCCGACTTCCTCGACTCGCTGCTCGCCTTCCAGCCCGCCGCGCGTCGCGAGGACGGCCTCGAACACCTCGTCGTCTTCCCGATGTACACGCAGAACGGCAACCCGGACCGCAACTTCGAGGCCGTCGCCCTGCGCATGGTGTGGCCCGGCTGGCTGGCCGAACTGGAGCGCACCCGCTACGACAACCCGCTGTTCTGCGGCATCACGTTCGAGGACTTCACCGCGGGCTACGACACCCACTCGGCGGTTCTCTTCCCCGAGACCATCGCGGTGCGCGAGGCCCCCGAGCGCTTCAGCTGGGGCGGCATCTTCTGCGACCGCGAGGCCGCCCGCTTCCGCCGGGTCAGCGAGGCCGCCGTCGACGTCCTCGGCATCGAGCTGCCCGAGGACGTGCGCGCCCTCCTCGGCGACCAGGGCCGCTGCCAGGAGGCGTTCGTGCTGTGGGACATGGTCCACGACCGCACCCACAGCCACGGCGACCTGCCCTTCGACCCGTTCATGATCAAGCAGCGCCAGCCGTTCTGGATGTACGGCCTGGAGGAGCTGCGCTGCGACCTCACCGCCTTCAGGGAGGCCGTGAGGCTGGAGGCCGACGGGGTCGCTCAGGCCCGTGACGTGCAGTACGCCGTGCTCTTCGACCGCATGTTCCGCTTCCCGGTGACCGGCGAGCGGGTGCGCAACTACGACGGCCTCGGCGGTCAGCTCCTCTTCGCCTACCTGCACCAGCACGACGTGGTGCGCTGGACCGACAACACCCTGCGGATCGACTGGGAGCGGGCCCCGCAGATCACCAACCAGCTGTGCGACGAGATCGAGACGCTCTACCGCGAGGGCATCGACCGCCCCAAGCTCGTGCACTGGTTCGCCGGCTACGAGCTGGTCTCCCGCTACCTCGCCCCGCACCCGGGATCACGCTGGGCCAAGGGCCCGGACGCCCTGGACCTGTCCCTGCCGCCCCGCAAACTCGTCGACGAGGTGCTTCCCGACGAGTTTCCGCTCAGCATGTTCTACGAGGCGCTTTCCAAGAAGCTCAAGAGTGTGATCGCCTCCACCCGGGGCATCACCGCCCGCACCACGGAAAGCGCGTCGGCGTGAGCCACTTCGGCCCGGAGGTGACCGGTATGGACAACAACGAGATCGGCGACAGCGTGGGAACCCTGGACGGAGCCGTCATCGCCGTCGCGGGCGCGGGGGGCCCGGCCGGGCACGCCGCCCTGCTGCGTCTCGCCCAGGCGGGCGCGACCGTCATCGGAGCCGACGCGGACCCCGAGCGGCTGGCGGAAGGAGTCGACGCGGCGCGTTACGCACACGGTGGAGCCACCGTCATCGGCGACACCGTCGACCTGCTCGACGGCCCGGCCACCACCCGCTGGGCGGAGGGCATCGAGAAGGAGTTCGGCCACATCGACGGTCTGGTGCACCTCGTCGGTGGCTGGCGCGGCAGCGCCTCCTTCGACGCCACCGACCTCATGGACTGGGACTTCCTCGAAAAGCTGCTGATCAGGACCGTCCAGCACACCTCCCTGGCCTTCCACGAGGCGCTGCGCCGCAGTGACCGGGGCCGCTACGTCCTCATCAGCGCCGCCGGGGCCAGCCGGCCCACCTCGGGCAACGCCTGCTACTCGGCGGCCAAGGCCGCCGCGGAGGCGTGGACTCTCGCGCTCGCCGACTCCTTCCGCAAGGCGGGGGGCGAGGCCGGACCGAGCGCGGCGGCTACGATCCTCGTCGTGAAGGCGCTGGTGAACGACGCGATGCGCGCCGAACGTCCCAGCGCGAAGTTCGCGGGCTACACCGACGTCAGGGAGCTGGCCGACACCGTCGCCGGAATCTGGGCGCAGCCCGCCGCGGAAGTGAACGGAAACCGCCTGTGGCTGACCAAGAAGCCGTGACCGTGGTGGCGACGGCCGCCCGCCGCCACCACGATCCCGAGATACGTGGCTTCGCCAGTGACAACTACGCGGGCGCGCACCCGGAGGTCCTGGCCGCCCTCGCCCTCGCCAACGGCGGCCATCAGGTCGCCTACGGCGGGGACGCCTACACCGGGCATCTGCAGGAGCTGATCCGCGAACACTTCGGCCCGCGCGCCGAGGCGTTCCCGGTCTTCAACGGCACCGGGGCCAACGTGGTCTCGCTCCAGGCGCTCACCGACCGCTGGGGCGCCGTGATCTGCGCCGAGTCCGCGCACATCAACGTGGACGAGGGCGGCGCGCCCGAACGCGTGGCCTCGCTCAAACTCCTCACCGTCCCCACCCCGGACGGCAAGCTCACGCCCGAGCTGATCGACCGGCAGGCGTTCGGCTGGGAGGACGAGCACCGCGCGATGCCGCAGGCCGTCTCGATCACCCAGTCCACCGAACTGGGCACGCTCTACACCCCGGACGAGATCCGGGCGATCTGCGAGCACGCGCACGAACGCGGAATGAAGGTCCACCTCGACGGCTCCCGTATCGCCAACGCGGCGGCGGCCCTCGACCTGCCCGTGCGGGCGTTCACCACCGACGCCGGGGTCGACATCCTGTCGTTCGGCGGCACCAAGAACGGCATGGTCTTCGGTGAGGCCGTGGTCGTGCTCGCCCCCGAGAGGGTGCGGCACATGAAGCACCTGCGCAAGCTGTCCATGCAGCTCGCCTCGAAGATGCGCTTCGTGTCCGTGCAACTCGAAGCGCTCCTCGCCGACGGGCTGTGGCTGCGTTCGGCCCGGCACTCCAACGCGATGGCCCAGCGCCTCGCGCGGGCGGTGGGTGCCGTCGAGGGGGTCGAGATCATCTACCCGGTGCAGGCCAACGGAGTCTTCGCACGCCTGCCGCACGACGTGAGCGAACGTCTCCAGAAGCGCTACCGCTTCTACTTCTGGGACGAACCGGCCGGCGAGGTGCGCTGGATGTGCTCCTTCGACACCACCGAGGAGGACGTCGACGGTTTCGTCGCCGCCCTCCAGGAGGAACTGGCGCGCTGAGACCGCGGCCTCCTGGCCGGCTCCGCGTCACCGCCGAGCCGGCCAGGAGGCCGCGCCGGTCAGCCGGCCTCGGCCTGCTTGACCTCGGCCGGGGTGGGTGCCGTGCCGCCCAGGTGCGCCGGCATCCACCACAGGTCGTCGGGCCCCTTGGGACGTACCGGGTAGGCGCGCTGGGCGGCCTCCAGAAGCTCCTGCACCCGCTCCCGCAGCCGCCGGGTGATGGCGCCCGCGTACTGGTCGGCCGGGGCCTGCACCCGCTCCCCGACCCGGACGGTGACGGGGATGTGACTGCGCCTGAAGTTGCGCGGCCGGCCCTTGGTCCACAGCCGCTGCGTGCCCCACACGGCCATCGGCACGATCGGCACCCCGGCCTCCTGGGCCATGCGCACCGCGCCGGTCTTGAAGGTCTTCAGTGTGAACGAGGGCGAGATGGTGGCTTCCGGGAAGACCCCGACGATCTCGCCCGAGCGCAGCGACTCCAGGGCGTGGGCGTACGCCTTCTCGCCCTGGTCGCGGTCGACGGGGATGTGCTTCATCCCCCGCATCAGCGGGCCGGAGACCTTGTTCTGGAAGACGGACTCCTTCGCCATGAAGCGCACGAGACGCTTCTGGGGGAGAGCGGCGAGCCCGTCGAAGATGAAGTCCAGGTAGCTGATGTGGTTGCTGACGACGACGGCGCCGCCGGTCCGTGGGATGTTCTCCGAACCCTTGCAGTCGATCTTGAGATCGAGCGCCGCGAACATCGTGCGCATGAGGCCGATGACCGGACGGTAGACGAGTTCTGCCATGGGTGGGGAGGACCCTTCGTCTCTGCCGACACCTGGGGGAGGAGGTGTCCGGCGATAAGTTACGCAGCCGTAGGTTTTGCGGCGTTGCGCAGATGGTGCCTGAAGAACGAAGCGGTGACCAGCCCTGGTGCCCGTACGACACGAGATCCTCGTCACGTCCGAACCGCCTGACCTCCCCTTCTGTCGCTCGCGGCTCCTAAACCCCTCCTCCGGCTGGTTTGCGCGGACGGCTTGGTGAAAGGGGGTGGCCCGCGGGCCCGGAAGAGGGAATGAGGCGCCGCGCAAGGACGCTGGATACTGACGGAGTACAGCGAGAAGGGACCGGAACGTGGCGCAGGAGTTGTCCTCGCAGGAATCGTCCCCGCGAGAGCGCGGACGCGCCGGGGGAGCGGAGCCCGCGGCGGCCGGCCCGTGGGGCGGTCCGCTGGGGGAGCGGGCCACCCTGGTCCAGTTCTCGACCGCCTTCTGTCAGCCCTGCCGCGCGACACGCCGGGTTCTCGCCGAAGTGGCCGCGCTGGTGCCGGGGGTCGCCCACGTGGAGGTGGACGCCGAGGAGCGCCTCGCGCTCGTCCGCGCCCTCGGGATCGAGCGCACCCCCACGGTCCTGGTCCTGGACTCCTCGGGCCGCGAGGTGCGGCGCGCCTCGGGAGCGCCCCGCAGGGCGCAGGTGCTGGCGGCGCTGGCCGAGGCGTTGTGAGCGCCGCCGTACGTCATCGGCGGGCGTAGGGAAGGTCACAGTTCAAAGCGCTTGCTCAGTGGGCACGCACTGGGTGTACTGGCGAGTAATATTTCGGTCGGAGCGCGGGGCGCCCCAGCCGGAATCCGCCTCTTCGGGCGCCTATGCTGCGGGCAAGACGCAGCGAAGAACTGACGATGCAGTAGGAGAGCCGGCGTGAGCTTGAGGATCGTTGTCTGTGTGAAGTATGTGCCGGATGCGACGGGGGACCGGCACTTCGCCGATGACCTGACGCTGGACCGTGACGACGTGGACGGTCTGCTGTCGGAGCTGGACGAGTACGCCGTCGAGCAGGCCCTGCAGATTGCCGACGAGGCCGACGACGCGGAGATCACGGTGCTGACCGTGGGCCCCGAGGACGCCAAGGACGCGCTGCGCAAGGCGCTCTCGATGGGTGCCGACAAGGGCATCCACGTCGAGGACGACGACCTGCACGGCACCGACGTCTTCGGCACCTCCCTCGTGCTCTCCAAGGCCATCGAGAAGGCCGGTTACGATCTGGTCGTGTGCGGCATGGCCTCCACCGACGGCACCATGGGTGTCCTGCCGGCGCTGCTGGCGGAGCGCCTCGGCGTGCCGCAGGTGACCCTGCTGTCCGAGGTGTCCGTCGAGGACGGCACCGTCAAGGGCCGCCGGGACGGCGACACGGCCAGCGAACAGCTGGAGGCGCGGCTCCCGGCCGTCGTGTCCGTCACGGACCAGTCGGGCGAGGCGCGTTACCCCTCCTTCAAGGGCATCATGGCGGCGAAGAAGAAGCCGGTGGAGTCCTGGGACCTGGAGGACCTGGAGATCGAGTCGGACGAGGTCGGCCTCGAAGGCTCCTGGACCAAGGTCGAGTCGGCCGACGAGCGCCCGGCGCGCACGGCGGGCACCATCGTCAAGGACGAGGGCGAGGGCGGCAAGCAGCTCGCCGAGTTCCTCGCGGGTCAGAAGTTCATCTGATCCGGGAGCCGGCCCGCCGGGACACCCCGCCCGGCCCCTCCCTGTTTCCTCCCTCACTTCTCGCACGCGCAGGAGAGCATTCCCATGGCTGAAGTACTTGTCTATGTCGACCACGTGGACGGCGGCGTCCGCAAGCCGACGCTGGAGCTGCTGACCCTGGCCCGCCGCATCGGTGAGCCGGTCGCGGTGGCGCTCGGACCCGGCGCCGGTGCCACGGCGGCCACCCTCGCCGAACACGGCGCGGTCAAGGTCCTCACCTCCGAGGCCGCCGAGTTCGGCGACTACCTCGTGGTCCCGAAGGTCGACGCCCTCCAGGCCGCCTACGACTCCGTGTCCCCCTCGGCGGTGCTCGTGCCGTCCTCGACCGAGGGCAAGGAGATCGCCGCCCGCCTGGCGCTGCGGATCGGCTCCGGCCTGATCACCGACGCGGTCGACCTGGAGGCCGGGGCCGACGGCCCGGTGGCCACCCAGTCGGTCTTCGCCGCCTCGTACACGACGAAGTCCAAGGTGTCCAAGGGCATCCCCGTCATCACCGTCAAGCCGAACTCGGCGCCCGTCGAGCCCGCCCCGGCGGCCGGCGCGGCCGAGGAGCTCCCGGTGTCCTTCTCCGACAAGGCGACCGGCACCAAGGTCACCTCGCGCACCCCCCGCGAGTCGACGGGCCGCCCCGAGCTGACCGAGGCCGCGATCGTGGTCTCCGGGGGCCGCGGCGTCAACGGCGCCGAGAACTTCTCGGTCATCGAGGCGCTCGCCGACTCGCTCGGCGCCGCCGTGGGCGCCTCCCGCGCCGCCGTGGACGCGGGCTGGTACCCGCACGCCAATCAGGTCGGCCAGACCGGCAAGTCGGTGTCCCCGCAGCTCTACATCGCCTCCGGCATCTCCGGCGCGATCCAGCACCGCGCCGGTATGCAGACCTCGAAGACGATCGTCGCGATCAACAAGGACGAGGAGGCGCCGATCTTCGAACTGGTCGACTACGGCGTCGTCGGCGACCTGTTCAACGTCGTCCCGCAGCTGACCGAAGAGGTCACCGCGCGCAAGGGCTGACCCGCCCCGCTCGTGCCCGAGGGGCGCCGGGCCCGGGTTCGCACGGCGGGAACGCCGCGCGAACCCGGGCCCGTTCGCGTGCCCGGAGGCCGTTGACTGCGTGCCTCGCCGCGGACTAGGTTCCCTCAACAGATTGTTGACGCTTGGCCGGAGGGAGCCCGATGGGCCGGCAGGACCAGGACGCAGTGCGCACGAGCCTCGACGAACGGACCGCCTGCCGGATCGCCGCCCTGCTCGCCGCGGTCGACGAGGAACTGCCGCGCCGTTACCCGGGCGATCCCGGCACCCGGCAGCCCGTGCACACGGTCTACGTCCCCGCCGACGGCTTCACCGCCGACACCGTGCGCGCCTGGGGCGATCAGGCCCTCGCCGCGCTCGACGCGCACGCCCCGGACGCCGCCACGCTCGCGGCCGTCCTCGATCTGCCCGCGGAACACGCCGCGCCCGTGTACGAGCGGGTGCGCGCCAAGCTCCTCGCCGAGCCCGTCGAAGACCTCCGTATCGACTTCGAGGACGGCTACGGGCTGCGGCCGGACGCCGAGGAGGACGCCGACGCCGCCCGCGCGGCCCGGCTCGTCGCCGCGGCCTGCGCCGCGCCCGACCCGGCCCGCACCCCGCCCACCCTCGGCATCCGGATGAAGTGCATGGAGGCGGCCGTACGCGAGCGCGGCATCCGTACTCTCGACATCTTCCTGACCGGTCTCGCGGAGGCTTCCGGCGGACTGCCCGACGCGCTCGTGCTGACCCTTCCCAAGGTGACGTACGCCGAGCAGGTCACCGCGATGGCCCGGCTGCTCGACCAGTTCGAGAAGACGCTCGGTCTCACCCCGGGCCACATCGGTTTCGAGATCCAGATCGAGACCTCCCAGTCCATCCTCGCGTCCGACGGCACCGCCACCGTCGCCCGCATGATCGAGGCCGCCGAGGGCCGGGCGAGGGCCCTGCACTACGGCACCTTCGACTACAGTGCCGCGCTCGGTGTCGGCGCGGCCCACCAGTCGCCCGACCACCCGGCGGCCGATCACGCCAAGGCCGTCATGCAACTCGCCGCCGCGGGCACGGGTGTGCGGCTCTCCGACGGCTCGACCAACGTCCTCCCGGTCGGCACCACCGACCGTGTCCACGCCGCCTGGCGGCTGCACCACGACCTCGTGCGGCGCTCGCTGATCCGCGCCTACTACCAGGGCTGGGACATGCATCCCGCGCACCTGCCGACGCGGTACGCGGCCGTCTACACCTTCTACCGCGAGGACTTCGTCCGCACAGCGGAACGCCTCGCCGCGTACGCCTCGCGCTCGTCCGGCGACGTCCTGGACGAACCGGCGACGGCCCGCGCCCTGAGCGGCCACCTCCTGCGGGGCCTCGACTGCGGAGCCCTCGACCCCGCGGAGGTCACCGCGTCCGCCGGTCTGGGCCGGGCCGAACTGGAGGGCTTCGCCGGCCGCGCGTAGCGGGAGGCGGTACCTGCTGGGGCGGCGAACGGCCGGCCGGGGGGCCACAGCGGAGTCCACCGGGCGCGGCCCCGGTCCGCGTCAAGGCGCCTGTACGGGATCGCCGCGGCGCTCACGGTTTTCCCGGAGCGGGGTGGCGGAGGCTCGGTCGACACCGCGTCCGCCGGGGAACAGGTCACATCGATCGCTCGTCCCGCGCGCGAAGCGGCGGGCCTCGTCGTCGCCTCGGCCGTCGAGCAGCGGACGGCGACGCGGGCGAGGTCACGCCATGTCGTCCTACGGCGCGCCCAGCGGCCGACGCGCCCCGGCGGAGGGGCGCGGGCGGCGGCGCCGGGCCTCAGACCGCCGGGCGGATCTCGCCCGAGCCACGGGCGATCAGCCGGGTGGGCAGCAGGAACTGCTCGGAGCGGTTCACCGTGCCGTCGAGGCGCTGGAACAGCCGCAGCGCCGCCGTACGCCCGAGCTGGGCCGCGTCCTGGGCCACGACCGTGACGCCGGGGCTCAGGAGATCGGCGAGTTCGAAGTCGTCGAAGCCCACGAGGGCCACCGGCCGCGGATGCTCGGTCAGGACGCGTACGACGGTGACGGTGACGCGGTTGTTGCCCGCGAAGATCGCCGTGACCGGCTCCGGACCGCTCAGCATGGTCAGCGCGGCCCGCGCCACACGGTCGGGATCGGTCACGCCCAGCGACACCCAGCCCTCCTGCGGGGTGATGCCCGCGTCCTCCAGAGCGGCGCGGTAGCCGCGCAGCCGCTCGGCCGCCGTGTGGATGCGCGGCATGTCACCGATGAAGCCGACCCGGCGGTGGCCGTGGGCCAGGAGATGGGCCACCCCCTCGCTCGCGCCGCCGAAGCTGTCGGACAGCACCACGTCCGCGTCGATGCCGCCCGCCGGCCGGTCCACGAACACCGTGGCCACACCGGCGGCGATCTCCGGCTGGAGGTAGCGGTGGTCGTCCCCGGCGGGGATCACCACCAGGCCGTCCACCCGCCGCGCGCACAGCGCGAGCGCGAGTTCCCGCTCCCGCTCGGGGTCCTCGGCGCTGGAGCCGTTGATCAGCAGCGCCCCGTGCGCGCGGGCCACCTCCTCCACCGCGCGGCTGAGCGGACCGTAGAACGGGTCGGCCAGATCCTCCAGGACCAGGCCGATACTGGCCGTGCGCCCCTTGCGCAGAACGCGGGCGCTGTCGTTGCGCCGGAAGCCCAGGGCGTCGATGGCCTCCTGTACCCGGCGTTCGGTGTCGGGGGTCACCCCCGGCTCTCCGTTGACCACGCGGGAGACGGTCTTCAGGCCGACCCCTGCCCGCGCTGCCACGTCCTTCATCGTCGGTCGGTTCCCGTAGCGGTTCACGGGGCGGCGGGCGGTCTTTGCCACGAGTGCGGTCCTGTCCTGTTGTCATCAGGGGCGTGGCGTCGAGCATAGAACCTAGACAACGTTGTCAGCGCCGGGAGATACTGGACGTTGAGTTGTCTCCACTGCTTTCACCAGGAAGATTCGGACACGCATGCACACGGACCTCGTCGCCGCGCTCGACATCGGCGGCACCAAGATCGCTGGAGCACTGGTCGACGACCGGGGCGGGATTCTTGTGCGGGCCCAGCGGCCCACGCGGGCGAAGGAGGACGGCGAGACCGTGATGGGGGCCGTGGCCTCCGTCCTGGAGGAGCTGGCCGAGGACGCGCGCTGGCCGGGCGTACGGGCCCTGGGCATCGGCAGCGCGGGGCCCGTGGACGCCCTCAACGGCACGGTCAGCCCGGTGAACGTCCCCGGCTGGCGCGGGTTCCCGCTCGTGGAACGGGTCGGCAAGATCATCGGCGGTCTGCCCGTCAGTCTCGTCGGCGACGGGGTGGCGATCGCCGCCGCCGAGCACTGGCAGGGGGCGGCGCGCGGGCACGACAACGCGCTGTGCATGGTCGTGTCGACCGGGGTGGGTGGCGGGCTGGTGCTCGGCGGAGCGGTGCGCCCGGGGCCCACGGGTAACTCCGGTCACATCGGTCACATCAGCGTGGACCTCGACGGCGATCCCTGCCCCTGCGGCGGGCGGGGCTGCGTCGAACGCATCGCGAGCGGGCCCAACATCGCCCGCAGGGCGCTGGACAACGGCTGGCGCCCCGGCCCGGACGGTGACGCCACGGCGGCCGGGGTCGCGGCCGCCGCGCGGGCCGGGGACCCGGTGGCGCGCGCCTCCTTCGCGCGGGCCGCCCAGGCCCTCGCTGCCTCGATCGCCGCCACGGCCACCCTCGTCGAGATCGACATCGCGGTGATCGGTGGCGGCGTGGCGAACTCCGGCGACCTGCTGTTCACACCGCTGCGTGAGGCGCTGAAGGAGTACGCGACGCTGTCCTTCGTGCAGGGGCTGACCGTGGTGCCCGCGCAGATGGGCAACGACGCCGGTCTCGTCGGCGCGGCGGCCGGGGCGCTGCGAGAGCTGACCGGTGGTCCGGGGCCGACCGGCTGACCACGACCGACTAGTTGACCGGGGCGACGGGCACGGGCGGGCCGGCGGCCGCGCGAACGGCTTACCGCGTCCCCGGGGCGGAGCCGGAGGGTGCCGCGGCGGATGAGCGGGCAGACCGACGACGGGGTGTGGCCGGGGCGCCGGTCGTACGGGTGGCCGGCCGGGTGGTGCGGCTGGTTCGCCGTGAGGGGTCGGGCGTCTGAGGTCGCTGTCGGCGGGCGGCGGGGAGCGGCGCCGTTCCTTCCGGCAGTCCGCCGCCGCTCAGGCGGCGGAAGCTTCTCGACGAGCCGCCGTGCCAGTACCGCGCCCTCAAGAGCGTCCGGAGCGACCCTCATCCGCACCAAGGCCGGCGAGTCCGGCATCCCGGCCGCCGGGACCGTCCGCCCCGGGGCCAGGTCCGGACCACAGCGGCCGTCCTGACTGCCCCGGACCGGTGGTTCCAGCCGATCTCCCCGAATGCGACCCCCTCGGCGCTCCCGTCGTACGGCCGTTCCCGCACCGCGGCCACGGCCGCACGCGCCCCGTCGACCGTCGGCGTCCCCCGCGTAGGCGTCCAGCCGCGATCCGACACCCGTCCCGAAGCCGCGACCGGACAACCGACCCCGTGTACTTCCGCAGCGGGCCGACTGCTGCGTCACTTCGCGCGGCAGTCCTGGCCGGTGAGACAGCACCGTCGATGCGCTCGTCGACCTGCCTTGGTGGGGGCGCCGTGTCCGTACCGGCCACGGCGGCCGCGGGGAAGAAGCCGCGTCCGGGCGGAGCGACATGCGGCCGTCAGCGCTGGCGCGGCACCACCGTCTCGCCATCCCGGTGTTCGGCGAGCACAGCGAGATCCACGGGCGCCTCGACACCGAGTTCGGCGTGGACCCGCTGGTAGATGCCCTGTTCCAGGAGCGGGGCCTGGATCTGCTGCCACGGGGTCGGCCCGACCAGGGGCGTGATGTGCTTGATACGACTCACCAGCCAGTCGCAGCGCATCGACCAGTACCCGTTGGCGGCGCCGTGACGGGCGTCGTCGAGGTCCCGCCACAGGTGGGCGAGTTCTTCCCGCAGAGCTGCGCTCAGGTGGCCGGTCCCGGCACCGGTCGGGCCGGAGGGGGCGTAAGGCATGGTGCGTCCTCGCGTAGGAGTGGATCTGTCCGCGAGGACAGCCTGCCGTGCTGATGTACCGGCGCGGGCGATATCGCCGAAACGTCCGCCCTCCGTGGAGTGCTTCCGGTACGGTCCGGCGACGGTGCGCCGGTCCGCGCGCCCTCGCGCCGCGTTTGGGGGCGGGCTCTCCCGCGCCCACCCGGCCGCGCCGCCCCCTAGTCGGGGGCAGCGCCCGGCCGTGCCGCCCTCGTCTCAGCCAGTCCCGGCCGTGCCACTTCGCTGCGACCTGGCCACCACGAGGTAGTCGTCCGAGGCCAGGTCCATCACGACCTCCGCCGCGAGCCCCGCGTTGCGCTTGCGGGCCGCGAACTCCTCGGCGGGCCAGCTGCCACGCGGCCCGCCCGCGGGGAACCGTTCCAGAATCTGATGTGCGCTCATGAGGTCCACACCTCCACCATCGGGGCACCCCGCCCCGTTCACCGTGAACGACCCGTGATTCCAAGGCCGTTTTCTCCGTCTGCCCCGCAATGCGCGGGACAGACGCCCCCGGCACGGCTTGTTCCCGGGCCGTTCGCCGGGCCGTCGCGCCGCGGGGACGGCCGGCCCACGGGCCGGTCGGCCGCCCGGGGTTTCCCCGACGGTCTGTTCCGGGCAAGCCACAGGGGGCCACGAAGAGAGGGGGACCCGTGATCGTCTGGATCAACGGAGCGTCCGCGACGGCGGCGCGCGCGGTCGCGCGGGACTTGGTCGACCTGCTCCCGAACAGTACGCTCCTCGATCCCGAGACCGTCACGGGGAGGCTTCCGGAGCTGCTGCCGCACAAGCGACTCGCCGAGGCCGGGGATCTGCGGGAACTGCCCATCTGGCGGCGGCTGGTGATCGACACCGCGGCCGCCCTGACCGCCGAGGTGGGCGGCGATCTCGTCGTCCCGCTGCCGCTGCTGCGACAGGACGTCAGGGACACGCTCTTCGGCGGGCTCGCCTCCCGGCGCATCGCCGTGTGCCATGTGCGCGTCGAGTTCGAGGAAACGATCCTGCGCTCCTGGCTGAAGGCAGGTGAGGAGGACGGGCCGCACCCGGCCGCGGCCTCCGTCCCCGGCGCTCCGCCCGGCAGCACCGGGCCCGCGCCCGGCGAACGGCCCGAGGAGGAGCCAGGCCCCGAACTGGCCGCCTACCGCGCCGCCGTCGGGGAGTGGCTGGGACGGGACGCCCATCCCGTACCGGCCGACCCGACGGGTCCACGCCGCACCGCAGAGGCGGTCGCCCGCGCGGTGTCTAGCGGGGAGGCCGGGGCCTGCGACATCGTCCAGACACCCGAGCCCTCCGCCGAAACCCTGGCGGCGGGCGTCCTGCTCTTCGACGACCAGGACCGCGTCCTGCTGGTCGACCCGACGTACAAACCCGGCTGGGAGTTCCCCGGGGGTGTCGTCGAGCACGGTGAGGCGCCCTCGCTGGCCGGAGTGCGCGAGGTCGCCGAGGAGACCGGCATACGGCTCACCGGGACACCCCGGCTGCTCGTCGTCGACTGGGAGCCGCCCCTCCCTCCGGGCTACGGCGGGATGCGGCTGCTCTTCGACGGCGGCCGGCTCGACACCCCGCAGGCCGAGGGCGTCCTGCTGCCGGGGCCGGAACTGCGGGACTGCCGTTTCGCGACCGAGGCGGAGGCGGCGACGATGCTGCCCCCGGTGCGGTACGCACGGCTGCACTGGGCCCTGCGCGCCCGCGAGCGAGGCTCCGCCCTGTACCTCGAACGGGGGGTTCCGGTAGGCGTCAGACTTCCGTGACCTGGGTGGTCCCCCTCGCGTCGCCCCCCGGCTCGGGACGCTCCTACGCTGCCCGCATGCCGACAGTACTGGGCACGGGCTCCCCGGAGCCGGCAAGACGACGCTCGCCCAGGCCCTGGCCACGCGCTTGCGGACCCCCTGTTCAGCAAGGACGCCGTCAAGGAGACCCTCGCGGACACCCTCAGCCCGCTCCGGCCGGGGGCTGCGAGGACCGGGAATGGAGCAGGACGCTCGGCACCGCGGCCGCCGAGACGCTCTGGACGCTCCTCGCGGCCGTGGCCGACGGCGCCGTCCTGGAGAGCCCGTGGCTCGCGCACACCCGGTCCTTCGTACGGAGCGGGCTGCGCCGTGCGGGCGTCGCCCTCGTGCACGAGGTGTGGTGCGAGGTCCCGTTGGCGGTGGCCCGCGCCCGCTGCGCCGCGCGGGCCGCCGGCCGCCCTCCCGTCCCTCCCGTCCATCCCGAACGGCCCGGGGGTACGACGGCGACTGGGCGCTGTGGGCGCGGGGCGCGCGCCCCCTGGGGCTCGGGCCGGTGTACCGCGTGGGCACGACCGCCCCCGCGGACGTGGGAGCGATCGGGGCGCCACGTCCCTGAGCACGGCGCCCGGTTGGACTCCCCGACGGCCGGGGACTCCCGGCGCGTCGGCGGTCAGAGGTCCGCGTCCCGTTCGGCGGCGGTGATCAGTGCGGCGGCCGCGTCCCTGGTGACCGGGTCACCGTGCCCGCAGCACAGGACGCTCGGACCGAGCACCGACAGGCGGCGCAGCGAGGCGCGGGCGTCCTCGCGATCCACGTGGAAGACCCCCAGCGTGACGCCCTCGACCGAGGCGACCGTGTCCCCCGTGAACAGCACTCCGTGCAGCGGGAGATGCAGGGCGATGCTCCCGGGCGTGTGTCCCGGCACGTGGACGACCCGGGCGCCGCCGCCGAAGGCCAGCGCATCACCGTCCTCCACTTCGCGGTCCACCACCGTGGGCGGCGCGGGCGGCAGCCCCCGGGTCCGCTCCCACAGGGGCCGCTCCCAGTCCAGCAGCACGGGCGGCGGCAGCGCCTGTTCGCCCCTGATCGCCGGCGCCTCCAGACGGTGCGCCACCACCTCCGCACCGAACCGGCGCGTCAGCTCCTGCGCCGCGCCGCAGTGATCCTCGTGCCCGTGTGTCAGAACGATCCTGACCAGCCGCGCCGGGTCCAGACCGAGCGCCCGGATCGCGAGGACCAACTCCTCCGCGGCTCCCGCCGTGCCCGAGTCGACGAGTGTCAACTCCCCGTCGTCCGACCAGAGATACGCCTGGCCCACCGGGAAGCGGAAGAGGTGCAAACGCGGTTGTACGGCGATGACGTCCATGCCGGAACGGTACGCAGGCAGGCCGCCGGGCACGCCCCGCTACGCTGTGGGCGCAGTGGGGCGCGAAGTGGCCTGCGGCCTGATCAGGCGGAGGCGGCCGTGGCGTAGTCCCGCAGGAACAGCCCTTCGGCGACCGCCAGGCGCTCCAGCTCCTCGGGCGAGACGCTCTCGTTCGGCGCGTGGATCTGCGCCTCCGGCTCGCTCAGCCCGATCAGCAGGATCTCCGCCTCCGGGTACAGCGCGGCCAGCGTGTTGCACAGGGGAATCGAGCCGCCCTGTCCCGCGTACTGCATCTCCTCGCCCGGGTAGGCCACGCCCATGGCCCGCGCCATCGCCGCGTACGCGGGGCTCGTCGTGTCCGCGCGGAAGGGCTGGCCCTGACCGACCTGCTCGACCGTCACCCGCGCACCCCACGGCGTGTGCCGTTCGATGTGGGCGGACAGCAGCTCCGTGGCCTTCACCGCGTCCGTCCCCGGCGGCACCCGCAGACTCACCAGGGCCCGCGCGCCCGCCTGCACGGAGGGCGTGGCGCCGACGACCGGCGGGCAGTCGATGCCGATCACCGTCACGGCGGGCCGCGCCCAGATCCGGTCGGCGACCGTGCCGGAACCGGTCAGCTCCACGCCCTCCAGCACCTTCGCGTCCTCGCGGAAGTCGTCCTCCCCGTACTGGAGCCCGTCCCACACCGCGTCCGTGTCCAGACCGTCCACCGCGGTGGAACCGTCCTCGGCTCGCAGCGAGTCCAGGACGCGGACGAGTGCGGCCAGCGCGTCGGGAGCCGCTCCGCCGAACTGACCCGAGTGCAGGTTGCCCGCCAGGGTCCGCACCTCGACCCGCACCATCGTCATCCCGCGCAGCGTCGAGGTGACCGTCGGCAGTCCGACCCGGAAGTTGCCCGAGTCCCCGATCACGACGGTGTCGGCCCGCAGCAGTTCGGGGTGCGCCTCGGCGTACCGCTCCAGACCGCCCGTGCCCTGCTCCTCCGAACCCTCCGCGATGAACTTCACCGTGACGGGGACCCCGCCGTTCGCCTTCAGCGCGCGCAGCGCCAGCAGGTGCATGACGACGCCGCCCTTGCAGTCGGCCGCACCACGCCCGTACCAGCGCCCGTCCCGCTCGGTCAGTTCGAAGGGAGGCGTCAGCCACGCCTCCTCGTCGAGCGGGGGCTGCACGTCGTAGTGCGCGTACAGCAGGACCGTCGGCGCGCCCGCGGGGCCGGGCAGGCAGCCGTAGACCGACTGGGTGCCGTCCGGCGTGTCGAGCAGCGCGACCTCCTCGAATCCTTCGGCGCGCAGCGCGTCCGCGACCCAGTTCGCCGCGGCCTGCGATTCGCTTTTCGGAAACTGCTCCCAGTCGGCCACCGAACGGAAAGCCACCAGCTCGGTCAGCTCCCGCTTGGCCTCCGGCATGAGAGAGGCGACGGATTCCGCGATCGGATTCGGCGACATGGGCACGCTCCAGAGGGATGCGACGTTGTACCTGTGTACGTGTGTACGTTCAGCGAATGATCTCTCGATCCTCCCACAGCCGGAATCGGGGGACAGCCGCCGTAGGATGCCCGGGAAAACCGGGTGACACTCAGCGACCAACCGCCGGATCGGGAGCAGAAGCACATCGTGAGCAGCGAGAACACAGCGGACGACGCACAGACGGCGACCCCCCGTACCGTGTGGGACGTCGTGGTCGTCGGAGCCGGCCCCGCGGGCGCCTCGGCGGCGTACGCGGCAGCGGTCACCGGCCGGCGCGTCCTGCTTCTGGAGAAGGCCGAACTGCCCCGCTACAAGACCTGCGGAGGCGGCATCATCGGCCCCTCCAGGGACAGCCTGCCCCCCGGCTTCGAGCTGCCTCTCCAGGACCGCGTCCGGGCCGTGACCTTCACGCTCGACGGCCGTTTCAGCCGCACCCGCCGCTCGCGGCAGATGCTGTTCGGGCTGGTCAACCGCCCCGAGTTCGACCTGCGTCTGGTCGAGGCGGCGCAGAAGGCCGGCGCCGAACTGCGCACCGGCGCGGCCGTCTCCCGAGTCGAGCAGCACGGCCCCGCCGTACCGGACCGCAGGACCGTCGCCGTCGTCCTGCAGAGCGGTGAGACGCTGCTGGCCCGCGCGGTCGTCGGGGCCGACGGCAGTGCCGGCCGGATAGGAGCACATGTCGGGGTCAAGCTCGATCAGGTCGACCTCGGTCTTGAGCTGGAGATCCCCGTCCCGGAGACCGTCGCCGCCGACTGGGCCGGCCGTATCCACCTCGACTGGGGCCCGCTGCCCGGCAGCTACGGCTGGGTCTTCCCCAAGGGGGACACCCTCACCGTCGGCGTCATCTCCGCGCGCGGTGAAGGCGCCGCCACCAAGCGGTACTTGGAGGACTTCGTGGCCCGTCTGGGCCTGTCCGGCTTCGAGCCGAGCGTGTCCTCCGGCCACCTGACGCGCTGCCGCAGCGAGGACTCCCCGCTGTCCCGGGGCCGGGTGCTCGTCGCGGGCGACGCGGCCGGTCTGCTGGAGCCCTGGACGCGCGAGGGTATTTCCTTCGCGCTGCGTTCGGGGCGGCTGGCGGGGGAGTGGGCCGTGCGGGTCTCCGAGTCGCACGACGCGGTGGACGCCCGCCGTCAGGCCCTCAACTACGCCTTCGCCGTCAAGGCCGGCCTGGGCGTCGAGATGGCCGTCGGCCGCCGGATGCTGTCGATCTTCGAACGCCGTCCCGGCCTGTTCCACACCGCGCTCACCAGCGTCCGCCCCGCGTGGAACGCCTTCGCCCGCATCACCCGCGGCGCCACCACCCTCGGCGAACTCGTGCGCAGCCACCCGCTGGCAGGCCGCGCCCTCCAGGCCCTCGACCCGCACCCCAAGAGCAGCGGCGTCGCGCAGGCGGAGGACGAGCCCGCGGAGGTGCCGGCCGCCAAGGGCGAGGCGGAGGACGGGACCGGGGCTACCGCTCCACGCTGATCAGGAAGACCGGGTGATCCGGGGCGGCCGCGGCCAGTTCCTCCGCGGAGGCGTCGGCCGTGACGCCCCGGAAGTAGCCCTTGACCTCCCAGCCCCACTTCTTCAGATAGCTGCGCAGCACCTCGGGTCGTTCCGCGACCGGGACCTCCACCGCGGTGAACCGGCTCAGCCCGCGCCCCACGCGCAGCTCCCCGCCACCGGCCACCCGCATGTTCCGCACCCACTGCCCGTGCCCGCGCGCCGACACCAGATACTGCTTCCCGCCGTGGCGGTGCGGGTGGACCGGGATGCGCTGCATCCTGCCGCTGCTGCGGCCCCTCACGGACAGTTCCGCCGTTCCCAGCAAGCTCACCCCGTGCCGCGCCAGCCAGCCGGCGATCAGGTTGAAGCGGGCGCTGAACCCGGCAGGTGCGAGGTAGTAGGGCTGGGCGGGCGCGGATTCGTTGACGGTCATCGGCAGACCTCCCGATCGGCGGCGACGGGCGGGCACGACGGATGCCGCGTCCACGGGGGTTCGCGCTGCGGCGAGAGCAGTGCTCTCGCTTGCTGAAGCGAGCATGGCAGGGGTGTGGGGAGCTACGCAAGAGCGCTGCTTCTTTTTGTGAGCAGTGCTCTCGGTTCGGTGCACTGCTCTTCACCTGGCCTGGCGCGCCCCCTGCTCTCGCTTGTTTGCAGCGCTCTTGCTCGGGCGGTGCGCTCGTTTTAGTGCAGTGCTCTTGCTTTGGTTCTCCGCTCTTGTTCCGGTGCGGTGCTCTCGGCGCTGACATCAGCGCTGACATCATGGGGGCATGAGCACTGCACACAGGGACGGGAAGACGCGCCCCACCGCACCGACCAGGCCCGAGGAGACGACCGAGGGTGGTGAGGCGGCCGGGGCCGCGGAGCCGTCGTCGCGACCGGCCGGGGGCCGGGGGCGAGGGACTGCCGGCGGGGCTCGGGCCAGAGCGCGCGAGGAGATCACCGCCGTCATCAAGGACGAGGCCCGACGGCAGCTCGCCGCCGAGGGTGCCGCGAAGCTCTCCCTGCGAGCGGTGGCCAGGGAGATCGGCATGGTGTCCTCGGCGCTCTACCGCTATTTCCCGAGCCGGGACGAGCTGCTGACCGCCCTGATCATCGACGCCTACAACGCGCTCGGTGCCGCGGGGGAGGAAGCCGACCGCTCCTTCGTGAACCGGCTCGAAGAGGCGGGCGAAGCGGCCGGGAGCACCGCCGGGCCGGATGGCGGCCTGTTCCCCGCGGCTCTGGCCGACAGCGACCCCGCGTACCGGACGGCTGTCGTGGGGCGCTGGGTCGCCGTGTGCCGCGCGGTGCGGGAGTGGGCCCTCGCCCGCCCTCAGGAGTACGCGCTCCTCTACGGTTCGCCTGTGCCCGGGTACACCGCCCCCACCGCCACGGTGGGGCCCGCCTCCCGGATCGGGGTCCTGCTCGTCGACATCGTGCGCGAGGGCAGAAGGACGACGGGGCTCTCGGTGCAGCCGCTGCCCGCGAGCCTGGCGGCCGAGGCGCGCCGGCTCGCCGACGACCTGGCCCCCGATCTGCCGCCCGCCGTCGTCATGCCCATGGTGGCGGCCTGGGCCCAGCTCTTCGGCCTCGTGTCCTTCGAGGTCTTCGGCCAGTTCAACCGGGTCGTCGAGAGCCGGGAGGACTTCTTCGTCCGCTCCGTGGCGGCACTCGCCGCGAGTGTGGGGCTGGTCGCCCCGAGGGAAGGGGCGGGTGCCGCGGGCACGATCCCCGCGCCGTGAACCGGGAGGAGGCCGACGGGCGGGAGGCGAGGGGGCAGAGGCCCGAGTGGACCGGCGAGGACGACGGCGGCGCGGGAGACCGGCGCCGCCCGGTGAGCGTCGGCTTCCTGGCCTCATGGCCTCCCGGCCTCATGGCCTCCCGGCCTCATGGCCTCCCGGCCTCATGGCCTCCCGGCCTCATGGCCTCCCGGCCTCCCGGCCTCATGGCCTCCCGGCCTCATGGCCTCCCGGCCTCCCGGCCTCATGGCCTCCCGGCCTCATGGCTTTCGGCTCATGACCTCAAGGCGAAGCGGTACCGGTGCGGGCCGTGCCGAGGTCGATGCCGGCGTGTCGCGTTGTCCACCCGATCACGGCGGCCACGGCGGCGAGCGCCGCCACGCTGAGCAGCGCCGTCGGCAGCGAGAACCAGTCGGCCATGAAGCCGATCGCGGGCGGGCCCAGCAGCATGCCGCCGTAGCCCAGCGTCGATGCGGTCGCGACCCCGCCGGGGCCGCCGAGCGTGCCGGCCCGTCCGATGGTGACGGGGAAGACGTTGGCCACACCGAGGCCCATCAGCGTGAAGCCGACGAGGGCCGCCCAGAGGGAGGGGGCCAGGGCGCCGAGCAGCATGCCGGCCGCCGCGAGCGCCGAGCCGCCGACGACGGTCGCCGTGGCGCCCACCCGCTCCAGCAGACGGGTGCCGGACAGTCGTCCGACCGTCATGGCGAGCGCGAACAACGCGTACCCGGCGGAAGCCGTACCGGCGCTCGCGTCCAGGTCCTCGTGCAGGTGCAGGGCGCCCCAGTCGGCCATCGCCCCCTCGCCGTACGAGGAACAGAGGGCGGTCAGCCCGAGGATCGCAAGGAGGCCGCCCACGTTTCTCCGGGCCGGGGCGGCGGCCGGGGCGTCGGGCCTCCCCGTTCCGGTTCCGGCGTCCCTCGCGGTGGACGCGGTCGCCACCACGTCGACCGGAGTCCCGGTCCGGCCCGGCCCCGCCGATGCCTCACGCCGAGGTTCGGGGGTGCCCGGTGCGCGGTGACTCAGCAGAACGGGGCTCGCGGCGGCCGTGACGAGCAGCCCGATCACGGTGAGCAGCAGGAGGTGCCGGGTCGGGGAGAGGTGCGAGGCGACCAGCCCGCCCAGCCCCGCGCCGAGCATGCCGCCGAGACTGAACGCGGCGTGGAAACTCGGCATGATCGGCCGGTGCAGCACGTTCACGAGATCGACGGCGGCGCTGTTCATGGCCACGTTGATGCCGCCGTATCCGGCCCCGAAAATCAGCAGGACCCCGCCGAGGGCCCAGGCCGAGTGAGTCAGTGGCGGCAGGGCGATGGCGAGCGAGAGCAGTACCGCGCAGGCCACCGTGACCGGGTGGTTGCCGTAATGGCGGCACGCGCGTCCGATCAGCGCCATCGTGATCACGCCCCCCAGCGAGACCCCGAGCAGCGCCAGCCCCAGCGCGCTCGCCGAGGCGTCGGTCTGCTCCTTGATCGCGGGGATGCGGACGACCCACCCGGCGAAGACGAAGCCGTCGAGGGCGAAGAAGGCGGTGATGGCGACGCGGAGGCGTCGGAGGGAGGCGGGGGAACCGTCGGAGGTGACGACCCTCGCCCGACCTATTTTGTTCAGTAGCGGCACAAAGGCAGACTAGGCTGCTCGGGAGGGCGCCGACAAGGGAGAATCGCGCTCACTTGCGAACCTCACCGCCCAGGCGTGCCACGGTCGGACCGCAGCGGTGGTGTCCGGTCGGGGCCGGACGGTGGTGTCCGACGGTCCGGACGACGCCCCGGCCAGGTCGTGGAGTGGTGCTCCGGTCGGGCTGGGAAGTGGTGCCTCGATCAGGCTAAGAAGTCGTACTCCGATCAGACCCGGGCGTGGTGCCCCGGTCGGGTCCGGAGGTGGTGTCGGAACCCGGCCGCCAGAAGGTGGCGAGCGAGCCGGGTCTGCCTGAGCCGGGCCGCCGGGAGGTTGGCCGGTGTCCGGGCCGGGCCGGGACGTGCCGGAAGCCGGAGCCCGGGAGCGGGGAGGGACGTCGTGGTGTCCGGGCTGTGAGAAGCGGGGGAGCGGGGCGAGGGTCTCCGACCCTCTCCGGGCCCGCCGAAGACGGACCCCGCGGGGCCCGACCCCCGAGCGCCCGGCCCCCGGGCGCCCGGCCCCCGGGCGCCCGGCCCGTTGTCAGTCCCCGGTGCGATCCTCTGAGGCATGGCTTCTCTTCTGCCGCGCCCGCGTTCCGTTCTCGCCCCCGGGGCCGTGCACGTCCCGGAGTGGCTGGGGCCCGAACGGCGTCGTGCGCTGGTCGCGGCCTGCCGCGCCTGGGCGACCGGCCCGGTGCCCATGCGCCACACCCGGCTGCCGCGCGGAGGCGTCATGTCCGTACAGACGGTCTGTGTCGGCTGGCACTGGCAGCCCTACCGCTACAGCCGTACCGCCCAGGACGTGAACGGAGCGCCCGTGGCCCCCTTCCCGTCCTGGCTCCGGGATCTGGGCCGGGAGGCCGTGGCCGCCGCGTACGAGGACCCGGAGGTGGCGCGCGCGTACACGCCGGACGTCGCGCTGATCAACTTCTACGAGGGGGCGGCGACCATGGGCATGCACCAGGACAAGGACGAGCGTTCCTCTGCTCCTGTCGTCTCCCTGAGCGTCGGGGACACCTGCGTGTTCCGGCTCGGCAACACAGAGACCCGCACCCGGCCCTACCGTGACGTGGAGCTGGAGTCCGGGGACCTGCTCGTCTTCGGCGGTCCCTCGCGCTTCGCCTACCACGGCGTGACCGCACTGCGCCCCGGGAGCGGTGATCCGGCCGACGGTCTCGCGCGGGGCCGTCTCAACGTGACACTGCGCATGACGGGGCTGCCGGGCTGAGCCCGCCTCGCGGCCCGACTAAGGGGCTGGGCCGCCAGAGACGACCGGTCAGGTGCCCGGCGGGAGAGGGGAGTGCGCCGTGGGAGACTCCCCGGTATGAACGGCAAGGCGGCCCCCCGCACGGCGGGGGATGGGTCCACCCGTACCCGGCTGGAGCGCGGACGCACCGCGCTCGGCCCGGCGCTGGAACTGGTGCACACCGGGCGGGCGCCCACCCGGGCGGTGCTCACGACGCAACTGCGCGTCACGCGGGCGACGGCGGGCGCCGTGGCCGCCGAACTGGAGGCACTCGGCCTGATCAGGGTCGACGCCCGGCCGACCGCCCCGGCCGGGTCGCACGGCCGCCCCTCCCACCGGCTGTCCCTCGACCCGGACGGGCCCGTGACCCTCGCCGCGCAGGTGCACGCCGACGGCTACCGCGCCGCGCTCGTCGGGCTCGGCGGGCGGATCGTCGCGACCTCGCCCGGCTGCGAGATCGTCGAACCCGACCCGGCGCACGTGCTCGGCGCGGTGGTCGACGCGGGGATCGGCCTGCTGCGCGCCACCGGACGCCGCTGTGTGGGCGCGGGTCTGGCGGTTCCCTCGGCGGTCGCCGAACCGGAGGGCACCGCCCTCAACCCCCTGCACCTCGCCTGGCCCGCCGGTTCACCGGTGCGGGAGATCTTCACCGACCGGGTACGTGAGGCGGGCCTCGACGTGCCCGCGTTCACCGGCAACGACATCAACCTCATGGCCCTGGCCGAGCACCGGCACGGCGCGGGACGCGGGGCCGGGCACCTGCTGTGCGTGGCGACCGGACACCGGGGGGTCGGCGGTGCCCTCGTCCTGGACGGCCGCCTGCACACGGGGAGTTCGGGACTGGCCCTGGAGGTCGGCCACCTGACCGTCAACCCGGAGGGGCGCCCCTGCTTCTGCGGAAGCCGCGGCTGTCTCGACGTCGAGACCGATCCACTGGCCTTCCTCGCCGAGGCGGGCCGGGCCCCCGGGCCGGAGGACTCCCTGCTCAAGCAGGCCAACGACCTGATCGCCGAGGAGCCGGACAGCCCCGGGGTGCGAGCCGCCGTCGAGGCGCTGACGGACCGTCTGGGGCTCGGGCTCGCCGGGCTCGTCAACATCCTGAACCCGGACCGGATCATCCTCGGCGGGCTCCACCGCACCCTGTTCGAGGCCGATCCGGAACGGCTGCGGGCCGTCGTCGCCGACCGGAGCCTGTGGGGACGCAGTGGCAGCGTGCCCATCCTGGCCGCCGCCCTCGACCACAACAGCCTGGTCGGCGCGGGGGAACTGGCCTGGCAGCCCACCCTCGACGACCCGCTGTCGACCCTCGCCGGCCACTGAGCCGGAGCGCGCCACCGCGGCCGCTCCGGCGCGTCTGGTCCGGCCGGCCGTTCAGGTGCCCCGCGCCGAGTGGTCGGGCCGGCCGTTCAAGATCCCCGCGCCGGGTCGGGCCGGCCGTTCAGGGCCCCCGCGCCGGGTCGGGCCGGGTGACGAGGGGACTCATCGGACGGCGGCCGCCCGCCCGGCCCCGCGGCTCGCGGCGCCCGCCTGCTCCGGGGCCAGCGCCGGGAAGGGATCGGTCCTCGCCGCGGCGTAGAGCGGCCGCAGCGCCCCGGCCGGGACCGGTTCACGCGGGGGAGCGGACTCCCGAGCGGGTGCGGACAGGGTGAACCACACCACCTTGCCGCGGTCCGTCTCGGGGCGTACGCCCCAGCTCTCGCTGACGGCTGCGACCAGGGCGAGCCCCCGCCCGCCGGTCTCGGCGAAACCGGCCTCGCGGACCTCGGGGACCCGGGGGTCCCGGTCCCGTACCGACACCGTGAGGACGTCGAGCAGCAGCTCGATCTCCACGGTGCAGGTCTTGTCCGGCTCCGCGTGCCGGTGGACGTTGGTCAGCAACTCGGTGACACCGAGCGCCGCCCCGTCGATCAGGTCGTCCAGATGCCAGTAACGCAACTGCGCCGACACGATTCTGCGGACCTGTCCGATCCGCGACGGCAGGGCCTGAAGCTCCACCGCGCAATGCCTGCTCGGCTGGCTGATCACTGCTGCCACTCCCCGAAGTGAGTCCGGAAGAAGACGATGATCGCGCCCGGCGGAGGTCGCCCGCCGCCAGGACACAGGGGACCGGTGGTGGCTGGTTCGCAGCGTCATCGCCGGTGTACCCAGAGTGATGTGAGACCACAGTGGCCCAGCCGGACCGGCCCCGCAACTCGTCGGCCACGGGCGTCCCACGACCGGACACCACCTGCTCCCCGCCCCGGTGCGCGGACCCGGTGAGGAAGAAGCGCCTCGCCCCTCACCCGCTCCCCGGAGGGGCATTCGGCCCCCGGCGTCACGCCCGGCGAAACACGCCGTGCGCTCGTGAGAGGCACCACTGACGGCATCGCGCATCGCCCTCCTCTCAGCGTCGCCCGCCGGTGACGGCCACCGCGGACGGCGGGCCGTCCGACTCGCAGCAGTCTGCTCCAGAGGGCGGGCCCCGCACCAGAGGCGGCGGCCTTCGCGCCGGTGCATGCCACCGGTGCGCCGTGACGCGCCCCTGTCCCACCGGTCTCCGCCGGTTTGCCCAAGGGGCGCCTTTGACCAGCTCAAAGGGGTGTTTATGCAGGTGAGAAGCGTGCGGAATGCGTCTAGGATCACCCCACCGACCGAGTGCGGGCGGCCGCCAGGCCCCCGCCCCACCCGAGGAGCGGCGCGGTGCCCACCCCCCAGCAGACCCGCCCGGCAGGCCCCCTGCCCACACTCGACGCCGACCACAGCGACCCCGCGTACCGGGCCTGGCTCAAGGAGGCCGTGCGCAAGGTCCAGGCGGACGCCAACCGCAGCGCCGACACCCATCTGCTGCGCTTCCCGCTGCCCGCGCACTGGGAAGTCGACCTCTATCTCAAGGACGAGTCGACCCACCCCACCGGCAGCCTCAAGCACCGTCTCGCCCGCTCCCTGTTCCTCTACGCGCTGTGCAACGGCTGGATCAGGCCCTCGGCGCCGGTCGTGGAGGCGTCGAGCGGATCAACGGCGGTCTCCGAGGCGTATTTCGCGAGCCTGATCGGCGTCCCCTTCATCGCGGTCATGCCCCGGACCACCAGCCCCGAGAAGTGCCGGCTCATCGAGTTCCACGGCGGCCGCTGCCATTTCGTCGACGACCCGAGGACGGTCTACGCAGAGTCGGCGGCACTCGCGCAGGAGACCGGCGGTCACTACATGGACCAGTTCACCTACGCCGAACGGGCGACGGACTGGCGCGGCAACAACAACATCGCCGAGTCGATCTACCAGCAGCTCCGGCTGGAGCGCTACCCGGAACCCGCCTGGATCGTGGCGACCGCGGGCACCGGCGGTACCTCGGCGACCCTGGGCCGCTACGTGCACTACATGCAGTACGACACCCGGATCTGCGTCGCCGACCCCGACTTCTCCTGTTTCTACGAGGGCTGGACCCGCCACGATCCGGCGGCCACCAGCGAGCACGCCTCGCGCATCGAGGGCATCGGACGGCCCCGGATGGAACCGAGCTTCGTGCCCGGCGCCGTCGACCGCATGATGAAGGTCCCCGACGCGGCGAGCGTCGCCGCCGTGCGGACCCTGGAGCGGGCCCTGGGACGCAAGGCGGGCGGCTCGACCGGGACCGGGTTGTGGAGCGCTTTGCGCATCGTCGCGGACATGCTCGCCGAGGGCCGCAAGGGCAGCGTCGTGACCCTGCTGTGCGACCCGGGCGACCGCTACCTCGACAAGTACTACTCCGACACCTGGCTCGCCGGTCAGGGCCTCGACATCGGCCCCTACACAGCAGCCCTCGACGGCTTCCTCGCGACGGGCCGGTGGCCGGCCGGCGGAGCCTGAACCGCCGCCCCGGTCACTGCCGCAGCGGCGGGGCCTGGGCGATCACCAGATTGTCCAGGTGTTCCCTGACCTCGGCGCGCGCCTCCTGCGACAGGCCCTCGTCGGTGACGAGCGTGTCCACCGCGTCGAGCGGCGCGAAGGAACTCAAGCCCACCGTGCCCCACTTGGTGTGGTCGGCGACGACCACCACCCGGCGGGCGGCGCGCACCAGTCGCCGGTTGGTCTCGGCCTCCGCGAGATTGGGCGTCGAGAGGCCGGCCTGCGGAGCTATCCCGTGCACTCCCAGGAACAGCAGATCGAAGTGCAGGGAGTCGATGGCACGGTCCGCGACCGGGCCCACCAGCGAGTCGGAGGGGGTGCGTACGCCACCGGTCAGCACGACCGTCGCCGAACCGGGGCGAGGTGCGGAGCCGCCGGCCGCGCTGTGGAACACGTCGGCCACTCGCACCGAGTTCGTGACGACCGTCAGCTCCGGGACGTCCGCCAGCCGCTGGGCCAGCGCGAAGGTGGTCGTCCCCCCGGACAGGGCGATCGCCTGGCCCGGCACCACCAGCTCGGCGGCGGCACGCGCGATGGTGTCCTTCGCGCTCTGCTCCAGCCCCGACTTGGCCTCGAAGCCCGGCTCGTGGCTGCTCGCCTCGGCAGGCGGCACCGCCCCGCCGTGCACCTTCTCCACCGCGCCCTGACGGGCCAGCGCGTCCAGGTCGCGACGCACGGTCATGTCCGAGACGCCGAGCCGTTTCGTGAGCTCGTTGACCCGCACGCCGCCGCGCCGCCGCACCTCGTCGAGGATCACGGCCCGCCGCTGCTCCGCGAGGAGGTTCAGGTTCTCACTCACGTCCGCCCGGTCCTTCCGCCTCTGTGTGCCACCGTCACCGCCTTCTGTGCCACCGGGACGCCGGCCGCGTTCCCGCAGCTCGTCGCCCGACCGGGCCTGCCTCATCCTCCCACGGCCCCCCACGGACGCCGAGTCAGGCGGCACATTCACTCGAATCAGGGGGATTGAGCCCACAGGGGTGCGTCCCGGGACCCGGACCTGGATTCTGGTACACGCACCCGACAGGCCCGGCAGCGTCCGGGCACCACGGAGCGGCACCCCGGCCGCCCCTGCTCGTACGACGGTTTCGCGAGGGAGAACAAGGGAGAACAGCGCGTGCAGTCAGACACGGGGGACGAGACCGCCCTCGAACTGCTGGTCCACGGCGTCGGGGGCACCACTCCCGGCGAGATGCTCGACGATCCCGCCACCGTGCGGGTGGCCGGCGACGAGGTCGCCGCCATGTTCCGCCGCGCCAGGGACACGAAGCCCGGCCGGCCGGAGCCCTCCTCCGCACCGCCCCACAAAGGCGCCGCCCCCACCCCGGCCGGTGAGCCGGTCCAGGAGGCGTACGTGTGGTGCAACCTCACCTCGGGCAACGGCAGCCGCGCCCTGTGGCTCCTCCTGCTGCCCTTCATGGTGGTCAACCTGTCCCACTGGATGCGGCCCGACGCGCACCGGCGGCCCCGGCTGCTGCGCCTGTACGGGCTGCTGGTGCGTCTGATCGGGCTCAGCCTCACCGTTCTGCTCGTGGCCGCCGCCTGCGAAGTGGCCCTCGACCTGACCGCCTGGCAGTGCGCCGGGACGGCGGCCTGCGGCGGCGCCCGCTCCTGGCTCGGCTTCCTGTCCCCGCACGCCTCCCCCGGCGACTGGTGGACCCAGCCCGGCCGCAGACTCTCCCTCGCCGCCCTCGTCCCCCTCACCCTGACCGGACTGCTGTGGTATCTGGGCCACAAGACCTGGAGCGCGTACGAGTCGCAGCGACCGCTGCCGCGACCCAAGGCCCCCGAGGACACCGGTGAGCAGCCCACCGCCGCCCCGCTGAGCGCCGGGGAGCCGGAGCCCCCCGGCGGCCCGAACCTGGGCCGTCCCGGCTTCTGGTACGGCCGGCGCATCGTCGCCCGGCTGCGCGCCGCGCACACCGCCGCCGCCCTGCTCACCGTCGCCGCCGCTCTCGGCACGGCGGTCACCGCCCACGACACCGGGCACGGCGGTGGCCCCGCGCTCCTCGGACGACTGCTGTGCGTGCTGTACGCGGTGCTCGGAGCCGTCGTCGTCGCGGTCGTGTGCCGCAGGGGACGCAGCGAGCGGCGACTCGACACGGGGCTCGACCGCGTCGTGGTGAGGACGCTGCCCCTCGCCGCGCTCGCCCTGCTCCTGGTGACCGTCGGGTACGCCGTGGGGGACCGCCCCGACTGGCGCTCCGCCGGCGCCCTGCCGGGAGACGCGCTCTTCGGGGCGCTCTCCCTCGCCCAGGGGCTCCTCGTCGTGATCCTCGCCGTGGTGGCTGCCCTCCTGCACCGCAGCGCTCCCGATCCGCGTACCGTCCTGCGCGGCCTCGGCGGCCCCGCCGTCGCGATGCTGGCCTGCGCGCTGGGCGGCATCATGAGCGGCGGCGTCGCCCAGCGCGTCGCCGACTGGCTGGACGGCGACGCGACCCCCGGCCAGGGCGCCGGGCCGATGCCGGGGCCGCCCGTCGTCCTGTCCTGGCAGGCCGCGGTCCTCCCGCCCGTGCTGCTGATCCTGCTGATCCTGGCCGCCTGGCTCGCCGCGGTCACCTATCGCTCCACCCGGGCCGGCCTCGACCGGGTGACGGCGGACTACCCCGGTGAGCCGCACGACGAGATCCGCACCCGGGCCATCGCCCTCGCGCGCTCCGCCGCCGGGCTCACCGACCAGGCCCCGCTCGTGCTCGGCGTCAGCTCCGCCTGCACGCTCATCCTCGGCGCGGGGGCCCTCCTGGGGGCCTGGGCCACCGGTGAGGTGCCCGGAAGGGCCGCGAGCGGGGCGCCCGCCCTCGTGCACGGCCTCGCGCAGTCCAGCCAGGCGCTCGGCTCGTGGCTCATCGGGCTCGGCTTCATACTGCTCGTCACCTGGGGCCGGCGCGCCTACCGCGACGCCTCGGCCCGCAGGACCATCGGCATCCTGTGGGACGTCGGCACCTTCTGGCCGCGCGCCGCCCACCCCTTCGCACCGCCCTGCTACGCGGAACGGGCCGTGCCCGACCTGACCTGGCGGATGGCCACGTGGACGGCGCGCACCCGCGGCCGGCTCGTGCTGTCCGGCCACTCGCAGGGCAGCGTCCTCGCGGCCGCCGCCGCCTGGCAACTGCCCGCCGCGACCAGGGCCCGGGTCGCGCTTTTGACCTACGGCTCCCCGCTGGAGCGGCTGTACGGCCGCTGGTTCCCCGCCCACTTCGGCCCGCACGCGCTGCGCTCACTGCACGAGGAGGTCGACTGCTGGCGCAACCTGTACCGGGAGACCGACCCCATCGGCGGCCCCCTGCGGATTCCGGAGGTCGACGGCGCTCCACTGCGCGACCCGCTCGCCTACGGGCGCGACGACCACCACCCGCTGCCCGCCCCGATCCTCGGGCACGGCGACTACCAGGCCGACCCGTGCTTCGTCCGGGAACGCGGTGAACTCCTCGACCGACTGCCGGCCGGCGGCCCCGTACCGCGTCAGCCCAGGGGCCCCGGACAGGTGGGCGCCACCCCCGGCACCCCTCCGGCGCCGAAGGAGGGCTGAGCCGGGGCTCAGGGCAGGTCGGGCAGGTCCTGCGGGTACAGCAGCGTCAGATCGTCGGTGTCGGGCCGCTCGATCTGCGCGACCCGCCCGGCATGCCGTTCCACCATCGCCTCGAAGGTCTGCCGGGCGGTACGCCCGTTGCCGAAACCCGGCCCCTTCGGAAGGGCGGTGAAGTACTTCAGGAGGGCCTGGGCCGTCCCCTCGTCCAGCCGGTACTCGTGCTCCTCGGCCTGCTGCTCCACGATCCGCAGCAGCTCGCCGGGGCCGTAGTCGCCGAAGGTGATGGTCCGTGAGAAACGCGAGGCCACCCCCGGATTGACCGAGAGGAAGCGCTCCATCTCCGCCGTGTACCCGGCGACGATCACCACGACCGAGTCCCGGTGGTCCTCCATCAGTTTGACCAGGGTGTCGATGGCCTCCCGGCCGAAGTCCCGCCCGGAGTCCTCGGGGGAGAGCGCGTACGCCTCGTCGATGAACAGCACACCGCCCCGGGCCCGGTCGAAGGCCTCCTGGGTGCGGATCGCCGTCGAGCCGATGTGCTCACCGACCAGATCCACCCGGGACACCTCGACGAGGTGCCCCTTCTCCAGGACGCCGAGCGCGACCAGGATCTCCCCGTACAGCCGGGCCACCGTCGTCTTGCCGGTGCCGGGGGAGCCCGTGAACACGAGGTGCCGGCGGGCCGAGGCCGCCTTGAGGCCAGCCGCCTGGCGCCGTCTGCCCACCTCGATCATGTCCGTCAGCGCCCGCACCTCGCGCTTCACGCTCTCCAGGCCCACCAGGGCGTCCAGCGCGCCGAGCACGTCCTCGGAGCTGCGGACGGCGGGCATCTCCTCCTGCGCGCCCGGCGCGGTGCGCGCTGCGGGCACCCCGCCCAGCGGCCCCAGCCCCACGCCGGGCGCGGCGGCCTCCACCTCGCGCAGCACCGGCTGCGTCCCGCCCGCGGCCGCGAAGGAAGGGGGCGCGGGGGAGGGCCGCGCCGTGGAGGCGCTCGCGCTCTCGTCGCTCGTGCAGTCCTCCACGGTGGGGCCGCCGCCGGTGCCGCCCTCCGCCAGCTCGTAGCCGCCGCGCGCGCAGCGCTCGGTACGGCAGCGGCGCAGCGTCGTCCGGTCACCACCGATGACATGGAAGCCGTAGCCCGCGCTGTCGCTCACCCGGCAGGCGCTGAAGGTGCCGCGCCCGTCGGCCGACACGTAGAAGCCGGCCTCGGCCGCCGAGGACACCGTCGTGCGGTCGACGGCCGGATCGGCCCCCTTGGTCACGATCACCCCGGTCTGCACCTCGTCCACCGTGCAGCCGCTGAGCGTGCCGCCGCTGCCGTGGTCCCTGAACCACGCGCCGGTCGAGGCCCTGGTGATCCGGCAGTCGTCGAGCTGGGCGGTCGCCCCGTCGCTCACCGACACGGCGGTGTTGCGCACCTGGGAGAGATCGCTGTCGACCACGTCGACCCGAGAGCCCCGGTCCAGGACGAACAGGGCGTCCGGCACGTCGTGTACGCGGCAGGAGTCGAGCACCGCCGTCGCCCCGTCGCTCACCCAGACCGCCGGGTAGTCGCCCGTGCTGTCGTGGATCTCGCACTGGTTGGCGTCCACCCGGGTGCCCGGGTCCCACACCGACAGCCCGTTGCGCCCGAACTGCCGCACCGTGGAACGCGTCAGCGTCAGCACCGAGCGCGAACGCAGGTCGATCGCGTTCTCCGGGATGTCGTGGATGCGGCAGTCGGCGAGGGTCAGCACCGCGTCGGTGTCCAGCGTCACGCCGTTGGCGCTCGTCCGGTGCACCGCACAGTCCGTCAGGTGGGCGGCGGCGCGCCCCGTGATCTGGATCGCGGAGCCCTTGATCTCGTAGATCTCGCAGCTCAGCGCCTCCAGACCGCTGTTCTCCCCACTCACCGCGAGTCCCGAACCGGAGGCGTGGTGCACGCGGCAGCGCTCCAGGCGCGGGTGCGCGCCCTCGCGCACCACCACCCCGGACTGCCCCGCAGCGACCACCTCGCACTCCTCGAACACGCCGCCCGCCCCGTCCAGTACGGCGATCCCGATGCCCCCCGCGTTGTCGATCGAGGAGTGCCGCACCGTGGGACGCGCCCCGCCCCGCACCTCGATACCGGCGGCGGACCGGGTCAGGATGCGCAAGCCCTCAAGGTCGGGCGCGCAGTCCTCGATCAGGACGGCGGGGGCGGCCGCGTCCTGGCCCTCGATGTGCAGGTCGTGGACCTCGGCCGAGGCGCGCAGCGTCAGCGGGACGCCGTCGGCGGGGGCGATGCGGACCGGGCCCGCCGAGCCGTCCACCCCCCGCAGGACCACCGCGCGCCGGACGTCGAGATTCTCCCGATAGGTCCCGGGAAAGACGGTGAGGACGTCCCCGTCGCCTGCGGCCTCCAGGGCGGCGGCGAGCGAGCCGTACTCACCTGTGCGGCGCCGCCACCGCGACGTGCCGGCGTGCGTCACCTGGACCGTGCCCTGTGCCATGCGCTGCTGTGCCCCCACCTCGTGCGTACGCGGGTTCGTGTCGGGCCGCCCGCGTGGACGGCGACCCCGCCCCGTCATCAGGACGGCGGCCGGTCCACCGTAGCGTGTGCGAGGAGGGCGAGTTGACCGGTCCCGTGTCCTGGTCACCGCCGGTCCGTCAGCTTCCCGCGCCGGCTCGTCCCCAGTCCGGCCCGACCCGTGCCCAGTCGCGTTGCCACGCGGCGAGCCGCTGCCGGTGGACGCGCCACATCAGGAGCCGGCGCAGGCCCTCCAGCAGCGCCGCCGTCGCGGTGGCCGCCCCGATGCCCGCGAGGGCGGCGTGGGCCTGGGCGGTCGCGGCGTCCAGCGGCCGGTTCGTGAGCCGGCCGCGGTCGTCGGTCCACACCGGGAAGAAGTCGCCCGCCTTCGGGTGGGACAGCGTGGCGCGGGCCTCTCCCTTGTGCCGCTCCCCGCCGGGGCCGGTCCACGCGGCGACTACGCGGACGTCCCCGACGCGTCCGCCGGCCGACTCGGGGTCGGTGTCGAAGCGCGCCGAGCCGGCGGGCCGCAGCACGATGGCCGTGACCCGGTGCCGGTCCTGCTGCTGGGCGCG
Source organism: Streptomyces sp. NPDC007088 (assembly GCF_042869355.1). NCBI lineage: Bacteria > Bacillati > Actinomycetota > Actinomycetes > Kitasatosporales > Streptomycetaceae > Streptomyces > Streptomyces sp. NPDC007088. The sequence continues at coordinate 405,941 of NZ_JBIAFO010000004.1, forward strand.
CACGGTCTGCTGAAGGGCGTCACCCGTCCGGGTGCCCACGAGGACGCCCGCGAGCGGGGTGAGCAGTACCACCAGGACCACGGCGAGCAGGCCGGTCCAGCCCTCCACCAGATCGGTCCGGCGGCGCAGCGGATTGTCCCGCCACCTCCACAGACCCGCGATCGCCCGCACCCCTGGCACCTCTTCTGCCTCTGCCCCGTACCGCGGGGGTGGAGCGACTGTGCCGCACCCCTCGATGACAACGGCCTTGTCCGCAGCCCGGGTTCCCGGGCACGGGCCGGCTATGCGAAGACCGGCGGGGCGGCGCGCTCCAGCACCGTGAGCGGGTCCCCGACCCGTACGGTTCCGGGCGACTCCGGGATCAGGTTGCTGCCGAACAGGGCGCCGTTGCCCGGGGACCTGCGGTGCCGGGCCAGGCTGCGCAGCGGTTCCTTGCCCCGGCGGGCGGTGAGCTGGTCGGTCGTCGTGACGACGCAGCGCGCGCAGGGTTTCGGCACGCGGAAGCGCACCTCCCCGACGCGGATGCGCCACCAGCCGTCCTCGGCCCAGGGCTCGGTGCCCTCGATGACCAGATTCGGCCGGAAACGGCTCATCGGGACGGGCCCTTCCTCGGGCAGGTCACCGCGGGCGACGAGGGAGTTGAGGGCGGCCAGGGAGGCGGTCGTGGTGACCAGCAGCGGGTATCCGTCCGCGAAGGACACCGTCTCGCCCGGCTGTGCGTACGCCGGGTCGACCGGTCGGCGTACCGCCGGATCGTCGAGATGGACCAGGCGTGCCGGTCTGCCGAGATACGCCCCGCACCACGCGTGCGCCGACTCGGCGGCGAGCACGGCCTCGACCTTGGTCTTGAACACCCGTACCGGCACGGTCCCGACGGGTTCGGGGACCGCCACCTCCAGGGGCCCGGCCCCCGGGGCCGACAGCACGAGCGAGCCGTCCGGGCGCGGGGCCGCCTCCAGCAGGGCGAGGCGTGGCTCCTCGCGCTGGGTGATCAGTTTCCCGTCCGGGTCCACGAGCATCCACCGGCGGTCACCCGCGAGACCCCAGGGCTCGACGAGCACGGCCTCGCGGTCGAGGGCGCGCGCCGCCTTGAGGGGGTGGATGTGCACGGAGTGCAGTACGGGTCCGGCCATGCCCCCATCCTTCCACCCCTCCTGTCACGCGCAGCGTCCGGTCTCTCCTCCACCTCAGGGGGGAGGAGAGACCGGACGCGGGCTGCCGGGGCGGTGGCGAGACCTCAGTAACCCCGGTAGGGACGGTTGTACGGATCTTCGTAGGGCGCGGGCGCGGGGCGCGCGGCCTCGTAGCCCTGGGGCGGCGCGGGGCGGTAGGCCTGTTGCTGCGGCGGCCCGGGATAGGGGGCGCGCTGCGCGCCGGCCTGCTGCGGGATGTACGGCGTCGGAGCCTGCTGGAGCGGTGCCGGCTGCGACGCCTGGGGATACCCGTAGTACGAAGGAGGGGACGGGGGCGCGGGCGCCGCCGGCAGGGCCGGCAGAGCCGACGGGAGAGCGGGCAGGTTACTGCTCGACTCGTACAGGGAGGGCACCCGGATCGGCGCGATCTGCGGCGTGCCCCGCTCCGCCACGAGCGAGTCGTAGATCGGAGTGTCCGGGAAAGACGGCGCGGAGTAGTAGCCGCTGCCGTAAGTGGGGCGGGGGGAGGTCATGGCACATAAGTTAAGCCCACGATGTGCTGATTGGGGAGCCCCAATCGTGTGCTTATCCGATTTACGCTGGTTCTCGCTGCTTGCCCTGGTGAAACCTTGGCTTGATCTGGCGAAACATCAGCGCGACATCCCCCGGCGGCAACACGGTTCAGACCCAGGCGATCTCCGTACCTTCCAGGTGGGTGAGACCCCGCTCCCGCCAGAGCCGCCCGTGCCCTGCGAGCCGCTCGCGGTACTCCTCCCACTGGGGCGCCCGGCCCGTCCACGCCGTCTCGGCGACCGAGGCGAGCCGGGGCAGCAGCAGGAAGGTGAGGTCGGCGAGTCCGCGCACGGACTCGCCGAACACCGTGGCCTCGACGCCCGCGACGCTCTCCTCGGGCACCCCGTGCGCCGAGGGGTCCCAGGCGGCCGTGTACGCCACACTCCGCGCCGGATACGAGGGGAAGCCGAGCCGGGCGGCGTCCTCGGCCTGCTGTGGCGGCACGATGGCGGGCGCGTACGGCCGGTCGAGATAGAGGTGGGACTGCGGCGAGAGCAGCACCTTCCCACCGCCCGAGAGGATGCGCTCCAGATCCTCGTCGGCCGAGGCGAAGAACCGCCGCAGGGCCTCGATGAACCCCATCGTCTGCCCCAGGGCGAGGAGTTCGGGGCGGGCGTCCAGAGCCGCCTGATCGGCGGGCAGTTCCATCATCGGGACGTCCACCCAGAACTGCGCGAGGTCCTCCGGTCCGATGCCCGCGCGGCTGGACTCCTGCCAGCCGAGCGGTCGTTTGCCGTGCGCGCGCACCGAGGCGCGCAGCGCGCGCACGGCTTCTGCGAAGCTGTCGGCGGTCATGCCCACGGCCTCGTCGCCGCCGATGTGCACCCACGGCCCGTCGGTGAGCGCGCTCAGTTGGGCGAACACCGTGTCCACGAGGGCGTGGGTCCGCTCGTCCTGGAGGTCCAGGGGCGCCACGAAGGGGAAACGTCCGGACAGCTCGGGCGGGCACGGGGCGGCGGGCAGGCCGGGTACGGCGGCGCGCAGGGTCCCGCAGTGCCCCGGAAGGTCGATCTCGGGGACGACCGTGAGGAAGCGTTCGGCCGCGTACCGCTGGAGTTCCGTGTACTCCCGCGCCGTGTAGTGCTCGCTCCCGTCCGCCGTCAGCTCCGGCAGCGTGGGCAGTTCCAGGCGCCAGCCCTCGTTGTCGGTGAGGTGCAGGTGCAGCACGTTGAACTTGTAGAGCGCGGCCAGGTCGATGATCCGGCGCAGTTCGGCGGGGCTCAGGAAACCGCGCGCGGGGTCGACCATCAGGCCGCGCCACGCGTAGTGGGGCGCGTCGGTGCGCACGTGGTGTCCGAGCACGGAGTCGTCCGCGTCCTCCGGCCCCGCGGTGGAGAGCAGTTGGAGCGCCGTCGTGCCCGCGCGGAACAGGCCCTGCGTGGTGGCCGCGTGGCAGTGGACACCGGAGCCGTCCACGGTCAGCCGGTACGACTCGTCGGCCGGGGTGTCGAGCCCGGCGGGCGACACGCCGTGAGGCGTGGCCCCGTACGAGGTGTCGCCGAGGGCGAACGTGAGCTCCAGCGCCTCGGCCGGCTCCCCGCCCCGCACCTCCCCGCCCTGGCCGAACGGCAGCAGCCGGTCCCCGAGGTGCGGGGCGAGCAGGGTGTGCAGGGTGCGGGCCAGCGGCACCAGCTCGGGATCGGCGGTCCGCAGGCGCCAGGGACCGCGCACGGGCACGGTGCCACCCGCGCCGACGGTCTCGCACGGGCCGGTGGACGGGATGAGGGGGGCCGGTCGGACAGCGGGCATGAGGGGCTCCGGTCGCTCGGCCCCGGCGGCCGGAGTCCGCGGAGGGCGGGTGGCTCGTCCGGGGCGGTCGGTCTTCGCAGGCGGGCACTACTGCCGACGCGCTGCCGCATGTACGCTAACACCAAAACCGATCAATGAACGCTTTTCAAGGAGGGTGGCCAACCGGCCCTCCGGACGAAAGGACGCCCCGCATGCCGCGCCCCGTATCTCCCGGTCACCCCCTGCCCGAGGGCTTCCTCATGGGCGCCTCCACCTCGGCGCACCAGATCGAGGGGAACAACCACGCGAGCGACTGGTGGGCCCTGGAGCACCGGCCCGGCACCTTCGTCACCGAGCCCAGCGGCGACGCCGCCGACAGCTGGCACCGCTGGCCCGAGGACATGGACCTGCTGAGCGAACTCGGTTTTAACGCCTACCGGTTCAGCATCGAGTGGGCCCGGATCGAGCCGGAACCCGGACGGGTCTCCCGGGCCGCGCTGCTGCACTACCGGGACATGGTGCGCGGCGCCCTGGAGCGCGGGCTGCAACCCGTCGTCACCCTCCACCACTTCACCAGTCCCCGCTGGTTCACCGAGCGGGGCGGCTGGAGCGCGCCGGAGGCCACCGAGCTGTTCGCCGGCTACGCGCGCACCGTGCTCCCGGTGCTCGCCGAGGGGGTCCGGTACGTCGCGACGATCAACGAGCCCAACATGATCGCGCTCATGCACACGCTGCTGCGCGCCGCGCGCCCGGAAGACCGGGGCGCGGGCACGGAGGGCGCCGCGGCCCACGTCGCCCGCGCGCTGCCCGACGCCCAGGTCACCGAGGCGCTCGTCGCGGCCCACCGGGCGGCCCGCGCGGTCCTCAAGGAGGCGCTCCCGGCGCTGCGGGTCGGCTGGACCGTGGCCAATCAGGTCTACCAGGCACAGCCGGGCGCGGAGGAGGCCACGGCCGCCCACGCCCACCCCCGCGAGGACGTCTTCCTCGAAGCGGCGCGTGGCGACGACTGGGTGGGCGTCCAGTCCTACACCCGCACCCGCGTCGGCCCCGAGGGACCACTGCCGGTCCCGGAGGGCGCGGAGACCACGCTGACCGGCTGGGAGTACTACCCGCAGGCCCTCGCCGAGGCGATCCGGCACACCGCCGCCGTCACCGGGCCGGGGGTACCGGTCCTCGTGACCGAGAACGGCATCGCGACGGCCGACGACCGTCGCCGTGTCGCCTACACGGCGGCCGCGCTCGCGGGCCTCGCGGAGACGCTGCGCGAGGGCGTCGACGTACGCGGCTATCTGCACTGGAGCGCCCTCGACAACTACGAATGGGGCACCTACGGACCGACCTTCGGGCTCATCGCCGTCGACCCCGAGACCTTCGCCCGCACCCCCAAACCCTCGGCGCGCTGGCTGGGCGCCCTCGCCCGCTCCGGTCGCCTCCCGGCGGACGGGGAGGCGGGACACGAGGGCGGCACGGGAGCCCGCGGGCCGGCCGTCGCGCCCGGCCCGGCCCAGGCCACCAGCGGACGTTAGGCTGTCGACCATGCCGAAGAGAGGCCCGTACGAGAAGGGCGAGGCCAAGCGCCGCGAGATCCTCCAGGCCGCGCTGGACATCTTCGCGGCCGAGGGGTACCGGGGCACCTCCCTGCGCAAGGTGGCCGCCCGGTGCGAGCTGAGCCTGCCCGGCCTCATGCACTACTTCGCCTCCAAGGAGGACCTGCTCACCCAGGTGCTCCGGATGCGCGACGAGTCCGCGCGCGAGCGGCACGGGGGGCGCGAGGAGCCGCAGCGGTTCCGGGAGATCGTCCGGGAGGGGGCCGGCACCCCCGGGCTCGTCGAGCTGTTCGTGTCGATGGCCGCGGCGGGCAGCGACCCGGAGCACCCGGCGCACGCCCTGTTCTCCGAGCGCTACCAACTGCTGCGCGGCCAGCTGGCGGAGCACATCCGCCGGCGCGTGGAGGCGGGGGAGATGGTCTCGGCCGTGCCGCCGGAACGGCTCGCGGTGCTGCTGCTCGCCGTCGCGGACGGCGTCCAGCTCCAGTGGCTCAACGACCGCTCCGTCGACATGGAGCAGACCGTCGACGACATGCAACTGCTGCTGACCGCCCGGGGCGCTCAGGCGGTGGACTGACGTACGGACGGGGGCCACCGGTCGCTTTGGCGGCCCCCGTCCCGTCTCCCTTGCGCGCCCGCCCCTCAGGGGCTCGTCCCCCGTGTGCGGGCATCCCCAGCAGCGCCCGGCTCCCCTGCCTCCACGATCCGTCGCACCGCCCGCGTCCACGGCAGCCAGCGCGGATCGGGCCCCCGCTCCGGCACCCAGCTCATCGCGGTGCAGGTGTAGGCGAGGCTCACCCCGCTCTCCGGGTGGGCCAGTCCGAGCCGGCCGCCCGCCCCCGCGTGCCCGAAGGAACCGGGGCCGAGCAAGGGCTCTCCCGGGCGCGGGAGTTCGAAGCCGAGACCGAAGCGCGAGCGGTCGGGCCCGTCGAGACGGTCCAGAGGGGCGGGCGGCGCGAGTGGATCGGTGACGCAGGTGCGCGCCCGCTCGACCGTCGACTCGCCCAGCAGCCGCACCCCGTCCACCGGACCGAGCAGCGCCGCGTACAGGCGCGACAGGGACCGCGCGTTGCCGATGCCCCCCGCTCCCGGGAGCTGCGCCGCGCGCCCCCGCCGGGTGCCGAACCCTTCGACGACCGCGCGCAGTTCGCCGAAGCTCGCGAGGAGCGCCGTCGTCAGGGGACGGCCGGGATCGAGCCCGGCCGCCGCCAGCGCGGCCGTCACCTCTTCCGGGGCCGGGGGCGGTCGCTCGGGGCTGCTGAACTGCGGGACGAAGCGGTACTCCTCCGTCTGCGGCAGTCCGAACCACAGGGCGAGACCGAGCGGCCCCGCGACCTCCTCGGCGAGGAAGGCGCCCGGCGAGCGGCCGTCGGCCCGCCGGATCAGCTCGCCGGTCAAGTGGCCGAAGGTGAGCGGGTGGTAGAGGAAGGCGCTGCCCGGAGTCCAGACGGGCGCGGCGGCGGCCAGTGCCCCGGCGCAGGCGTCCCAGTCGTACAGTTCCGGGACGCCGAGCCCGCCACCGAAGGCGGGCAGCCCGGCCCGGTGGGCGAGCACGTCGGCGACCGTGGTGTGCTCCTTGCCGTGCCTCCCGTACTGGGGCCAGTAGTGGACCACGGGAGCGTCCAGCCGCAGGAGCCCGCGCTCGGCGAGGAGATGCGCGCACACCGCGAGCACCCCTTTGCCGGCCGACATGAGGACGCCGACCGAGTCCCCGTCGAAGGGGCGCCCGGCGGCCGGGACTTCGGCGGGCGTTGCTTCCCGGGGGTCCGGCGAGGGAACCGCCCAGAGGTCCACCACCTGCTCCCCCCGGTGGTGCACGGCCAGTTGTGCCGCGCCCGAGTCGCCGTACTGCCCCTCGGCGAAGGCGGTTCGCACGCTCTCCCAGCCGGGCGCCGTCGTCCCCTCGACGCGGGGCGCGCCCCGCTCCCGGGAGGGCGCGGACCCGCGCCCCGGCTCAGGCACCGCCGACCGGTTCTCCCGGCGCGGCCGCGCTCGCCCCAAAGGCCGCGCGTGCCTCGGCCTCCGCCGCGAGCGCGGACAGCTCTTCTGGGGCGATCGGGCTGATGGGAAAGTCCGCGATGACGGAGAGCGGGACATCGGTCAGGAAGCGCAGCAGCGCCGGGTCGGAGAGCGAGGGGCCCTCCGCGGGCGCGTCCGCCGCCGCCCTGGCCCGGCCGATGTGCTCCAGCAGTACCGCCGATCCGGTCGGGTGGGACAGCCACTCGCCGAGCGTGCCGCGTGCGGTGAGCCGCTCCCGGCTCGGGTCCGCGGCGAGTTCGAGCGCGGCGTCGAGACGGATGTCCCGCGAGGAGGATCCGGCCTCGATCCGGTACGTGCCGCCCTCGACGTGCCAGCCGCCCTCCCGCACGCTGTAGTACGCGAGATCGGCGCGTGGCACCGTCAGCTCCACTGTCCGCTCCTCGCCGGGAGCCAGCTCGACCGCCGCGAAGGCGCGCAGTTCACGGACCGGGTGGGTAAGCCGGGAACCGGCCGGCGGACGGCTGTAGATCTGGACGATCTCACGGCCTGGGCGCCGGCCGGTGTTCGCGACCTTCACGCGCACGGACACCACTTCGCCCCCGGCCGCGTCCACGGTCCCCACTTCCAGATCCCGGTACGCGAAGCTCGTGTACGAGAGTCCGTGCCCGAAGGGGAAGGCGACGGGACGCTCGGCGGCGTCGTATCCCCGGTAGCCCACGAACACGCCCTCGCCGTAGCGCACGTGCCCTTCCTCACCGGGGAAGGACAGGTGGCTGGGGGAGTCGGCGAGCCGCAGCGGGACCGTCTCCGCGAGCTTGCCTGAGGGGTTGACCGCGCCGAAGAGCACCCGGGCCAGCGCGCCCCCGCCCGCCTGACCGAGGAGCGCCCCGTCGACCAGCGCGGGCACCTCCTCCTGCCAGGGGGAGGTGCGGACGACACCGCCGTGCGAGAGGACGGCCACGACCCGCGGGTTCGTCGCCACCAGGCTTTCCAGCAGCGCGAGTTGTTCCCCGGGCAGATCGATGTGCGTGCGGTCGAAGCCCTCGGACTCCTCCTCGACCGGCAGCCCGAGGAAGACGAGTACCACGTCGGCGCCGCTCGCGAGGGCCAGGGCCTCGGCGGCCAGGTCCGGTGCCTCCGGGGTCCGCGGCGGGGCACCGGGCAGGGCGTAGCCCGGAGCGAAGCCGACCGTGGCGCCGGTGGACTGCTCCCGCAGCGCGTCGAGCGGGGTGTCCAGCCGCGTGGGGGTCACCTGGGAGCTGCCACCGCCCTGGTAGCGGGGCGTACGGGCGAGTTCACCGACGACGGCGATCCGGCCCGTGGCCGGGGAGAGCGGCAGCAGCCCTCCCTCGTTCTTGAGCAGCACCACACACCGTTCCGCCGCCTCGCCCGCGAGGTGGTGGTGCGCCTGTGCGGAGTGGGGCCGGCCCGCTCCGCCCTCGGCCGCCGCGCCGTGCGCGACCCGCCGCGCGAACCGCGCGAGCCGCTCCACGGCGCGGTCCAGCACCGCCTCGTCGAGCGCTCCGCTCTCCACGGCGGCCGTCACCTCGCGGTCGGTGCGTCCGCCCACCGCGGGCATCTGGAGGTCGAGCCCGGCGCGCAGCGCGGCCACCCGGTCGCGTACCGCGCCCCAGTCGGACACGACGATCCCGTCGAAGCCCCACTCCTCGCGCAGGATGCCGGTCAGCAGGCGCGCGCTCTCGGTGACGGGGGTGCCGTTCACCCCGTTGTACGAGGCCATCACCGTCCACGGGCGGGCCGTGCGCACGATGCGTTCGAAGGCGCGCAGGTACAGCTCGCGCAGGGGGCGCTCGTCGACGTCGGCGGAGACCCTCATCCGGTCGGTCTCCTGGTTGTTGGCGGCGTAGTGCTTGAGGGAGGCGCCCACCCCCGCCTCCTGGAGCCCCTCGACCATGGCGCCGCCCAGCGCCGCGGAGAGCAGCGGGTCCTCGGAGAAGTACTCGAAGTTGCGGCCGCACAACGGCGAGCGCTTGAGGTTGACGCCGGGGCCGAGCAGCACCCCGATGCCGTGCGTGCGCGCCTCGGCCGCGAGCGCTCTGGCCACCCTGCGGGCCAGCCCCGGGTCCCAGGAGTTGCCCAGGGCCACGGCGGGCGGGAAGCAGGTCGCGGGGGTGGCGCTGCGCAGTTCGAGCTGGCCGCCGTCGCCGTTCTGGCGGGGCAGCCGCAGCCCGTGCGGACCGTCGGACAGGGTGACGGCCGGGATGCCGGCCGCCTCGTTCGCCTCGGTCGTGAAGTCACTCGCGCCACTGGTGAGAGCGGCCTTGTCGGCGAGCGGCAGGGTGGCCGGGCTCCGGTCGCCGGTGGACGGCCGAGCGTGCTGAGTCATGCGGGATACCTGCCGGTTCGTGGAGGAGATGGCTGAGGCGGGGGCGCTGCGCGCGGTCGGGGCGGCGCACCGGGGCGGGCGTCGGCCGCGACACCGCCGGGGCCGGAGGTCTTCGGAGACGGCGGGCCCGCGCCCCGAGGGGCCGGGGGCCGAGGAGGGCGGCCGCGACGGTCCGGAGGAGAAAAACCGTATGGTGATCGGTTTTCACTGTCAAGAGGTGGCCCGCGACCGGAGGGTAACTGGGCGGCCCAGGGGAGGGGTGTGTGGCCCGGGTGCCCGTGTGCCGTCCAGGTTCCTCGTGTCGCGCGCATTGACGGGCGGAAACCGATCGACGTACGGTTTTCGCGCTCAAGGTGCCCTACCGACCGGACGGAATGCACCGGACGGCCGGTGGTGCCCGGGGCCCCTGTCCCTTCGGCCAGTCGATGAGGAACGGTCATGAAGGCAAGACTCCAGCAGTTCCCGTGTATCCGTCCCGGGCGTCGCGCCCGCCACCGGCTCGGCGCGGGCGCCCTGACGCTCGCGCTCGGCGCCCTGCTCGCCTCGGTGCCCCAGGCGCAGGCCGCCCCGCGCGAGCAGGCGGCGGCCGCCGAACGCTATGTGGCGCTCGGCGACTCCTACACCTCCGGCCCCAGGCTCGGCACCCAGGTCGACAGCGCGTGCGGGCGCTCCGACGTCAACTACCCGTCCCTCGTCGCTCGGGCGCTGACCCCCGCGTCCTTCACCGACGTCAGTTGCTCGGGCGCCGACACGACCCACATGACGGGCCCCCAGGGAGAGGCCCCGCCACAACTCGACGCGCTCGCTCCCGACACGACGCTCGTGACCCTCGGCATCGGCGGCAACGACCTCGACCTGCCCGCCCTGCTGGGCCGCTGCATCGTCCTCGGCGCCCTGCTGCCGTACGGGGCGCCCTGCAAGACCTCCTACACGCTGCACGGGACCGACGAGGTCACGGCGCGCATCGACGGCGTCGCGCCGAAGGTCGACGCCGTGCTCGACGAGATCCACCGTCGCTCCCCGAGGGCCAGGGTGCTGCTCGTCGGCTACCCGGTGATCCTGCCCGAGGACGGCGGCAACTGCCACGGCACCGTCTCCCTCTCCTCGGGCGACGCCCCCTGGATCAGGGACAAGGAGAAGCAGTTCAACGAGATGCTCGCGCGGAGCGCGGCACTGCACGGTGCCCGCTACGTGGACACCTACACCCCCTCCGTCGGGCACGACCTCTGCAAGCCGGCCGGTACGCGCTGGGTCGAGCCCGCCGACTCGGACACCACGGCCGGGCTGCATCCCAACGAGGCGGGGCACCGTTCCGCGGCCGCCGCCGTGCTGGCCGCGACCGGAGGCTGAGCGCGGTGCCCGGCGAGCCGGCCGTGCGCGGCTCAGGCCACCTCCGGCTCCGGCGCGGCCCGGCCGGCCGGGCCGGGGGGCGGGGCCTGCTCGCCGGGCCAGGGCGTCGGCGGCAGCGTCACGCCCAGTTGGTGCAGGAAGGCGCGGACCGAGGTGTGCATGTCCACGGCGCCCGGCTCCAGCAGCCACTGCGTCTGCAGGCCGTCCATCAGGGCCAGCAACTGCTGCGCCACCGAGGCCGGGTCGTGGTGCAGCGGGGGCTCGTGCTCCGCGAAGAGCCGGGTGAACAGCACCGTCGTGCGCTCCCGCAGTACCCGGTAGCGGTTCACGAAGTAGGCGCGCGCCGGGTGGTCGGGATCGGACGCCTCCCCGGAGAGCTTGACGTACAGCCCGACCAGGCCGGGGGTGCGCGCGTTGCGTGCCACGACGTACACGAGCCGCATGAGCCGTTCGGTGGGGTCGCTGGAGGCGTCCGGCGGGAAGAGGCGCTCGGCGTCCTCCTGGTCCCGTCTGCTGAGGACCTGGGTCAGCAGAGCCTCCTTGCCCGGGAAGTGGTGCAGCAGCCCGGCGTGGGTCAGTCCCGCGTGGGCGGCGATGTCCCGCAGCGAGACGGCGTGGAAGCCGGAGCGGGAGAACAGCTCCGTGGCCGCGTCGAGGATGCGGGCACGGGTGCGGTCGCCCTTGCTCGGTCGTGGACGGGGCGCGAGTGGCTGCTGGCTCAACGGGGTGACCTCCTGCGGTCGACGGGTGGTGCGGAGGGAGCGTCCGAAGTGGTGTGCCGCGGTGGTGGTGGGCTCCTGCGGCGCGAAGGGCGGGGGAGCGCCCCGTCGTGTTCGGTGACGGGGCGCGAAAACCCTGACCCGGAAGCGAACTTACCAGTTGGTTGATTTTTATCGAGGGAAACCTACCAAGTGGTCAGTTCTGTGTGTAAGCTCGCCGCCAATCTCGCCGGAACGTTCGTTGCCGGCCCTTGCCGCAACCTCGTTGCCGGCCCTCCAGACGGAGTCGACCCATGAGCAGAACCTCTCGAACCGGTGCCCTGACGGCCTGTGCCGCCGCGGCCTCGCTGGTGCTCGCCGGCTGTGCCGGCTCCGCGGGCACCACCGCGGGCGCGGGCTCGAAGACCCTGAACGTCGCGACGCTCACCGCCGCGCAGAGTCTCGATCCCGCGTCCGCCACCGGCAGCGCCCTCCCGTACTTCCAGGCGGTCTACGACACGCTCGTCAAGCGCGCCCCGGACGGTTCGTACCAGCCGATGCTGGCCACGAAGTGGAGCTGGGACACCGGCCGCACCCGGCTGTCCCTCACCCTGCGCAAGGGGGTGAAGTTCAGCGACGGCACACCCTTCGACGGCGAGGCGGTCAGCGCCAACATGACGCACTTCAAGAAGGGCGGCGGTGCCTCGGCCAAGACCCTGAACGTGCTGAAGAAGGTCGAGGTCCGGGACGCGACCCACGTGACGCTCGTGCTCACGAGCCCCGACCCCGCGATGCTCTTCTACCTGAGCGACGCGGCCGGCCTCATGGCGAGCCCCGCCGAACTCTCCGGCGACAGCCTCAAGACCAGCCCGGTCGGCACCGGTCCCTACACCCTCGACAAGGGAAGGACAGCCGTCGGCACCAAGTATGTCTTCAGCCGCAAGAAGGACTACTGGGGCGAGGAACTGCCGTACCGGACGCTGACCATGAGCGTCTTCGACAATGAGACCGCCGTCGTCAACGGACTCAAGACCGGCCAGATCGACACCGCCCTGCTCCAGGCGGCCGACCAGCAGACCTCCGTGGAGGCCGATCCGCGGCTGAAGACCAGCAAGCAGTCCATCGACTTCCAGGGACTGCTCCTCTTCGACCGTTCCGGGGTCCACACCCCCGCACTGCGCGAGGCCAAGGTCAGGCAGGCGCTCAACTACGCGGTCGACCGGCCGACGATGCTCAAGAAGATCCGCCTCGGGCGCGGGGAGACCACCGCCCAGGTCTTCGGCCCCGAGACGGGGGCGTACGACAAGAAGCTCGACTCCGCCTACGCCTACGACCCCGAGAAGGCCAGGAAGCTGCTCGCCGCGGCCGGGTACGCCAAGGGCTTCACGCTCAAGTTGCCGAGGGTCTCGGCCATCGTCAGCGACGCCCTGGCCTCCTCCCTGCAGGCCGACCTCAAGGCCGTCGGGATCAAGCTCGTCTGGGACCAGCTCGACGCCTCCAGCGCGATCCAGAAGATCTACACCGACCGTGCCTACTCCGGCATGGTCATGAACATCGGCCAGGCCGCCGCCGACTGGATCACCGTGCAGGACCTCGTGTCCCCCGGCGCCTTCAACATGTTCGGCTCCACCGACGCGACCGTGCGGCGTCTGGTCCCGCGAGTCCAGCGGGAGACCGGGGACAAGGCCCGCACGGCCGCCAGGCAGCTCAACCAGCACCTCGTGGACGAAGGCTGGTTCGTGCCCTTCTACCGGATGACCTACCTCCTGGTCACCGACGACTCGGTGACCGCGGAACCGCAGTCCGGGATGGCCGTTCCCTCGATCTACAACTACCGGCCCGCCGGGGCCGCGTGACCCCGGTGGCCGGGGTGGCGCCGGCCGGGGCACGCCCCGCCCCCGGCCGCCCCCGACGGACGGCCCGCCCGGCCCGCCCCGGCCACCGGAACCGCTCCCGCCGCCCGCCCTCGCCCGCTCGCGAGATCCCGCGCGTTCCCCCGAACTCCCGCGACCGTCACCACGATCGCCTCCGCGGACACCACCGCGCCCACGACCGATATCGAGTGCCATGCTGAATTTCGTCATCCGCAGAATCGCCTCGGGAGTGCTCCTCCTGTTCGTGGTCTCCCTCCTCTCCTACCTGCTGCTCTCGGTGCCGCACCTCGATGTCGGCCGCCAGCTCCTGGGCCAGGAGGCCGGCCAGGACGTCGTGGACGCCAAGAACGCCTCCCTCGGCCTCGACCGCCCGGTCCTCACCCAGTACGCGGAGTGGCTCGGCCACGCCGTCCGGGGAGACCTCGGCACCTCCTGGTACACGAGCGAGGACGTCACCCAGGCCGTCGCGGGCCGACTGCCCGTGACCCTCAGCCTCATGCTGGGCGTCACGCTGGTGACCACCGTCGTGTCCTTCGTGCTCGGCGTGTGGGCCGGGGTCCGCCGCGGCGCCGTCGACCGCGTCGTGCAGATCCTCGGCGTCGTCGGCTACGCCCTGCCCGGCTTCCTGGTGACCCTCGTCATCGTGCTGCTGTTCGCCGTCCGGCTGAACTGGTTCCCCGCCATCGGCTACACCCCCTTCACCGACTCGCCCTCGGGCTGGCTCTCGACGGTCACCCTGCCGATCGCCGCGCTGTCCCTCGCCTCCGTCGCGGGCGTCTCGCAGCAGGTGCGCGGCTCCGTCATCGACGTCCTGCGCCAGGACTACGTCCGCACCCTGCGCGCCCGCGGGCTCCCCCCGCACCGCGTCGTCCTGCGGCACGTCCTGCGCAACGCCTCCGCCCCCGCGCTCTCCGTGCTCGGCATGCAGTTCGTCGGGCTGCTGGGCGGCGCCGTCCTGGTCGAGCAGATCTTCGGGCTCCCCGGCATCGGCTCCATGACCGTCACCTACACCACACGGGGCGACATCCCGGTGATCATGGCGCTGGTCATGCTCACGGTCATCGGGGTCGTCCTCATCAACCTCCTCGTCGACGTCCTGATCGGCTGGCTTAACCCGAAGGCGAGGGTCGCGTGAGCGAGAACCTCCAGGCCGTGGCGGCCGTGACCGACGCGAGCGACCCGGCGGACGCCCCCCGCGCGGACGGAACACCCCCCGCGGAGCCCACCACGCCGGACGCGCCCGCCCGTCCGGGCCACGGCCTCCTGCACCGACTCCTGCGGCACCCGCTGGGCGCGAGCTCCGCCGGCCTGCTCCTGCTCATCGTGCTCGCCGTCCTTTTGGCCCCCGTGCTGGCCCCCCAGGACCCGGGGGCCTCCTCGCTCAGCGGCGCCTTCGCCGGGGCGGGCGGGGGACACCCGCTCGGACTCGACTCGGCCGGCCGCGACATCCTCTCCCGCCTGCTGTACGGCGGCCGGGAGACCCTCGGCGGCGCGGTGCTCTCCCTCGCGGTCGGGCTGCTCCTCGGGGTGCCCTCGGGGCTGTACGCCGGCTACCGGGGCGGCCGCTTCGACGCGGTGGCGGGCTGGATCGTCAATCTGGTCATGGCGCTGCCCGCGATGGTCGTCCTGCTCGCGAGCCGCGCGATCCTCGGCCCGAAGGTGTGGGTGCTCATGCTCGTCCTCGGCGTGCTCGTCGCGCCGAGCTTCTACCGCCTGGTGCGCGGTCTGGTGGCGAACGTCCGGGGCGAGCTGTACGTCGACGCCGCACGCGTCTCCGGCCTGACCGACCGCAGGATCGTCGCCCGCCACATCCTCATCGTGGTCCGCGCACCCGTCATCATCCAGGTCGCGCTCGTCGCCGGGATCGCCATCGGCCTCCAGGCGGGCCTCGAATTCCTCGGCATCGGCAGCGGTTCAGCGCCCACCTGGGGCGCGATGCTCGAAGAGGCGTTCCAGAACATCCAGCGCGCACCCGTGCTCATGCTCTGGCCCGGACTCGCCCTCGGCCTCACCAGCGGCGCCCTCGTCCTGCTCGCCGCCGCCCTGCGGGACCTCCTGGAGGACCGGGGCACGACCCGCCGCCGCTCCACCCGCCGCGCCCCGGAGCCCGTGCGGCCCGCCGCGCGCGAGACCGGCGCGCACACGGCGGCGGACGCCGCGGACCGCGGCGAACTGCTCTCCGTGCGGGGCCTCACGGTCGCGTACGGCCTCCCGGACGGCTCGGACAAGGAGGTCGTGCACGGCGTCGACCTCGACGTGGCACCCGGCGAGATCCTCGGCCTGGTCGGCGAGTCCGGTTCGGGCAAGACCCAGACCGCCTTCTCCGTCCTCGGCCTCCTCCCGGCGGGCGGCGCCGTCACCCGGGGCAGCGTCACCGTCGAGGGGCACGAGGTCGTCGGACTGCCCGAGAAGCGGCACCGCTCCCTGCGCGGCACCGTCATCGGCTACGTACCGCAGGAGCCCATGAGCAATCTGGACCCCGCGTTCACCATCGGCAGCCAGCTCGTCGAACCCCTGCGGGTCACCCTCGGGCTGAGCCGTGCCGAGGCCCGCACACGCGCCCTCGACCTGCTGCGCACCGTCGAGATCCCCGACCCGGAACGGGCCTTCCGCGCCTATCCGCACGAGATATCCGGGGGCATGGCCCAGCGCGTCCTGATCGCCGGCGCCATCTCCTGCGAGCCGAGACTGCTGATCGCCGACGAGCCGACCACCGCCCTCGACGTCCGCGTCCAGGCGGAGATCCTCGCGCTGCTGCGCCGGCTGCGCGCGGAACGGGGGCTCGGCATCCTCCTCGTCACCCACAACCTCGGAGTCGTCGCCGACCTCTGCGACCGGGTGGCCGTCATGAGCGAGGGACGCGTCGTCGAGACGGGCGCCGTCGAACAGGTCCTGCACGCGCCCCGGCACCCCTACACCCGCACCCTGCTGGACGCCGTGCTCGACGAGGTGCCGGCACGGGCCCCCTGGCAGCCGGCACACACGAAGGGCACGACCGTATGAGCACCGAGCAGGCTTCGGCCGAGAGCGCCTCGCAACCGCTCCTCGACATCCGCGACCTGCGGGTGTCCTTTCCCGGCAAGGGCTGGCGCGCCCCGCGCGCCGAGGTGCTCAAGGGCGTGAGCCTCGACATCGGGGCGGGGGAGACCCTGGGCCTGGTCGGCGAATCCGGCTCGGGCAAGACGACCATCGGGCGCGCCGTCCTCGGCCTCGTCCCGGTGAGCGGGGGCGGCATCACCTTCGCGGGCGAACGCCTCGACGGCATGAAACCCGCCCGCAGACGCGCCCTGGGCGGGGACCTCCAGGTCATCTTCCAGGACCCCTACACCTCCCTCAACCCGTCCAGGACGGTCGGTGACACCCTCGCCGAGCCCCTGCTCGGCCAGGGGGTGGGGGCCAAGGAGGCGCGCGGCCGTGTCGGCCGCTTCCTGGACCGCGTACGGCTGCCCGCGGACGCCGCAGCCCGGCTGCCGAGGGAGTTCTCCGGAGGGCAGCGCCAGCGCGTCGCCATCGCCCGTGCCCTCGCGCTGCGCCCGCGCCTGATCGTGTGCGACGAACCGGTCTCCGCGCTCGACCTCACCACACAGGCGGCGGTGCTCGAACTGCTCCTGGAGATCCAGGAACAGACCGGCGTCTCCTACCTCTTCGTCTCGCACGACCTGTCCGTGGTCCGTTACATGAGCCACCGGGTCTCCGTCATCCACCACGGCGAGATCGTCGAGACCGGCCCCGCCGACACCGTCACCCGCACCCCGCGGCACCCCTACACCCGCACCCTCCTGCTCTCGGCCCCGGTCGCGGACGTCGCCCGCCAGCGCGCCCGGCGCGAGGAGGCGGAACGCCTGCGCGAGGACGCCGCCTGACCCGCACCCGCTCTCCGGAGGAGCCCGGCACGACTGGTGACGGGCTCCTCCCGGCGTTCACCCGCTGAGGCGGCGGCCGATGAGCCCGGCACGCTCGCCCGGCGGTGCGGGCCACCCCCGCCGCCGGCTGCCCGGCCCCGCCGAGGGGGCCCGCTCAGCCCTCCCGCACGCTCCCGGCCTCCGGCTCCCCCGTGCCCGGTCCCGGTCCCGGGAACACGGTCTGCGGCTCGGGCCGTGCGTAGGTGCGGCCCTTCCAGGCCGCGCCCCTGCCCCGGTAGTGCTGCACCGCCGAGTCCACCGTCATCAGCAGGTACAGGAACGCGGTGACCGGCAGCAGCAGCGAAAGGAGCGGGTTCTGCCCGTAGTAGCGCAGCATCGGCAGGTAGGTCGCCGTCATCACGAGCCAGGCCGCCGCCCCGGCTGCCGCGACCACCGCGTCACCGGCGGCCAGACCCACGGTCAGGGCGAGCGGCGGTACCAGATAGACCAGCGCGAGACCGAGCACCGTCCCCAGCAGGACCAACGGTTGGTGGCGCAGTTGCGCGTAGGCGCTGCGCGCGATCATGCGCCACAGGTCGGCCAGCCGCGGGTAGGGACGCACGCTGTCCACCCGCTCGGCGAGGCCCAGCCAGATCCGCCCGCCGCCGCGCTGCACGGCGCGCGCGAGAGCGACGTCGTCGATGACCGACTGCCGGATCACGTCCGGCACCCCCACCGCGACAGCGGTGCTCGTGCGCAGCAGGACGCACCCCCCGGCCGCCGCCGCCGTCCGCGCGCGCGGACGGTTGATCCACCGGAAGGGGTAGAGCTGCGAGAAGAAGTAGACGAAGGCCGGAACGACCATGCGCTCCCACAGGCTCGCCACCCGCAGGCGCGCCATCTGCGACACCATGTCGAGGCCGTTGCCCTCCGCGGCCGCCACCAGCGAGCGCAGGCTGTCCGGCTCGTGCGCGATGTCCGCATCCGTCAGCAGCAGGAACTCCGGTTCCCGCTCCCGGGCCAGGGCGATCCCGTGCCGCACCGCCCACAGCTTCCCCGTCCAGCCGTTCGGCGGCTCTCCCGGCGACACGATCCGCAGCGGCAGCCCGCCGTACGTCGAGGCCAGCGACCGGGCCAGCTCCCCGGTCCCGTCCGTGCTCCCGTCGTCCACCAGCACCACCTCCGCGTGCCCCGGGTACTCCTGCTCCAAGAGCGAGGGCAGGCTCAGCGGCAGCACCTCCGCCTCGTCCCTCGCGGGCACCACCACCGCCACCGAGGGCCAGCGCGCGGGATCGCGCCGAGGCGGCAGGCGCACGTCGGTACGCCAGAAGAAGCCCTGGCCCAGCAGCAGCCACAGCCACGCGGCGAGGGAGACAACGGAGATCCACACGACGACACTCATCCGCCGCAGTCTGCCACCACGCCCGGGAGGCGCACCGGCCCTTCGACTATGGTGAGTGGGTGAAGATCGCGCTCATGGACTCCGGAATCGGGCTGCTGCCGGCCGCTGCCGTCCTCCGCGGACTGCGGCCCGACGCCGACCTCCTCCTCTCCAGCGACCCCGAGGGAATGCCCTGGGGACGCCGCAGCTCGCAGGACCTCACCCGGCGTGCCCTCGCCGTCGCCGAGGCCGCCGCCGCCCACCGCCCGGACGCCCTCGTGGTCGCGTGCAACACCGCCACGGTGCACGCCCTGCCCGCGCTGCGCGCCCGCTTCGAGCCCGGCCTCCCCGTGATCGGCACCGTGCCCGCGATCAAGCCGGCCGCGACCGGTGGTGGCCCCGTCGCGATCTGGGCGACCCCCGCCACCACGGGCAGCGCCTATCAGCGCGGACTGATCGCCGAGTTCGCCGCCGGTGTCGAGGTCACCGAGGTGCCCTGCCCGGGGCTGGCCGACGCCGTCGAGCAGGGCGACGAGGCGGCCGTCGACGCCGCTGTCGCCGCCGCGGCCGCCCGTACACCCCGCGAGGTGTCGACCGTCGTCCTGGGCTGCACCCACTACGAACTCGTCGCCGACCGTATCCGCGCCGCGCTGCGCGGCCCCGGCGAACCCCCGCTCGTGCTGCACGGCTCGGCGGGGGCGGTCGCCGCCCAGGCCCTGCGACGCGTCGCAGGCACCCCCGACCTCACCCGAACGGGCGGGCTCACGGTCCTGCTGAGCGGGCAGGAGGGCGCCCTGCCGCCCGCCGCCCTCCAGTACGCCGAGGGCCGTCTGCTGAGCGGGGTGGGCGCCGCCCACTGAGGCGGGCCGGCCAGAACTCCCTCCCCGCCGCCGGCGTGAAGGATCTTTCCCCGGCGAAAAGGGACGCGGGTCACGGTGCGCGACAAGGCGCCTTCACGGCGGAACCTGAGTACCCTCAACGCCATGAGGTACCCACCCCACGACGAGGCCGCCCGGGACGACAGCGGGGCTCACCCCGAGGTCTGGGAGGGCCGCGCCACCAACCACGCGCAGTGGGTGCTCGCGCTCGCGGGCGCCGCCTGTCTGGCCCTGGGCATCGCCCTGGCCGTCAACTCCAGCTGGACCTCGGGCGTCGCGGCGCTCGCCGTCTCGGTGGTCGGCTGCCTGCTGGCCGGGCTGCTCATCCTCTTCGGCACGCTCGCGTTCGTGAGCGTCGCCGTCCGCGTCGACCACGACACCCTGGAGGTCCGCTGCGGCCACATCGGGGTGCCGCGCCGCGTGATCCCGCTCTCCCACGTCGTCCAGGCCGACTTCGACCCGTCCGTCACCCCACGCCACTGGGGCGGTTACGGCTACCGCTGGCGGCCGGAGATGGGCACCGGCGTCGTCGTCCGCCGCGGCGAGGGCGTCGTGCTGCGGCTGGGCGACGGACGCAAGTTCACCTTCACCGTGGACGAGGCCGAGGCGGCCGTGCGGGAGATCCGCAGACGCCTCCATCTCTACGGCGGCCCGTCCGCCGCACCGGGTACCTGACCCGCTGCGCGCCCCCCCCGCCGGGGAGGGGCGCGCTTTTTTCGCGAACCGGGCATGAGGGGAAGGCCACACCCGCGCGGCCCGGCCGCGCCGTAGACTCCGGAGAGTGACCGTCACCCTCACCCCGCTGGACGACTCAGCGCCCCCCGGCCCCGCCCGCAGGGGAGAGCGGCTGGTGCGCCGGCTCGCACCCGCCGTCGTCTCCGCCCTCGCCGGGCTGCTGCTGTACCTGAGCTTCCCGCCGCGCACCCTGTGGTGGCTCGCCCTGCCGGCCCTCGCCGCGTTCGCCTGGGTCCTGCACGGACGCACCTGGAAGGCGGGGCTCGGCCTCGGCTACCTCTTCGGCCTGGGCTTCTTCCTGCCGCTGCTCGTGTGGACCGGGGTCGAGGTGGGCTCCGGACCCTGGCTCGCGCTCGCCGCCGCCGAGGCCGTGTTCCTCGCCCTCGTCGGGGCCGCCGTCGCCCCGGTGACCCGGCTGCCGGGCTGGCCGCTGTGGGCCGCCGCGCTGTGGACGGCGGGGGAGGCGGCTCGGGCGCGCGCCCCGTTCGGGGGCTTCCCCTGGGGCAAGATCGCCTTCGGCCAGGCCGACGGGGTCTTCCTCCCGCTCGCCGCCCTCGGTGGCACCCCGGTCCTCGGCTTCGCCGTCGCCCTGTGCGGGTTCGGCCTGTACGCCGCCGTCCGTGCCGTCCTCGCGTACCGCCGGGACGGCCTCCTGCCGCGGGCCACCGCGCTCACCGCCGGGCTCGCCGTCCTGCTCCCGGTCGGCGCGGCCCTCGCCGCCCGCCCGCTCGTCTCCGACCGCGCCGAGAACGGCACCGCGACCGTCGCCGTGATCCAGGGCAACGTGCCACGCGCCGGCCTCGGCTTCAACGAGCAGCGGCGCGCCGTACTCGACTACCACGTCAAGGAGACCAAGCGGCTCGCCCAGCGGATCAGGGCCGGGAAGGTCAAGCAGCCCGACTTCGTGCTGTGGCCGGAGAACTCCTCCGACATCGACCCCTTCCGCAACCCCGACGCGAGCGAGGTCATCGACGAGGCCGCCAAGGCGGTCGGGGCGCCCATCTCGGTCGGCGGCGTCGTCCAGAAGGCGGACGGCGGGCTCTACAACGAGCAGATCCTGTGGGACCCGGCGCAGGGCCCCACCGCCACCTACGACAAGCGCCAGATCCAGCCCTTCGGCGAGTACCTTCCGATGCGCTCGCTTCTCGCCAGGATCAACGACAGCTGGACCACGATGGTCGCCCAGGACTTCAGCCGCGGCGACAGACCCGGCGTCTTCACCATGGACGGGACGAAGGTCGGCATCGCCACGTGTTACGAGGCGGCCTTCGACTGGGACGTGCGCGACACCGTCACTCACGGGGCCGAGATGATCTCGGTACCGAGCAACAACGCGACCTTCGACCGCAGCGAGATGACCTACCAGCAGCTCGCGATGTCCCGGGTCCGGGCCGTCGAGCACAGCCGCAGCGTCACCGTCCCGGTGACCAGCGGGGTCAGCGCCGTGATCCGACCCGACGGACGCATCGTGCAGAGGACCGGGATGTTCACCCCGGCCACCCTCGTCGACGAGGTGCCGCTGCGCACCTCGCGGACTCCGGCGACCCGCATGGGCACGCTCCCCGAGGCGCTGCTCGTCCTGGTGGCCGCCGCGGGGCTCGGCTGGACGATCGCCGCGGCGGTCCGCCGCCGGCGCGACGGGGGCCACCCGCAGGACGCGTAGGAGCGGGGAAGACGGCTGCGGGCCAGGGCCCGAGGCCCTGGCCACGCGCTTGCGGACCCCCTGTTCAGCAAGGACGCCGTCAAGGAGACCCTCGCGGACACCCTCAGCCCGCTCCGGCCGTGGGCTGCGAGGACCGGGAATGGAGCAGGACGCTCGGCACCGCGGCCGCCGAGACGCTCTGG